>NZ_FNDI01000021.1:0-71571 GCF_900100565.1 Paraburkholderia steynii | reverse complement strand
AGCCCAGCGCGACCGAGTTCGCCGTCGATGCCGTCGCTGCACCGCCGATCGCCACGCTGTCCTTGCCCGATGCCGACGAGTCGCCCAGCGTCGAGCTGGCGTGGAAATACTTGATGCCGTCGCCGGTACCACTGGTAATGTTCGACAGACGAGCATCGATGTTGGTGATCGCACCGCCTACGTTCTGATACGTCGAGCCTCCCGTGATGTACGTCGGCGCACCTATGTTGCCCGTCGTCGGGTCGTAGGTCGAACCACTGCCCAGCGCCGCTGCCGTCGCCGTGCCTTCGGCGTTGACCTTCGCGTTTTCAGCCATCAACTGGCTCACGTTCACCGCGTCCGTTGCTGCCGAGCCGGCCGCCACGTTGGTAATGCGGCGATTGAAGCTTCCATTGCCCACCGAGACTTCGCCTGCCGCCGTCGTGCCCGAGAGCGTTGCGTTGCCCGGGTTGTACGCCGTTGCTGACAGAATGGCCGATGTCGTCGAATTCGAACCGAGAGCGACCGATTCAGCAGAGGTTGCGCTCGCGTTGTAGCCAACCGCGATCGCGTTCGTGCCCGCCGCCGTCGCTTGCGGACCCACGGCGATTGCATTCGCACCCGATGCCGTCGAGTCAACCAGCGACGAATTCGCGTGGAAATACTTCATCGAGACGTTGGCGCCGATGTTGTTGACGACATTACTCAGGTTGCTGAGGTTATTGCTGACGTTGTTGACCTTTACATCTTCGGCCATCAACTGGCTCACGTTCACTGCGTCGGTTGCGTTATAGCCTGCTGCAACGTTGGTGATGCGGCGTTCCTTACCCGATGTGCCAACCGACAGTTCACCGAAGGCCGTGCCAGCCGTCAGCGCTGCGTTGTCCGGCGCGAGACCCTTCACGCCCAGCGAGCCCGAGCTTGCGACCGAGCCCGAGCCCAGTGCGACCGAGTTCGCGCCCGATGCGATTGCACCACCTCCGATCGCCACCGATTCCGCGCCCGACGCAGACGAATCTGCCAGCGTCGAACTGGCGTGGAAGTACTTGATGCCGCCGCCATTCACGACGTTGTTGAAGTTCTGGGTGAGGTTCGTGACGTTGTTGCTGACGTTCGACACTGCGCCGTCGAGCTTCGAGATCGCCGTGCCGACATCAGTTGCCGTCGTGCCTTGCACGGTGTATGTCGGCTTCTTGATCGAGCCGTCGGCGTTCACCGTTGCGCCGCCGCCGAGTGCAGCCGTCACGCCGGAAAGCTGCGAGACGTTGACTGCGTCGGTGTTCTGCGTGCCGGCTGCGACGTTGATGATGCGGCGTTGCAGCTTGCTGCTGCCCACAGATACGACGTTCGCCACGCCACCGTCAGCACTTGCGTAGCCGAGCGTGACGCTGTTCGAACCCGACGCCAAAATGTTTGTACCGATCGCCAGCGTATTGACGCCGCCAACCTGCACATTGTTACCAATCGCAATGCCGCCATTCGCTCCCGGCACGACCGTCGAACTGTTGTTGCCGATAACGAGTGCATTGTCTGCAGCCGCCGTTACGTTCGTGCCGATCACCACGGTATTCTGGCCGTCGATGGCAATCTGTTGCCCGACGCCAACCGATCCAGTCCCCAGCGTACGGACATTGACACCTGTGGCAAGTGCATAATCAGCATCAGCCTTAGAGTTCAGGCCAATCGCCATCGAGTCCGTACCCGAAGCCTCGATTTGACCGCCCTTGTCGGTCGGTCCCGACACGATCAGTTGTTCCGGCGGCAAGCTTGAAGTTGGGGTAGCACCAAGGAGTGATGTCGAATGCACCGCCGACTTGAGCAGACCAGAATTGGTCGTCCCGTTCAGATTCAGATTCGCGATTGCTGCCTGAATGTCAGAACTCACTTGGCCAACGGTCGCTGCATCAGTGGCGTTGATACCGTCAGCAACGTTCACGATGCGGCGTGTTGACCCTACGTTACCCACAGCGAAGGTGTTCGCAGCGCTCGCAGCCGAACCATAGCCGATCGCGACCGAATTCGAAAATGTCGCACGTGCCCCAGTACCGATTGCGATGGCATTTGACGCAGTTGCAAACGCAGCACCTCCTACCGCTATCGAATCAGTACCGGATGCCTGAGCGTAACCCGCCGTCCCTCCTGGACCGAATCCAATCCCGTCCGTAGACTTCGCAATGTTGGCAACCGCATCACCAACGTTCGAATAGGTCGCACCATGCACCACATATGCAGGCGCAGAGACCGTACCATCTGCAGCAACGGTGGCGCCGCCGCCCAGTGCATTTGTCATGCTCTTCAACTGCGCCACGGTAGCCGGATCGCTATCGCTTGACGTACCCAGCAAAGCCGACGATTTCAGAACCGTCGTCGGCTTGATCACATTCGCGATTTGGGTTTCAAGATCAGAACCCATCTGGTTCATCTGCCTGACCGTAGCCGCATCCGTGTCGTTTACACCATCAGCAACGTTGACGATGCGACGCGGCGTGAACGAATTGCCCACCGCGAACGTGTTAGCCACGCCGGCCTGAGAACCATAACCGATTGCAACAGAGTTCAAGCCGGTAGCAAAAGCAGCGCGTCCAATAGCAACTGAACCATTCGCGCTTGCGACCGCGTTGCCGCCCAACGCAATCGAGTCATTACCGCCTGCCTGCGCTTGATCCGCCCCGCTCGGTCCAAACTTGATGTACTTCAGACTCTGAACAATATTGCCCGTAGCACTCGAAATATTCCCGAGCGCATCGCCCACGTTCGAATACGTATTGCCATAAACGTTGTACGTCGGCTGCGCAATCGAGCCGTCAGCCTTCACCGATGCGCCACCGCCCAAGGCCTGCGTCACACCCGAGAGCTGCGACACGTTGACCGCATCGGCGGCCTGCTGACCCGCGCCCACGTTCACGATCTGCCGCTGCGCCGTAGCCGAACCCACCGACACCGTATTCGCGCGATCCGCCACCGAGTTCGCGCCAAGTGCAACCGCGTTGTTTGCGCTCGCCACCGCCGCCGGACCCGCAGCGACACTGTTGACTCCTGTCACCGTCGAATCCGCCAGCGTCGAATTCGCATGGAAGTATTTCAGACTAGCGTTCGTCGGGATGTTGTTGACGACGTTGGACAGGTTGCTCAGGTTGTTGTTGACGAGATTCACTCGTGCGTCTTCGGCCATCAACTGGCTGACGTTGACGGCATCCGTCGCAGCGTAGCCTGCCGCCACGTTCGTGATGCGACGCTCCGCACCCGCCTTGCCAACGGAAACTTCACCGCCCGCTGCCGTCGAGGCCTGGATCATCGTGCCGCCAGCCGGCTGGAAGCCCGCCGTGCCTAGCGTCGTCGAGTTCGCCACCGAGTTCGAGCCCAGTGCAACAGAATTCGCCGTTGTCGCCTTCGCGCCGTAGCCCAGCGCTGTCGACAGACTGCCCGCCGCGTTGCTGGCTGCGCCCAGCGCGGCCGAGCCTGCGCCCGTCGCCAGCGCGTTCGCACCCAGCGCCGCCGCGTACGTGCCAGCGCCCGAAGCCGTCGACGATGCGCCCAGCGCGATGTCGCCCGTACCCAGTGCCTGAGCGGAATTGCCCATTGCTTCGGTGTAGTCACCCGACGCGACCGCGTTGTGACCCACTGCGACCGCGCTCGTCCCGCTCGAATTCGCCGAAAAACCTATCGCTGCCGCGTTGCTGCCCGCGGCATTCGCGTAAAGACCCACTGCCGCCGCACCATAACCGGATGCGTTTGTTCCGTAACCAAGCGCCGACGCTGCCTGACCACTTGCCGTTGCGCAGGTCCGACAGCCAACGAATCCTGACCGCTCGCAAGAGAATCTGCAGCGCCCGAATTCGCGTGGAAGTACTTGTTTCCGCCCGCCATCCGACCGTTCAAGTCAGAGATCGCGCCACTCACGTTGTTGTATGTGTTGTTCCCCACCACGAACGTCGGTGCGGTGACCGCGCCCGTCGTGGAGTTGATCCCGGCCCCGCCACCCAACGCGTTCGTCACGCCCTGGAGCTGCGACACGTTCACGGCATCCGTGCTGTTGATACCCGCCGCCATGTTAGTGATGCGGCGCGTCAGCGTGCCCAGCAACGACTGGTTCATCGGCGTCGCGTCGACGCTCGTCGGATCGCTACCCGCTACATTCACGTTATACAACGGATTGTTGCCGACACGACCCACGGACACAGTGTTTGGATCGGTTGCCACGGAACCCGCGCCAAGGGCCACGCTGTTTTGTGCTGCGCCCGTTACGACGCCGTTTGCGCCCAACGCAGTTCCGTAAAGCGAATTGACCTGGCCCGCGAAACCCATAATCGTCGCGAAGCTAATATTGGTCGGAACATAGCCATAGGAACCGTAGACCGTTTCGCCCAGATTGTGCAGCGAATTGTATGCCCCGGCATCCGTGAAGCAACCCGCCACATTCGACCAGGTGCCGCTGCCTGCGTTGGTTGGTGTGCAGAAATTGTTCGCAATCGACGAGGCCCACGCGGGCGTAGCAGCAGCTACGCCGATCAGGGAAGTGACCGCACTGATAAGCAGTGTCGACCGAGTAGACTTTTTCGTCCGACCTTTCGCATTTTCCTGCACTGCCGTCCAGGTGTTCGTAGACGCGTTCCAAACTGATCGATATGACCTATTCATCGTTATCCTAAATTATCCATGTGTGGTTAATCGAAAAGCAGCTAACACTTATTTAGTGCTAGGCACGACCCCCGCACTGGACGATCGTCGTCCATTGGTCGCACAGACGGCACGGTATAAGAACGCTCAGATTTCTCAGAATCGGATAATTCCCAATCAGTTCAGAAGCATCTCAATTTCGAATCATCATGACGACGATGACAGACAATCCCTACATCGTCATCACCATCCAACAATCGAATCGGACCAGTTTGCACAGCGACAAATGTGTTATGGACTTCCGGCTTGCGAACTAGCTCGCGCCCCATAGCAATACACATAGGAACACGAACTAAATACTATGACGCGCATCCATAAGACGATGCGTCCGCCAATGCTAAGATAAGGTAGGAGTTATCTTCAGTTGCCGGGGAAATCAACCGATTAACTGCTGGGGCGTCAGATGCAAGCCGTCCCACGCCTTCGCGATCTGTTCACAACGCCCGATCCGCACACGTTCAACTTGCTCGAAATCGACCAGCACGACATGATCCGCCGATGCCGGCCGCGAAGGAGAACCGCTGCTGCGGCCGTCGGAAAGAATCCACAGCCAGCGCTGCTGCGCAGGCTTGAGGCGCGCCGCCCGTTCGAGCAACGCAGACGCCGTTTCGATACCCAGCACGAAAGGCGTGCCGCCACCGCCGCCAACAGGCGCGAGCCACCGCTCTATCCACCACCGCGGCACGGCGGGGCCGAAGCGCACATCCGCCCCGACGCCACCAAAACACACCAGCGCAACCTCCGAGCGCGTCGCGCGCGCCTGATCGAACAGCGCGACGAGCAGCCCTTTGGCGAGCGCCAACTGATGTCCTGCCAGCATCGAATGGGAACAATCGAGCACGAAGCAATGCAGCACCCCGCCGCGTGCTTCTTCATGGACGAACCGCAGGTGTTCGCTACGCAATCGCGCGTTGCGCTTTGCCGCGAGCGTGCGTGGCCACGCGATGCGTCGCGCGCCAGGCGAACCGCCTCGCGCCACATCGCCCGCGCCTTGCCGCCATCGAAAACCGCTGCGCATTGCGCGCGCGGCCGCGCTCTTTCGATGGCTTAGCGTTTTTTTGCGTTGAGTGGAATGACGCCCTTCACCCGCGTCAAGCCTGCAGGTTCTGGAGGAAGATAACCGTAGTCGGCTTCTGCTGTAGCAGTCGCGGTACCGGTTGAAGCATGCTGCGCAGAAGAAGACGACGGTGCAGACGAACCGTCCTGCTGCTGCGAGGCAGGCTCATCCTGCCGACGCCGATGCAGCAGCACCGATTCAGCCACACTGTCGACATGCGCGACCGTCACCGCATCGGCCTGTTCGAACGCCGCCAGCGCACGCGCCGCGCGCAGCATCACGAGATCGGCGCGCATACCGTCAACGCCAGCCGCAATGCACAGCGTGCTGACATGCGCGAGCACGGCATCGTCGAACGAAAAGCGCGCCAAAGCCGCACGCGCATCGCGAAGCCTCGCGGCGTGTGCGTCCTGCTGTGCCTCGTATCCTGCGCGAAAGCCACGGGGATCGAGATCGAACGCAAGCCGCGCCTTGACGATCGCCTGACGTATCTGCGGCTCGTAACAATTTTCCAGCTCAACCATCAAGCCAAACCGGTCCGTCAGTTGCGGACGCAACTCGCCCTCTTCCGGGTTCATCGTGCCGATCAGCACGAAGCTCGCATCGTGCGTGTGTGAAACGCTGTCGCGCTCGACCGTGTTCACACCGCTCGCCGCCGCATCGAGCAGCGCATCGACGAGCCCATCGGGCAACAGGTTCACTTCATCGACATACAACACGCCGCGATGCGCCTTCGCCAGCAGCCCCGGCGAAAAGCGCACCGATGCATCGCGCAACGCCGATTCGATATCGAGCGTGCCGATTAGCCGGTCTTCGCTCGCGCCGAGCGGCAACGTCACGAACTGGCCTTCTGGCAACAACTCGGCCAACGCGCGCGCAGCCGTCGATTTCGCCGTCCCACGCGGCCCGCTGACCAGCACGCCGCCAATGCCGGGATCGACAGCGGCCAGCAGCAGCGCCTGTTGAAGCGCCGCCTGGCCGATCAACGCAGAAAACGGAAAGGCCGCGCGCCGCGCGCTGGCTTCGCTCATGATCGTGATCCTTCGATGTGCTGTTCGCTATCCAGCAGATGCTGTTCGACCTGCGCGCGATACTCGCCCGGTTGTTGCCATAGTCCACGTTGCATCGCTTCGAGCAGCCGCTCGCAAACGCCATGCAGCGCATGGGGATTGTGCTTGCGCATGAACTCACGCGTATCGGCGTCGTTCAGATACGCATCGGCGACGAGCGCGTATTGATGATCGGCGACCACACGCGCGGTCGCGTCGTAGCCGTACAGATAATCGACAGTCGCTGCGATTTCCGCCGCGCCTTTGTATCCGTGACGCTTCACGCCATCCAGCCACTTCGGATTTACCACGCGCGAACGGATCACGCGCGCGATCTCTTCATGCAGCGTGCGCACGCGCGGTGTGTCAGGGTTGCTGTGATCGGCGTGATACACATGCGGCTGGCTGCCCGCGAGATGCCGCACGGCCGCCGTCATGCCGCCTTGAAACTGGTAGTAATCGTTCGAATCGAGCACGTCGTGCTCGCGGTTGTCCTGGTTCTGCAACACCACATCCATCGCCGCGAGCCGCGTGCCGAATGCGTGCCGCGCCTCTTCGCCGGCGCTTTTCTGCGTGTACGCATAGCCGCCCCACGACAGATACGCGTCCGCGAGATCGGCATCCGTTTGCCATTGCTGCGTGTCGATCATCTGCTGCAAACCTGCGCCATAGGCACCCGGACGCGCGCTGAACACGCGAAAGCCCGCACGCCTGCGCGCTTCGTCGGGAGCGACGCCGCGCGCGATCCACGCGTCGCGCTCGCGCAGGACGCGCGCGCGGATGGGATTGACGTCTTCGGGCTCGTCGAGTTCGGCAACGGCCTGCACGGCTGCATCGAACAGATGCATCACGTTCGCAAACGCATCGCGGAAGAAACCCGACACGCGCAACGTGACATCGGTCCGCGGACGATCGAACGCCGCAATCGGCATGATTTCAAAGTCCGTCACGCGATGACTGCCCGGCGCCCACTTCGGCCGCACGCCAAGCAGCGCGAGTGCCTGCGCGATATCGTCGCCGCCCGTTCGCATCGTCGCCGTGCCCCACACGGAGAGGCCAATCGCGCGCGGATAGTCGCCGTGCTCCTGCAAGTGCCGCTCGATCAGCGTCTGCGCGGACTTGAGTCCCAGCGACCACGCCGCTTGCGTCGGAATGGCGCGGGTATCGACGGAATAGAAGTTGCGGCCCGTGGGCAGCACGTCGGGACGTCCGCGCGACGGCGAGCCGCTCGGGCCGGGCGGCACGAAGCGTCCTTCGAGTCCGCGCTTCAGGTGCATCAGTTCGTGCGGGCCACATGCGTCGAGACGCGGCAGGATATCGTCGCGCAAACGTTCGAGCACGCGCGCTGCTTGCGGCAGTTCATCTATGGTTGAGAACGCGTCAGGCGACATCCCGCACATATCATCGAGCATGGACGCCGCGAGCAGTTCGAGCCTTTCGCGCGTATCGCCGTTATGGCGCCACGGCGCGTCACTGACCCGCTGCAACAGAGCAGGACGCGGGCCGTTCCACTCGGCCGACCAATCCGCCGACAACGGATCGAACAGATGATCCACACCGAGATCGCGCGCCAGCGCATCGATAATGCCCGCCTTTGCGCCCCGTCCATCGCCTACTGGAAAGCGCCCAAGCGCGAGCAACGTGTCGCGCCGTTGTATGCCGTCAGGCGATTGCCCGAACGTATGCAAGCCGTCACGAATCTGCGCCTCCTTCAGCTCGCACAGCCATGCATCGACGCTCGTCAGTAACGAGTCTTCCGCATCGCTATCAACAGGTGCTTCGAGACTCAGCTCTTCATGCAGCCGATGCTTGACGATCGTATCGAGAATAGTCCGGCGCAACAGCTTCGCGCGGCGCGGATCGACCATCAACGCGTCGTAGTATTCATCGACCTGGCGTTCGAGGTCCTGCAAAGGCCCATAGTTTTCCGCGCGCGTGAGCGGCGGCATCAGATGATCAATGATCACAGCCTGCGCGCGCCGCTTTGCCTGACTGCCCTCGCCCGGATCGTTGACGATGAACGGGTACAGATGCGGCAACGGCCCGAATATCGCATCGGGCCAGCAAGCATCGCTCAGCGCGACGCTCTTGCCCGGCAGCCATTCGAGGTTGCCGTGCTTGCCGACATGCACAACGGCATCGATATTGAACTGATGACGCAGCCAGAAATAGAACGCGAGATACGCATGCGGCGGAACGAGTTCGGCGTCGTGATAGCTCGCGTAATCGTTCTGTTCGCGCGAACGCGGCGGCTGAATACCGATGAACACATACCCGCATCGCCAGCCCGCGATCATGAAGCGCCCGCGCCGCAAAGTAGGATCTTGTTCGGGCGGGCCCCACTTCGCATTCAAAGCGTCGCGCATCGACTGCGGCAGACGCGCGAAGTGCGTCATGTAATCGCTCAACGCAAGGCTTTGCAAAGCGGGCCGCAGATCGCGAACGACGGGATCGTTGGTCACGCCTTGCGTCAAAGCATCCATCAACGCATCGCCGTTCGAAGGCACGTCGTCGATGCGATAGCCCTCGCCGCGCAGCATCGTCAGAATGTTCACCACGGACGCCGGCGTATCGAGTCCCACGCCGTTGCCGATGCGCCCTTCGCTCATCGGATAGTTCGCGAGGATCAGCGCGAGCTTCTTGTCCGCATTCTCTTTGATGCGCAACCTGCACCAGCGCTCGCTCAACTCCGCGACGAACGCAACGCGTTCGTGATCGGGCTGATAGCGGACCACGTCCACTTCGGTGTGCGGGCAGCGATACGCAAGCCCCTTGAAACTGATCGCGCGCGTGATGATGCGGCCATCCACTTCGGGCAGCGCGACGTGCATCGCGATGTCGCGCGAATTGAGACCGTGATTGTCGTTCACCCAGTCTTCGCGATTGCCGCCGCTCAGGATCACCTGCATCACGGGCGCGTCGCCCGCCAGCGCGAGCGGCTCGGGATCGTCGATGGCGGAAGCCGCGAACGCCGTCGTGTTCAGCACGAGCGCAATGCGATGCTGCGCGGCGAGTTGCTGCACGACATCGCGGCTGATCGTGTCTTTCAACGATGTGATCGCGACGGGCAACGGATTCATCCCGCGCGCTTCGAGCGCATCGATCAGCGCATCGAATACGGCCGTGTTGGCCGCCTGCAAATGCGCCTTGTAGAACAGAATCGCGACGACGGGCGCGTCGGGCTTCCAGCGCACCTGCCAGTCGTCGATGGTCGCCAGGTCGCGCCCGGGGTGATACAGCGCGGCGGCCGGCAACGGACTCGGCGGCGCCGGCTCCTTGCCCCAACCGAAGCCGCGCCACGCAATGCAGCGCATGAACGATTCGGCGTTGTGCGCGCCGCCCTCGCGCAGATAGCGCCACAACTGATGGCACAGGTCCGCGTCAGCCGTGCTGCGCGCGAGCAGGTTCGGGTCTTCCTGCAAGTCGCCGGAAAACATCGCGAGCGTCTGCTGCTTGCGCTGCGCCAGCGCCACGACCTGTTCGATGCCGTACGGCCAGTACGCCTCGCCGCCCAGATGATCGACGACGACGACGCGTGCATGCTGCAACACATCGTCCAGGTAGAAATCCACCGAAGCCGGCTGTCGCAGATACGTGACATTCGCCAGGCGCACGCTCGGAAAACCGTCGCCCAGACGCGGCACGACGCTCGCGAGCAGGGACAGCGTCGTGTCGGCGGAACTGAGGATCACGATATCGGCGGGCTTCTGGTCGATACGGATCACGCCCTTCGTATCGTCGACGAAACCGCCGGGAACGGTGCGCAGCAGATGCATCGCGGTGCCTTAAGCCTGTTGTTCCTGAGCGCTCAGCGCTTCGTCGAGCGCGCGTTGCAGCACAGGCTGATCGAGGTCTTCGCCGATCAGCACGAAGCGGCTCAGCGACGACGCATCGAGTTCGCCCGCCTGCCAGCGCCGGTCGAAATAGCTGTCAAAGCGCCTGCCCACGCCCTGAATCACCAGACGCATCGGCGCGCCCTGCAGCGCGGCAAAGCCCTTCACGCGATAGATCGTGTGGCCTTCGACGACCCGTTGCAACGCCGCGATCATCGCCTCACGCGACGGCGCGCGCGCCGACACGACCACGGAGTCGAACTCGTCGTGATGATGATCCGCATGCTCGGGATCATCCGCGGAGCCATGATGGTCGTGACGCAGATGAATCGTTTCTTCCGAAGCGGATTCAAGCCCGAGCAGCGCGTGCAGATCGAGTTGCCCCATATGCGCGCGCACCACCTTGACCTGCGGCGGAATCTCTTCGCGAATGACGGCTTCGACGCTCGCCTGCTGCGCTTCGTCGAGCAGATCGGTCTTGTTGAGGATCACGAGATCCGCTGCCGACAACTGGTCTTCGAACAGCTCGTGCAGCGGCGATTCGTGATCGAGATTCGGATCGGCCTTGCGCAACTGATCGACGGCAGCGGGGTCTTCGGCGAACTGACCGCTCGCGACAGCCGGGCCGTCGACCACCGTCACGACGGCATCGACGGTGAAGCTGTTCTTGATCGACGGCCAGTTGAACGCCTGCACAAGCGGCTTCGGCAGCGCGAGGCCCGACGTTTCGATCAGCACGTGATCGATCTGCTCGCGCCGCTCCACAAGCTGCTCCATCACGGGGAAGAACTCTTCCTGCACGGTGCAGCACAGGCAGCCGTTGGCAAGCTCGTAAAGCTGACCTTCCGTCTCGTTGCCGTTTTCATCGCAACCGATGCCGCAGCCCTTGAGAATCTCGCCGTCGATGCCAAGCTCGCCGAACTCGTTGACGATCACCGCGATGCGCAAACCGCCCGCGTGCTGAAGAATGTGACGCATCAACGTCGTTTTGCCGCTGCCGAGAAAACCCGTGACGATCGTCACCGGAATCTTGCGCATCTGTGTCTGCATGGTGGCTCCGTAACTCGAAATGCGGTCGAGTGACCTCGAAGTCGCGCGCCGTCCGGCAAGCGATGCAAGGTCATAAGTGATGCACGGGGACGAAAACGGCGCCGCATGGGCTTCGCGGCCCGATCGATCCGGGCGCGAAACCGCGCTGCGACGCATGAGGAATCGTGAACGCAGTGCCGCATCCCCGCAGCATGGCGTCGTTTTCTCGGGCCGGTATCCGGGCTGATGAAAGCGCCGCCTCTCCTTCCCGCGCGAGCGTTTTCGCGCAGTGGATTGTCTGCATGGGCCGCTATTGGACGCACATGCAGCGAGGCCGGCTCTGCATCGTCTGCGCGATGCCTTCACCTACCGTTGCGGGGAGCAGCATAGTTTGACCGGCGCCTGCGCACACAGCCTGCTATTTCCCGTTTAACTGCGCGCGCAGAGAGCGCGCGCGCGAGCACCAGAGTGCGGCGAGTTTAGGCCCGCCGGCAGGTAGCGTCAAGGAGAGACGGCGGCATGAGTCGTGCCTCATGCCGCCGTTCGATTGCGTGGGGTTCGCTAAAGGGGAAGTCCACCGGCTGCCGCCCTGCGACAGCCGGTGGACATGCGCAACTCAGTGCGCAGCGCCTTGCGGCGTGACTTCGATAGCCGTCGCCGAGACGAAAACCGCGTGGATCGTGTCGCCGACGTGCAGGTCCTTCAGGTCGAAATCCGGCGTGACCCTGATGATCTGCGTCTCGTAGACACCGCGCAGCGTGAGCAGGCGTTTGGCGGGATCGATCTTCTGCACAGTGGACAGCGTTTCGACCTGATGCACCGAATCCCGGCCGTCCGGGCCTTTCAGGGTCACCTGAGCATCGACGCGCTCACGGATGCCCTTGCCGGCGGGGTCCACCTTCTCGGCCTGGACGAGCAATGCATTCTTGTACAGCACGTCGACCTTCTCGCCCACGCGCAGCTTGTCGAACCCGGCCATTTTTCCATCCACCTGCATCGTGACCTCGATGCCGTCTTCGCCCTTCAGCGTGACCGTGCGAGCACCGGCGTCGAGCGCGATGATGCGCGCCTTCAGATGGATGGGCGGCGCAGCTTCCACGAGCGTATCCGCAGCCTTCGCGAGCGAGTCCGCTGCCTGTACCGAGGTCGCCGCCAGCGCGGCTGCCAGCATGACCGACGCGATCGTTGCCAGTTTCATTTTAATGTTCTCCCTAAAGGTTAATCTGCCTGTTCACGGGCAGACGCAGTCGAAAAGGCGGTGACCCGCACCACCCATTCAAATTGAGGTGAAATTTTGTTAGTTATCCGATATTTAACACCGGAAAAAACTGACGTCTCACGTCCGGCCACTATAAATGACCACCCTTGGGCTTTACCACCAATACCGCTTGAAAACAGTTTTCGAATTTGTCGAAACACGGCAAGAATCGCCATCGGGCGGGTGCGTCGGAAAACCCCGCGCCGCCCGCCCGCGGGTGCCGGTGTGCTATCGTATTGGCGCATCTGGTGCCCCGCCGGCTCGACGGCTGGCGGGGTTAAACGGGAAACAGGGAAGCGTCTTCACATCGCGCTCGCAACACGAGCGAGCCACGCGAAACATGAAGCCGCCTGGCCTGTGCTGTCCCCGCAACGGTCACGCGGCGAGCGGAATGAAGGATGTTCCGCGCAGTGCGTTCAAGGCCACTGCCTGCAACCCGCAGGTGGGAAGGCGAACGCGATGAGCCGTCAGCCCGGATACCGGCCAGGTGCAAGGGGGCGAGAACTTCATCGCCATTCGCTGGAACCGCGGGAAACGGATACCAGCGCCCACGCGCGGCACCGGCTCGAGCAGCCGTCGCGCGTCACACGCAACATCGCATGACCTGTCACACACAAGCGCCCGCCCGTGCAGCGGCGCTCTCCTTGCCATGAGCCGCGCCTGGCTGATCGGCGCCGGCCCCGGCGACGTCGAACTGCTGACGCTCAAAGCCGCGCGCACGCTCGCGCTGGCCGACGTCGTGCTGGTCGATGATCTCGTCAATCCCGAGGTCCTGCAATTCGCGCGCGACGACGCGCAGATCGTCCATGTCGGCAAACGCGGCGGGCAGCAATCCACACCGCAACCCGAAATCGTCGCGATGATGCTAGATCATCTGCGCGCGGGCCGCAGCGTCGCGCGGCTCAAAGGCGGCGACCCGTTCGTGTTCGGCCGCGGCGGCGAAGAGCAACAGGCACTGCAGGCCGCGGGCATTCACGTCGAAATCATCAGCGGAATCACGGCGGGCATCGCCGCACCCGCTGCGATCGGCATTCCCGTCACGCATCGCGATCATGCTCAGGGCGTCATCTTCGTCACCGGTCACGGCGCGGGCGAGCACGAAGCGGACTGGCGCGCGCTCGCAGCCACGCACATGACGCTCGTCATCTACATGGGCATGCGGCGGCTCAACGACATCGTCGACGCGCTGCTGCGCGCCGATATGCCGCCCGACACGCCTTGCGCCGCGATGGAATCGGCGACGCGCCCCGAGCAGCGCCATGTCTGCGCGACGTTGAGCGAGTTCGTCCAACGCGTTGCGCAAGCGCAGCTCGGTTCGCCGTCGATCGTCGTGATCGGCGGCGTCGCGTCGCTGGCTGCGCCCGTCGATGCCATGCTCAAGCCATGACGGCGCTGATCGCGGGCATCGGTTGCCGGCGCGGCGTATCGGCCGAACAGATCGAAGCCGCCGTGCGCGACGCGCTTGGTGACGCGCTGCCGTTTTCGGCGCTGATCGCGGTTGCCTCGATCGATACGAAAGCCAATGAGCCTGGGCTCGTCGCATTCTGCGCACGGCACGCGCTGCCGCTGCGAACCTTCACGCGCGACACGATCGCCGCGCTCGACACACCGATCGACGCATCACCGCACGTGCGCGCGCATCTCGGCATCGACGGCGTTTGCGAGCCTTGCGCGCTACTTGCCGCACAAGGCGGCGAACTGCTCGTGCGCAAACACGCGCGAGAAGGCGTTACCGTCGCCATCGCGTGCGTTGCCGCACACCCTCATTCCACCGACACAACCAGAATCAAGGAACATCGATGAAGACCGATCCCGAATCGGTTGAACACGGTTTCTGGTAAAGCATCCCAGCGCTTCATAAGCATTTTATGAGGACCGCGCCGCCATCGGTAGCGGGGACTCGAACCCCTGCAACTTGGCTTGTGGCTGCGTCCAGATACGCGATGCTGTTAAAAAGCTGTCATTGACTTGCGGCGACGACCGGCGGAACAGCGAACAGTTTTGCCTCGTCGCTGCGCACCGTGATCGGCGCGCGATTCCGGAATGCGACGGTAATCCCCTCTGCCGATTGCTGGATAGCGCACGAGTGGTCCACCGCTTCCCCATCCTTGCCGACGATCACGGCGGCCGCCTTGCCGCCACAATCGGGACTCCGCGGTACGACCATCAGCATATTGCCGTCCGGCAGCTGCTTGGCCGCGCCGTAAGGACCGGCGAATGCCGACAGACTGACCAGTGCGAGCGCCGCCGCGATTGCCTTCATGCCCTACCCCTTGAGGAAAATGTCACACAATTCTAGCCGCTTGACGGTAGCTGGCGCTATGCCAGCTTCGACGCGCGCCTCAAATTCTGGCGTCCTGGCATCTCGGCACACCATCACGGCTGACGGCTGCTTGCCGCCCAGGTACTTCGACGGGTTCGCGACCAGATCGTCGTAGTGCTTGAACAGGAGCGGCGCGACGAAGCCCTTGCGTTCCGCGAAGAACGGA
Source organism: Paraburkholderia steynii (assembly GCF_900100565.1). Taxonomy (NCBI): domain Bacteria; kingdom Pseudomonadati; phylum Pseudomonadota; class Betaproteobacteria; order Burkholderiales; family Burkholderiaceae; genus Paraburkholderia; species Paraburkholderia steynii. The sequence continues at coordinate 56,200 of NZ_FNDI01000021.1, read as the reverse complement.
AACTCGCTGCTCCAGTCGTCACCGTAGACGACGATCGGCCGCGCCGGATCAGTGTTGTCCCGCACGAAGTGAGCCGCCGCGAGGACCGGGTAATCGGGGCCGTACACCGTCTTGAGCAGCTGGAAGTTCGCGCCGGTCAGGAACGTGTTGACGTTGACGGCGGTAATGCCAGCGAGCGCGACGACGCCGACGAACGAAAGCAGGCGGTTACGATGCGCGATCGCGCCGCCGAGCGCCACGGCGACGCCGAAGATCACGAACGCCTCGCACGAGATCTGGTAGTACTCGTGTACGAACTGGAGGTTCGTGAACACCATGAAATAGAGCAGGAACAGCGCGATGCCGCCCACGATCAGCGCGCGGTGCTTCCAGTCGAGCATGATCACGCCGGCAGCGGCGATGCCCACGCCGACCCACCCGCCGAGATTCAGCACGATATTGCGCAGCCAGATCACCCACAGCCACAGTTTCCAGTTGAGCCGGTCGCCGCCGAAGTTCCACGACGTCAGCGCGCCGGACGTGAGCTGCGAGCCGAAGTCGTTGTAGAGCTTGACGTAGTCGCTGTACTTCGCCCACGCCGCGCCGATCACGAACGGAATCAGCACCGCAACGACGCCCTGCCACAACACGCGAGCCCGCAACCGGTCGGAAATGATCTCGCGCCAGCCGACTGCCAAAAGCCAGAAGCCGAGGATTGGCACCAGGGGCAGGACGGTTGTCGACTTCTGCAGGATCGCGAGCGTCTGGAAGATTCCAGCCAGCACGGCAATCTTCATCGTTCGGTCGCCCTGAATCAGGCTGACCATGTACGCGATGAAGTACAGCATGAAGAACAGCGCAGCCGTCTCCATCAGGAACGCCTGGCCGAAGAACACATGAATCGGCGCGGTGAAGAACACAGCGCAGAAGGCGAAGAAGTATGGCGCCCATTTCTCGCCGAACAGGCCTCTGCAGATGTGCGCTGCGGGAAACGCACACAGAATCAGGAACGCATAGCTGACGGCCTTGCCGACGCGCTCCAGATCAAGTCCGAGCGGGCACGAGATCAGCGAAACGACCCACTGATAAAGCGGGAACTCGAACGGTATCGCCCACGGGTAGCCAGCGACGGGCGTTTCGTACGCCAGCTTGAACCCGTCGCGGCAGGCCCAGTACGATGTGATGGCCGTCTGCGTCTGCCGGAAGCTGAAGGCGGGATAGAGGATGTGCGTGCCGTTGTACCGGATGGCCATATACAGGCCATAGGCGAGCGCGAGTAAGGCGATGCAGCCAGCAGCGAGAGAGGCAATCCGGCTGTTTTTGTAAGGTTCGGAGATCATGACGCCGCTTCAGGTTTCGAAGCGGCGCATTATAAATCAGTCGATTAGCGTACCCGGCGAGCCCGCATGAAACCGTTTGCCTGCATGGTGCTGACGGCGAAGGTCGCATTCGAAACACAGTAGACCGTCGTGGTGGACGCGACGTTGATTGGCACCGTGGGGCTTATCAGGCTGGGATTACCGGTGTTGGCGCCCATCGAGGCTACATAGGACGAATAGGTGCCGTTTGCACCGAACGTGGCCGAAGTGGTGCTGACACCGACGCCGAACGATGTTGCGGTCGTGGTAGCCGCCGGATTGAATATCGTGTCGCACTGAACCTCATAATCACCAGCGGTCAGGGACGCGCTAGATACGTTGACAGCAACCGTCGTGGTGAGCGCGACATTCGTCAGGTTCGTGGGCGTCGGGCGTTCGCCGACGCTCCCGGCGTTCGCGTTTCCGCCGCCCGTCACGCCCACGATATTCGGCGTCGTGATCGTCGGCGACGTCCCAAACACGAGCGCGCCGCTGCCCGTCTCGTCGGAAATCACGCCAGCGAGCTGCGAGCTTGTCGTCGCGGCGAACTGCGCGAGCGTGCCGCCGGTCAGCGCGAACGTCGTGCCGCACGAGAAGCCTGTCCCACTCGTGTACTGGAGCCCGCTGTTGGCCGCGCTGCAGCTCGGCAGCGAGATCGCGGCAGGCGTGGCCGTCGACGCGCTGGCGTTCCCGAGTACCGTGTTGGCCGCCATCGTCGGCAGAATGCCGAATGTCACGCTCTGCCAGGACGGCGCGCTGGTCGGTCCATTCGATCTGATTACCTGACCGGACGTCGAACCCGTCGGCGTGAGCATCGACGGCGGAATGGTTGTTGCGCCAAATGCAACCGAAGCGATAACGGCAAGCGCCGCTGCAAAGAGTCGTTTCATGTTCAGGAACCTCGGTAGATGTCGGATTGAGGCGCAGGCGCGGCCGGCGCGGAAGTGGTGACATTGATCGGCGCAGCGGCAGCGGCATAGCCCACGTCCGCGATCATCTGCGTCTTGCCTGCGCTGTCTTTCGACGAGCCGAAGTAGTAGGAAATGATCGCGACCCACGCCGTTTGCAGCGTGCCCGTCATGACGAGCAGAAGGTTCTGCGCGGCAGACTCCATGTGCGCGAACATCACCAGCCCGAGCGTTCCGAAGAACCCGACCGTGACGAATGCGGCGAGCACTTGCGGCGTGTAATCCCTCGGGTTTGCCGTCTGGCGCGATCGGGCGTTCTGCACATCGGCCAGTCGGTTCGCTTCAGCTGTCACGGCCAGCTGCTGCAGCTGCACCTTGGCGTTCGTCTGTAACTCCTGAATCTTGACGATCGCATCCGGGTTGCCGATGAGCGCAGCGGATACCGCGTCGGGCGTGCTGTCGGTCCCGAGCGCGGCGGCAATGAGTCCGCCTACGGCTGCGCCAGCGGGGCCGCCGAGCAGCGTGCCAACGACAGGCGCGGCCTTGCTGACGACGCCTTTCAGGTCACTCCAGTTCATGCCGTCTCTCCAGTGCGCATCATCTGCGCGAGGCGTTGCGCGCGGGCGCCAACCTGCTTCGCCCATTTCGAATTGAGCATCCCGCTGGCTGCCTGATCCCACGATCCGGCCTTGATAAAGGCCAGCGTATTGATGAACGTCAGCAGCCCTTCGATGCCGAGATTGAAGGCCATGTTGACCATCACGCGCTGGCGCACGGGATCGAGCGACCGCCACCACGGCAGGCCCTTGTCGAGGCCCGCGCACGCACGCGCGACGTCGTTCGTGAGCATCAGGTTGATCTCGTCGTCAGAGAACGGAACGTCGGACAGATTGCGCCCCACGCCGCCACTGATCTTGCCAACGGTATCCGTGTAGATCCGCGCGCGCCGCCCTTCGTCGCGGCTCAGTTCGCCGATCAGCGTCGGCATATCGAAGTCGCTCACTGCGTAACCTTCGTCTTGATGTATTGCCAAACCGCTATGCCTAGCAGCAGCACCAGCGCCCACAGACCTTTCTTTGCCAGTTCTTCACGCAATGCCTTGTAAAGTGCCGCGCGCTCTTCGGCCTTTCTGATAAGCGCCTCGTGCGCACGGCGATGCCCCTCCGGATCGCTGTCAGGGAAGCCCCTGGCCAGGTCGTCGACGCGCTCGATCACGACTTTCAGATCCTTTTCCAGAACCTCAAGTGAGCTGGTGTTTTCGACGTGCCGCTGTCCGATTTCGTCGCGCAAGGCATCCAGCGCGACGACGACGGCCGCGTAGCCGTCGCCCTCGGTATGCGGCGGATCTTCGTATCGCATCCGCTCACCCATCCTTCCCCCGACTGTGGTCTTTACGTTTTATCGATCTCAGGTCAGCGCAACGGTCTTCCAGTCCGTCCCGGCTACGTGTGCATTCCCGAGCGTGAGGCGCTGCCAGCCATGAACCGCGAGCGATGAGTTGAAGTTGCGCACGAAGTGCCCTGGCACATACGTGCCGCTGCTCGGCATCGCGTTGCTTTCGAAAAGCGTCGGGTTGAACTGCGTTCCGTAACTTGCGGACGTCGGGTCGCAGTTTGAAACCTCATGCCAGTACTGCGCGCCGCCGTTCGGCAGAAAGCCGATACCCTTGTTCGACGCGCTATAACCCAGCGCGGCAGGCGAGCAGACCAGATGGTTGTCGCGGATGAAGAACGAACCCGCATTCGACGCGTTGATCGGCTGCGATACGTTCGCCACCTTGTTATGCCGGAACGTGATCCCGGCCGAGCCGTTCGCGACGAGCGCCGCCGGGCCGCTCGAAGCGGACGTCCACGTGCCCGAACCACCGCGCCCGGTCGAGTTGTGGAAAGGATCGCCGTCGAAGTCGTTGTCGTAAATTTCGGCGGCGAAGTTAATGCCGGACGACGGCGAATTCACCAGCACGCCCGCGAACGAAAAGTCGTACAGCACGTTGTCATGCACGCGATTGCCGCGCCCGGCGAAGTTCGTCGTCGGTGCGTAATACGAAATGGCCGAGCCGGTGTGCATGATGATGTTGCCGCCGATGTTCACGTTGCGCGCATCGGCCGGCACTGCGATACCCGCACTCATGCGAAGCGCGGCGTCCGAGACGGCTGCATCGGAATAGCCGCCGACAGCGAATGCCTTGCCGAACCCCCATTGGCTGTACGCCGACACGGCGGGCAGCGTGCGCATGATAGTGTTGTTCGAGATGTCGATTGCAAGCGACGTCGGCCAGCCGAAGGTGGCGACGCTCGCATAGCTCGCATCACGGTACGGCCAGAACTGCGTCACGAGTCCGATGTTAGGGCCGGACGTCTCGTTTTGCATCGGGATCGTGTTCGCCGAGTTCGTGTCGGGCGCCGGCGGAAACTGCGTAACCGAGATAGCGCAGAACTGCGGACCGGAGAACGGCGGGCGCACCAGCGAATCGAAGATCTGGTTGTTATGCACCCTGATACCGAACATCGGATTCGGGCCTTCGTTCGCGTCCGCGTCGATGTCGATCACCGTCTGCTTGACGCGGCGCATCAGGTTGTCATGCACACTCACATTCCGGCCGCCGAGGATGTGAATGCCGCACGTGTCCTCAAAGGTGTTGTCGGCGACGACGATGCCTTCGCGGATATTGCCGGTGCCCATGACGTAGTTCGCCTGATGCAGCGCGACGGCATCATCATCGCTATGCCGGAACGTGTTGCCGACGATGAGGCAGTTCCACGACGAGCGGAAACGCGCGTTGTCGCGCAGGCATTCGTCGAACTCACAGTTCATCACCTGGACGACGAGTATGTACTCGCAAGCCGTGTTCATCTGCGACTTGTTCGTGAAACGGCAGTTGATGATGTGGACTGATCGGTAGTAGTTCAGCGCGATCGACGTGCCGCCGCGCTCGGCATAGCCGCCTTCAGCCAACGTGCCCTTGATCTGCAGATCGCGGAAGCCCACCGAGCCCTTCATCGTCGTGTCGCTGATATGCACGAACAGATGCTTACGGCTTTCAAACGGGCTCGTGTTCAGCGCATCCCCTTCTTCGTGAATCAGGATCGACGCGTCGCGGCCGTCGCCACAGAACTCGATGTTGCCGACACCCGGATCGAGGCCCGGCGAAGCGGCGAAGAACCGGTACGTGCCGGTCGGGAAATAGACGCGCTTCATGCCGATTGCGAGCGCGGCGCTGATGGCGTTCTGGACAGCCGTCGTGCAGTCGCCGACGCCAGTCGGATCGGCGCCGAAGTCAATGACATTTGCTTCGTAGGTGAGGCGGTTCGCGAGCTTGCTGCCGCTCTTTACCTGCTCGTCGCCGACCGTGCCGACGCCCGTCTGATTGAGAGAAATCGTTGTGCCGCCGTAGCACCAGATTTTCGAGACGCCGAGCGGGATGACAGCATTGAACTGCAACTGATTACCGGCAATGCTGTAGGTGTCCGGGTCCTGCGTGACGCCCATCATGACGACGGCGCCGAGATTTGCCTTGGACGTATAGCTACGCGAGAGCGTGACGCTCGTCGACGTGCCGGCCGTGTAATTGGCGCCATCGTTCCAGATCTCGTTCTTCAGGTCGCCCGCGCCGACGCTCGCCGGCATTGGCACCATCGTTTGGAAACCGTTGGTATCGAAACCTAGAACGTTGTTCGCGCGATCCGTCGCGCCGGGCAGCGTGCCATCAAGGGTAAATTCCGTGACCGGATACTGGATCGCGCGCGTGGACTGGCCGTCGATGTCCTGCAGAGCCATCCATATGCGGTCGAAATCGGCATTGACCGTATCGGCGAGCAGATCGCCGTTGTCCTGATAGTCGGTCGTGCGCTCGATCGCAACCTTGCGATAGATGATGATCTTCGCGCCAGCAGCGGGAACGGCGTTGAACTGCACCGACCCGCCGTTCGGATTCCCGAGACCGTTGATCGAATAGCCCGAACCGAACGTAGCTGCCACGCCATTGATGAGCACGTTGAGATCCTGAACCTCAAGAACCTCGAACGGGAACGTAAAAAGCGTGGTGATGCCGTTTCCGGCATACGAAATGATGGGGTTCTGGACTGGGACTGTCACGCGGCGGCCTCTCTTGTGGCGCGCCGCAACTGCGGCGCTACATTTCGAGCGTCACCTCATGTACGCCCGATCCTGGACGCCAATCGTGCCCTTCCTCGCCAGTCGGATTCCCGACCAACTTCCCTATCCGGACAGGCGCCTCAAGGATCGCGCTCGCGCCGGAGTCGATATAGTCATCGGCCTGCGTCTTGATGAGCGGGTTGAAATCCTTCATCTGGTCCCACACTGGCCCGTCCAGAACGTCCACGTGCGCCCACAGCACTCCCGACTTGAGCGGCCCCTCCAGCCCGGCCAGAATCTTCTCGTTCTTGTTGACGGTTGCGGTGCGTTCGAGCACGCCACAACTGAGCTTGCGCACCTTGATCGCCTTGCGAAGCAGCTGCGGCACGAACGAGCCGACGCCGTTCGTCTCGACGTAGATCTGCGGGATGGAATACTTTTCAATCAGGTCGCAAACCTGCATCACCTGGCCGCCGACAATGGTCGAATTCGCCTCGTCGCCGAACACGGCGAATTCGCCCACCATCGCCTCGGCCACGTGCCAGTAATAGTTTCCGGCTGCATCGTCGAGAATCAGCGAGATCGCCGAGTCGTCGCCGCCTGCCTTGCCCGTCGCGCAGTCCCAATAGGCTCGCGCGCTCACGATCCGCGCGCCGCCCAGCATCATGCACATTTCGCGGTTTGCCCGCGCCAGCGTTGGGTGAATGTCGTACGCCCGGAGTTTCGCGGGATCAAGGCGGCATTCAGCGACCGGTTTCGAGTGCAACTGATACTGGCTGTCCCACTCGTTTATCGTGCGCGTCTCGCGCCGCCGCTTCTGCAATTCCTCGCCGTCGAACCGTTCCGGCCAGCTGGCATCGGCATAGAAGTCGATCAGACTGTTCGGCGCGGCCGCGAACCGCACCACATTGCCGGGCTCGATGGAATAGTCCGCACCCTCGCGCAGCAGCCGCGCATGCTTGCCTATGCCGGAAAACACGTACTCCGGGCGGAACGGCACGGTATAGCGCGCGTGCGTCGCCTGCTCGATACGATGTTCCTTCTCGAACATGCGAATCGTCAGGCAGTCTGCGCCGAGCGCCTCGATCTCGTCGTAGAGCGAATCGTGGGTGTGCGGCGTGCCGATGTACAGCTTGCTGCCGCCCGGCACCAGAATGTGCGTCTGCTCGCCCAGGCGATAGCGCAGCTTCTCGCGGGCCTCTGGCGTCTGGATGTTCTTCGGGACTTCGACGTCGTCGTTCTGGCACTCGTCCGCGCGCGCGCTGGTCACGTTCGACAGGATGCCTTTCGCGTACATGCTGGCATTCCGGTAATCGTTCGAGCCGATCACCCACCATTGCTCGACGGTGCCCTGATTCGTCGGTAGCAGACCCGCCGTCAGCGGATGTTTGCGGATGACGTTCTGGGTGTCGCGGCTAGTCTTGTAGGCGGTGCCGTCCGATTCCGACTGGTGCAGGACACGAAATGTCTCGTCCTCGTAGTAGCGCCACGCGTTATAGACCGCCAGCAGCGTCGATTTGCCGAAGCCGCGAAAGCAGCGCAGCACCGCGAGAGTGCCTTTATTTTCCAACCAGTGACACGCAATGATGTGTACATCCGGAACCTTCCACCGCATGCGGTCGGCCCAGATGAGAAAGAAGGCGAGGAAAGATATCTTACGTGTCACCCGTTGCGCGCTTCACGAATGCCGTGCGCGAAGCGTCCTTTTTGACCCGATCTACCAGCTGCGCTGCGCGCTTCTCGGCGTCGGAGATCCTGTTGTCGAGCTCGCCGTCACCATACGGATCGCGACCGAGCGCGTTCTTGTCGTTTGCAATCAGCTTGCGGGTTTCCTGCGCGAGCGCGACGGTCGCAATCGCGTTCTTCTTCTCCCAATAGCGATTCCCGCGCTCCTCTTTCGTCAGCTGCGATCCCATCGTGCCGACGCCCGGCCAGTTCGCCGGATCGGCCTCATCGAGGTAGACGTCAATCAGCGACTCCTCCAGGAGCTTCAGCCGTTCAATCTGGTCCGGTCGCATCAGGGCGCTCCTGCGATGGTTGCGAGGTTCGGCGCGCGCTCCGGCGATGTCTGCCCCGGCGACCACCAGTAGTCATTTCCATACTCTTTGTTCGACTTGTTGATGTTGCGCTGGGTCACGCCAGGCGACACGCTTTCCGCCACGTTGTCCCAGATCAACCGGTTCATCACCGTTTTCCAGTACCACAGGTTCAGCAGCGGCAGATTCGACTTCGCCACCTTCACGAGATCAGCGGCGACGTGCGTGTCTTTGCCTTCGGCTGCATCAGCGGCATTCTCCGCTAAAGCGTGTACAGGTTGAAAGATGGTCGAAAGAACGGGGCCGCCGACGAGGCTTGAAAGCAGCGATCCATAGTCCGAGCTGGTGAACGCCGCATTCAGCATGTCGCCCGCGAACCCCGCGCCGCCGCCCGTCGTGAACGCGCGAGTCCAGAACGAGGCCGCATGCTTCAGGTCGCCGCCAACCGATTCCGGATCTTTGCCCGCGAGGATGTTCTTTATCTCAGTGGTGATCGCACCGATCAGCGTTGTGCTGACGATCAACGCGGCGCCGTAAGCCAGCGGGTTCGCGAGCGCGGGCGCGCCGTCGACCTTGTAATCGCCCGAGCGGCGCATTTCGGCCAGCCTGCCCCAATGCCGCGTAATCATGGCGATCGGGAAGCTCTTGAACTGCATGAACGTCTTTTGCAACTCGCCCTTCCACGTGCCCGAATTGCCTGACGCGATCACCTTCGTCGTCAGATCAGGGTTGAGCACCGCGAATTCGCCTTCCTCGCGGATCATGCCGAGCAGCTTCGGCGCGATATTCGAGGCGTCGGGGTGCCCGGTCTCGTAGATCGAATCGGGAGTGAGATATTTGTTGCTGCCGTACGTGCTCGGCTCGGCCTGATTCACGACACTCCAGTCGTGCTCGGCAATTCCCGCGCGCGACATCGCGCGGCGATCCCACTCGGTCAGTTCCGCCCATGGTGTTTTCGAGATCTCGGCAAGGCCGCGCATCATGTTGGCCTGAAATCCCGTGCGCAGCGCATCCGTCCAACCTGTGACGCCGCCGAACTTCATCGTCGCCGCTGACAGGTTTTTCGCCCAGTCGGTTGCGAGATTGTCTTGCCCCCAGCGCGTCAGGCCATGTTCGAGGTTTTCCGCGATCAGACCTTGCGACGACAGCCAGTCGCGCAGGTCCTTCGAGCCCGGCGCCATTAGGCGCGCAGCCGTGCCCAGCGTGCGGAAGAACGGCACCTTGTTGTAGTTCGCGGTCACGAACGTGGTGCCGACGTCGCCGAGTGCGGCAAGCAAAGTGCCCTGCAGCTTGATCGCACCAACCGTCGTCCTGACGGTCTGGAAGTTGCGCGCTAGCGTCGGATCGATCGGGGTGTTCGTGTTGCCGTTGACATAGTCCCAGTACGCGCCAATCGACGTCGGGCCCTTCTCCAGAATTCGGACGGGCGTCCCGTCGTGCTCGGCGGTGCGATCGATCTGCGCCATGATGTTTCGCGTCGGGTTCGGGCCGTAGCGCTCGACGAGTGCGATGTTCTTCGCCATGCCGTTCACGTGATCGAGCGTCGCATTCAGGAGCGAGCCCTCGCCGTAGGCGCGGTTGTATTCAAAGTGCGCGTCGGCATCGACGAAGTGAATGAATCGGTGCTCAGAGTTCGCATTCGCACGGGCGCCGACTGCGCCGCGAATCGTCGTGATCTCGCGCGGCGACGTGCCCGCGATCTCATCCCAGATGCCCGGCTTGCGCCGCTGCATATCCTTGCCCTTCGCCTTGATGTTCGCCTCTTGCCACGGACCGCGCGCCTCGCCTGTGAGCATCTGGCGCACTTCGGCATCGCTCATGAGATCGCCGTTGTCATTCAGGTACTTCGACCGGTCGAGCAGCGGCAGCACGAAATCCGCCCACGCGCGCCGCTGCACATCCGACCCATTGCCGAGCACCTTCGCCTGGCTGTGGCGGATCGGCACGTAGCCGTAGCCGACGTCGCCGACGTTGCCGCCAGACGCATTGAAGCGCTTGCGCATCGCCTCGTTCGTCTTGCTGATCTGCTCGGCGGCCGCCTTCGCCACATCGTTACCCGTCGATCCATCGGCCTTCTTGTAGATCTCGCGCACGATGTCGCGCTCCATCGCGGGATTGTCGACGTCGAACGCTCGCGCAACGAAGTTCTGGCCATGCTTCATTGCGTCGATCGAGGCCATCGTCTGACGCATATAGTCGGCCTTGATTGCGCCGGACAGTACGTACGTCTGCTCGATGTCGGCTTTCACGACCTTTTGACGTGCATTCTTGTCGTGCGCGCGCTCGGGATCAGCGTATAGCGCATCCTCGATCCGGTTTTGCGTTTCGAGCTGTTTCGAGACCTGCAGGAGCTTGCGCTGTTTCGCCAGCTCGGCTTCCTGCGTCAGCTGCTTTGATGCCCACTCAGCGCCGGCGGTAATCCGCTCGCCGGTAGACATGCCGCGCCACGCGTCGATATCCTTGTTCGCAACCGAGCGCATGCCAGCGCGCACGCGATCTTCGATGTGATCGAGCTCAGCTTTCGTCAACGGCTTGCGGCCGGCGGACTCGCGCACGGCCTGAACTGCATTTGCGCACTTGTCGTGCATGGCTAGAACCCCGTTCCAAGGAAGCAATTCGCTGCGACGCTGAATAGCTTCGCGTCGTCCAGGGTAGCAGCGTGCTCGTTGTCGATCAATTCGAGTGCAGACTGGATCGTGCCGTTGTGCTCCGCGAGCGTCGGGTCCGCGGCGTCAAGATGAACCTGAATGTTCGGATCGACGTTCGCGGCCTCGCGCACGTTCGCCTCGACCGCACTGACCGGCTGCTCGCCCGACGGTGTGAGTCCGCTGATTCTCGGTTGCTGCTGGGCGCCACCGCTGCCCTGCGCTGACGCCGCCGCCTGATTGACAGGCGCATCCGCCGCATCCGCAACCGTCCCCGCTTGGGGTGAAATCTCGACCTCATTGGGACGTTCGGCGAGCGCGACATCACCAATGCGCTGCTCAAAATCGCGATACGCCGCGCGAGCGGTCGCATCATCAGGAATCAGGTTTGCAACCTGCGGGAATTCTCCCTCACCCATCTGGCGCGCCGCCAGTTCGAATGCGTCCTGATGCGCACCCATCGCGGCGATGTCACCCTCCGGCAGCGGGTTCGATTCGTCGACCATGCGCTGACCGTGCGCCTGCAGCGCCGCGTCTACCTGCTCGGGCGTCGCATTGAACTTGACGCCATTGATCTGCTGGTTCGCTGCGAAGCGATCGTACTTCTGCAGATACTTGATCGTCTCCGGATCGGTAGGCGCGCCGCCTGCATGCACTGCCTGCGCCTGCTTGACGCCGCCGTTGTATTCGGTGATCGCCGCGCGCACGTCTCCGTCGTACCGCTGCAGCAGATCTTTCGCATACGCCGCTGCCGCGTCGATCGAATTGACGGGGTCTGTGGGGTCGCCCTTGCCGAACGCCTGCCAAGTCGGATCGGTGAACTGCATGACGCCCTTCGCGCCCTTCGGGCTCACCTGATTGCTGTTCGACTGTTCGCCCTTATTCTTGATGAACAGCAGCATTTCCGGCGGAACGCCAGCCGCCTGCGCGGCCTGTGTCGCGTATGCGTCGAGCTGCGGGGCGTTGTAGCGAAGCGCCTTGCGCGTGTCGATCGGCAGATCGGTGAGCGGCACATCGACGGGCGCGGTCGTCGGCGCGGCAGCGGATGACGTGGCGCCCGCCGCCTTGCTCGCCGCGCGCGCGGTCGATGCCATGTGCGCGGCGCCGAACACGCCGGACACCAGCGTCGCCGCGGCGAGATTCGTCGGGTCGAGCGGGTCAATCTGATCGGCGAGGTGATCGTAGTTCGCGTTGCGCAGAATCGCCTTCTCTGCGACGCCCTGCGCGATGCCGAGCCCCGGCCCACCCACGGCGACGAGTCCGGCCGTCCGCGCGATCGTCGAGCCTGCGACGGGCAACACGGCGCCAACGGCGCCGAGGCCTCCTTCGACTGCGCCGACAGCCGTGCGCGTGCCGACATCGACGCCCTGTCGCTTGAGATCTTCCGCACGCCCGAGACCGATCGACGCGCCGCCAGCCACAGCCCCGCCTGCCGGGCCGAACAGCAGCGTTGATGGAACGATCTGCGTCAGGCCCGAGAACGCGCCTTGCACGATCTGATCGGTTGCCGTTGTCTTCGTCGGATCGGGTTTCAGCGTGTCCGCGAGGTCATAGGCACGCGCACCGAAGCGCGATTCGAACAGATGCCCGGCGCGCTGCTTCGCAATCGCATCGTTGATCTGCGCGTCAGTCTGCGCCTGCGCATTCGGGTTGAGTGCCAGCGTGTCGGGATCGACGAAGATCTGCGATGCGCCGGCCAGCGTGTCAGCAGCCGCGCCACCGAACTGCAAAGCGCCCTGCCCGACGCCGCGCGCCGCCGCGCGAGCAATCGAACTGATAGACGTCGACGGCGCTGTCTGCGGCGTCGGCACATTTACCTGATTCGCGCCAGCCAGATAGTCGTTCGTCGATTCTGCGTAGAGGTCATCAATCGGCATGCTGGCCTCAGAACGGATTGTTGATCTGGTCGGGCGACTGTCCCGGGACAGTCGGCGCTGTCGTCGTCGCAGGCTTCTGGCCGAGCTGCAGGCGCACGGTCACTGGCACGCCCGTCGAGTCGGTGACGAACTTTGAGCCGGCGACAACGGCATAAGTACCGCGCACACCCACGCGCACCATCTGGTAACTCGGGAACTTCGACATGAAGTCAGCGACGGGCAGCGGGTGGCCGTTCGCATACACGGTGTCAATCGGCTTGCCGCCGACCGTGTTTTCGATGTTCGACGCATCCGCGTTCTTCACGCTCGACTGGAAATCCTTCTCAAGCCAGCCGTACGGCATCGCGACGCGATTCGGATTGCCGTTGTACCGCGTGCCGCCTGTCGTGGAGATTCCGCCGGTCGCTGCGTTGATGCCGTCCTGAATATCGGTGCTGTTGGGCACGGCGCGGCCGTTGCGCGCGGCGCTACCGATCGCGATGTAGTACGCGCTCTCCTTCGCATCCGTCGCCTGCTCGGGCGGCAATGCGCCATCGACGGCATTCGAGATCGTCGCGCGCATGCCCGTGCCGACCGTGTCGTCCACCTTGACCGTCTTGTCCTTGATAGCCTGCTGGCCGGACAGGATGAAAGCGCCAACGGGCTGACCCGTGATCGTCGTCAGCGGCGAGCCGTTGCCGCCCGCCGCGCCCGCCTTCAGCGCCAGCGCCATGGCCGGATTCTTTTCTTGCCACTGCTTTGCGAGGTCGTTGATGCGCGCGCCCTGGCCGAAGCTCCCGCCGATCCCGTTGAGCATCTGGGCCTGCTGGTCGACGGGCAGCGCTTCGACGGTCTTCAGGACGGTCTGCGCTTCGTCCGGCGTGAGCAGCGACACCGTGCGGCCGGCGGCCTGATCGACGACGCCTGCGGCCTTGCCGCGCTGTTGCAATGAGGTGAGAAGGTTCGGGATCGAACTGGAGTCGATCTGCGGAACCTGCTGGATCACGCCGCGATCGAGCGCCGCATTCCACGGATCGGTTTTGTACGCCGTCTCGCTAGCCGTCAGGATCTGTTGGCGCTGCTTCACCGCCTCCGCTGTCACGGGATCAGTGCCGACGCCCGGCGTATTCGCTGATTTCTGATCGGCCTGAATCGCCGCGCGCATCTGTGGCAAAGGCAGCGTCGAGAAACCGGCGTTCGACGCCGTGCTCTTGATGAGTTCCTGAGCCTGCCCGGCCAGCGACGTGCCCGCCGTTGCAGCGGTCAACGCCTGAGAATACGCTGGGCTGAACTGCTTTCCCTGCGTCATCAGGTCGAAAGCCTTGTTGTACTCGGTAACGGCGCCATTCTCGCGCGCCTGTTGCTCTGCGCCCATCTGGTTTTCGAGTGCCATGCGTTGCGAGACGACGCTCGACAGCACCTGATTGCGCTGGTTTGCGTCCATCTTGCCCGCGTAGAAGCCGTCAGGCTTCGTCAGGTCGGACTGCAACTGCGTGAGCGCGGCGAGATCGCCATTCGAGCGCGCGGAGATCGTGGCCGCCTGAGCGTGCTGCGCATACTGCGCATCTGACCAGTCCTGCGCGGTTTTCTCGGCGACCGGCTTCGAAATGCCAGCCGCGGCGGCCGCGTTCAGATAGTTGGCCTTCGTGCCTTCGACGGTCGAGTCGATCGCAGCCGGATTCACCGCGATGTTCTTTCCTGCCGTGTCGAGCATCGATGCCGCGTTAGCGCCAATCAGCTGCTGCGTGTTCTTCGTCAGCGCTTCCTGCGTGCCGAGCGCGACGGTGCGATCCAAGCCCTTCGACGAAAGCGCCGCGACGTTCTTGTAATGGTTGTCGGGAAGGCCGCCGATCGTCGAGTCGTAAGATTGCTTGACGGCGTCCTGCACGGTTGACTGATAGCCGGTCTGGTCGAGCTCGCCAGCCTGAAGCTTCGCGCCCGCATCGCGCATCGCGATCTGCACGTTCGTCGAATGCTGCTGATACGCCGATGCCGCAGCCGTGCGCTGAAGGTCATCATTCAGCTTCTGCTGTTGAAACGCCAGCTGCTGCCCCGCACTTTCGAGCGTCGTCCCGAGGCCCTGCTTGGCAGCCGCAGACAGACCTCCAAAGTCAGCAGCAGATGTTTGGACCTGTTGCGGGGGCGTAGATATAGCATCGCCCTGATTGCCGAGTGGGATTCGCGCCATGTTTTAGCCGTAGTTTGATGGGGTATCGAACGACGTGTCGGCCGACGACGTCGATCCTGCGGCAGTCTTCCAGCCGCTCGAAGACTTCGCGCCGCCGGCGAGCGCGCTAAGCGCGCCTTTCGCGAGCGCCTGCTGTCCAGCCTTGCGCGCATCAGCAGCGCCCTGCGTTTCGTAAAAAGCCTGCAGGCGCTGATTCGTGGCTTTGCTGTCAGCGTTCAAGATGGCGGTCATCGCGTCCTGCTCAGCGTTCTGCGTGATCTTCGTCCGGATGTCAGTCGCCGTACCCTGGCTCACGTCAACGCCCGATGCGGCCAACGACGCATTCGCCGCGCCAACGTTGGTTTGTCCCTGTGTACGAATGCGCCGCGCCGCCTGATAACCAGCCGCCTGCGTCGCGTCGGCCGTCTGATTGTCCTGATTGGCCTGCATGGTCAGCTGGTCAGCCTGCGCGTTTGCAGACGCCTTCTCCCCCTGCGCATTGATTGCGGCACCCCCTGCCTGCGCCACTAACGCGAGCCATGCCATGTGTCACCCCTGATTGGAAATTGCGACGCCAATCGCGCGCATTTGAATGCCGAGCCGCTCGCCCACGCGCGCATACAGCGCGATCGTTCGCTCCTGATGGATACCGGACGTCACCCCGGCATTGATGTTCACGACGGGCGCCAGCGCGACGGCCCATTTCAGATAGGCCGCGATCAGCCGCGCGCCTGCGATTCCCCCGCGGTGACCCGCGCGCGTGTAGAGGCCGTACTCGAAAGTCAGCGGAACATGCGAGAACCAGTCGCGCGAAAGGCCGCACGCCATCCCGCCGATGATCCGACCGGCATCCTCTGCAACGAAGATCACGCCCGCGCCATCGATGAGCGGCTCGAACGTCTCGCGCACGCGCGACTCAATGAAGCCGAACGGTGCGAAGCGGCCTTCGGCGACGAGTTCGCGCGCCATCGCGAGCAGCTCGGGCATGTCGTCATGTGTGGCGTGTCGGATCATGGTCTAGCCGTTGTTGACAGTGAACTGGCGAATCACCGCGAGGATGTGCCACGGGTAAGGCTGGTCCTGCTTGATCGAGAATTCGGACGATTTGTCCCACCCGAATTCGGTGATGTCCTTGTCTCCCGTGAACGGCTGCGGCGCCTGATCGAGCACGTCCTCGCCGAACGCGCGGAACGGAATGACCTGGCCGTCGACGAGGCAGCGGATCGTGTTGAGGAAGCGCAGGATCACTGTGCCGGTGCGCTGCTGGTTGCCTTGCGACGTGCCGAGGCCACCCGAGATATTCGGCGTGAGCGGCACGATTTCGCTGTCGTAGTGCAGACCGACTTCGATTGACGAGGCGTTGCGCGGTAGCGTGATCTGTCCGGCCGTGACGGTGAACGTGCCCATGTAGACGCCGTCCGCCTTCACGTCGCAGGCCTTACCCTCCAGATTCCCGAGCCCGGTCCAGACGGCCGCCGGCGTTCCCGCCGTGCCGATGATCGCCGCGTCCGTCATCACGTCAGGGTCGAACTGCTCGACGTTCTGGACGGTGATGCCGCCGACAGTGCGCTGCACGACCGCGAACAGCACATCACCGTCCTCACCCGGGATGACAGCGACCGACTTGTACAGGCCGTCCGTCGTGTGGCGCGCGAAGCCGCAGACGTTGTCGTCGCGGTCGTAGGTCATCGACACCAGCACGCCATCGCTGCGCACCATCCAGACGACAGGATTCGGTTCGGCCTGAAACGCCATATCAACGATGCCGGGGCCAGTGATGTGCGAAGCGAGGCGCGTGAGATTCGCGGACCGGAACGAATCCGTGTTGAAGTCGTACGTCATCGAGCGCACCTTCTTTGCCGCGCGCTGGATGTACACGAGCTCGTTGCCGACGCGAACCGGTCGCACGGGTGCCGTGCCGTTCACCGACTGGCTCTTGACGCTGATATTCGTCGGCGAGACGCTGTTTCCGCTGCCCGCGCTGATCGTGAATTCCTCGCCCTGCGTGAGCACCGCGAGAATGCTCGCGGACGTCAGATGCGTGATCTCGTTGACCTGATCGGACGATGCGACATACGAGAACGAGTCGGCATCGTCGGTACCGGGCGTGAAATCCAGATACAGGCCCGTCGAGCTAGCCCAGAAACGATCGGGAAAGCCGGCCGTGCCAGCCGCGTAAAGCCGCTGCTGATATAGGCTCACGGCATTCGGATAGCCGTCGATCGCGTTCCACACGGCTGACTTCATCGTCCAGCCGTTCGCGGGCGCGGTGATCGTCGCACTCAGCTCCTTGACGATCCGCCCGAGCACCGTCGAGCCGTTGCCGTATGACGTGATCTCGACGAGTCCACCATTGATCGACACATAGTTGCCGACGTCGGTCGGGCGGAACGCATCGCCGCCGCCATAGAGATACATGGTGCCCAGCGTGCCGCCGGCAAGCAGGCTGCCGTTGAACGCGAACGTGATCGTCGTGGAAGTCGGCGTCGAGGCGACGGCGTATGTTCCATCGAGACCGGCAGACTCGAAGCCCGACAGGACGATCGTCTGCCCGGTCGACAGTCCGTGCGGATCGACGGACGTCAGCGTCATCGTCGTGCCCGTCAGCGAGACGGATGCAACCGCGATCGCCGGACCATCAGCCACCAGTCGGACGCCACCGTCAACGGGCGATTTGTTCGACGGCGTGATCGGCGCCATGGGCGACTGGTCAAGCTTCCAGTCGTTCGCGCCGAAGCCGTTCGTGCTGAAAGCGGACGTGACGGAAATGTTTACCGTGTTCTGGTTGACGTATCCCGTTATCGCCGCGACACCCGGCGTCGCAACGAGATTCCGGCCAACATCGGCAGGATGAAAAATGACGCCAGCCGACGCGATCGCGGTGCCGCTCGCGCCAACGCCCGTGACCGATAGCGTCACTGAGGCGGCTGGGCGAACGCCGATCTCATCCATGGGCACGGGATCGAACGGAGCGTCGTCAATCTGCCAGGTGGATTGCAGCACGCGCACCAGTCGCTTGATCGGCGACGCCGGATGCGCAACGAACATCGTGTCGCTGCCCTGCGTGTATTCGAGCGAGAACACATCGTCTGCTGTCCACGGCGTTGCGAGTTCGATCGGGACGCCGCTGATCTGGATTTGACCCGTCGTCGAATAGAAGCGCGCATAGCTGTTGCCCAGCTCCAGCACATACGCCTGCGACTTGCTGAACACGAACGGCACGAGCCGCGTCGTGCCCGTTGTTTTCGTCGGCGCAACCTGTCGGCTTCCATCGCGACGCTTGCCACCTCCGGCGATCTGCGGCACGGCGTTGACCATCGTCTTGACGCCGTTCGCGTAGCGGTCCAGATCGATGTGCCCGGCGAGATCCGGAGACAGTTCGCCCGCGTTCAGGCTGCTCTGGAGGGTGGTGATCTTTGCCATGCGTCACCGACCCGGCGCGCGCGTGTAGCTCGACAGGCGGCCAGCAATCAGCGGGAAATCGCCGAGCGTTTCCTCATCGTCGTCCTGGCCGTTGATCGCCTTCGCCTGTTTCAGTTCGTTCATGAACTCGGCCGCGCACGTCTGCGCCATCGCTGCGCTTTGCGTGACGGGATAGGCCAGCGCCGCTTTCATGGCCTTCGTCATCACGTGGATGAGCGAGCTTTCCCATGTCTGCTCGATCGTGTTGCGGAAGATATAGACCAGCGGGAGCGCATCGACCCAAGCCAGCACGCGGTTCGATTCCGTCGTGTACTTCAGCGGGCAGCCGAGCTGGCCTATCTGAATCGTCTTGAGCCAGTCGTCCGGAAGCTGGAACTGAAACGGATAGTCAAATGCAGGGGCGTCAGCGAGAGGAGCGAGGACCACGCGCTTGGTTGCGCTGTTCCACGGATGCGCGCGTAACAAGGCGTCGCGCATCTCCGGATACAAGATTCCGCAGTTCTGCGCCCGTTGCGACGGGTCAGAAAACGACGAAATCGGCTTGTCGCCGAGTTGGATCAACGCGCTCGAACAGATGGATACGCTGCTAGTCATCGCCTCGCCTCAAACAAAAATGCCGGGAGCTCGCACCCCCGGCATGTTTCCGCTACACCGTGCCGGGATAGCCGGCCGTCAGTCGCTCACGTAATCGACGGTTACCGCGATGGCCTGACCGGGGCTGACCGGCGTCACGGCGCCAGCGAGCGTTCCGTAGACATCGACTTCCTGCTGCGTCACGTACGACAGGCCGTTCTTCGTCAGCGTGCCCGTGCTGATCGTGTCGGTTTTCTGCGCCGATGCGATCGACGTTGCAGCCGCGAGGCCCGTCGCGTCGATGACCGTCTTGTCCGACGCCTTGCGCAGACCGATTGCGAGCGTCGAGCTTGCCGTGCCCGCCGCTGTGTTCAGCCAGCAGCCAGTGATGCGCGCGCCGGCCGGAATGCGGCCGAGGTAGACGGTGTCGCCGATCTGCCCGGAAATCCACACGATCTGCGCGAACATGATCCGCGAACGACCATTGCGCTCGTTCGGCTGGAGTTTGACGGGCGGGCTCGCGAGAACCTTGGCCATCTGGATCGAATTTGCTTCTGCCATGATGTTTGCTCCTGAATCCGTATCGAGATCGATGCGGGGCAGCTTTCGCCGCCCCTCACATCACGCTCAGAACTGGTAGTCGATCGTGACGACCTTGTTTTCCTGCACGCGCACGGCGCCGTACGACTCCTGGATGTAGATCTGCGTCGCGTTCTTCTTGTCGCGGCGCGGACCGATGTCCACGACCCGGTTCATGCCGGTACCGAACTGCGTGCCCGACTTCGTGTAGGCAACCGTCGTCTTGACCGTGCTGACCGTCTTCAGGGCTTCGTACGGAATCCAGTTGAAGCCGAGCCACTTGCCCGACAGCTTGCCGTCCTGCAGCATCTGCACGGCCATGAAGTCCGCCGACGTCAGCGTCGTATCGCTCAGGATGTCTTCGAGCATTTCGGCGTCGTACAGCATGTAGAGCTCTTCGCCGTTTTGCTCGTCGGCTTCAGCCTTGCGGAACAGCTTCTTGCACGTGATCAGCTTCGCCTTCGTCATGCCGACGCCGCCGTCGACGATCTTCTGGCCGGCGGGCAGTGCGATCGTGCCGTAGGGCGTTGCTTCAGCCGTGCGCGTGATCGACGAGCCGAGCAGCGCGTTGTAGATCACGGCATCTTTCGCGCGGTTCATCGCCGCTACGCCGTTCTGCGTGTACGTGCCGCCAGGGTTCGCCTTCAGCTTCGGAATGTCGAACGTATCGACGGGCGTTGCCCAGTCCCAATCGCTCATCATGCCGACGCGCGTGTCGTTCGCGTTGTCGGACCATTCCGTATCACCGAGGCGGCTGGTGACCTGATTTGCCTGCGTTGCCGCGATGTTGTTCGCGGTGAACGAGGTGCCGGTAACACTGCCGACGTCCGTGATCGTCGATTGCAGACGCGAATCGCGTTGCTGCGCGACCATCATGTAGGTGTCGGCGAACTGCTGCACAAAGGCAGCGGTGATCGAGTCGTTGACAGCCGTGTTCATGGCTCACTCCAAAAGGTTTCGATTTGTCTTGTCGCCTTCCAGGGTGTCCGTTGCCGGGCCTGTGCTACGGCATCGCGTCGGCGAACGCAATGCATCGGGCTAGCTCGGGTGTCCGCGCGCCACTGCGGGCCGAATGACTCGCATGGTCGCGTTGGTGATCGGTCGGAATCCCGACCAAATTCGAGAGGGAATAAAAAAGCCCCGCCGAAGCGGGGCAAAGGTGGTGCTGCGAGGAGACTTCGTTATGAGACGGTCGCGGTGCCGTACTTGCGTGCGTAGTACGCATCGACCTTCGCACGCGTCGCTTTGTAGTCGGCGTGCTTCGGATTGAGGTTGGCTTCGGATGCGAGCAGCTTCTGGATGTCCGCTTCGCTCGACAGGCCGCCAACGCTTTCGCCGCCGACGGTCGAGTCCTCGCCGAACTCCGGCCCGATCGCTGCCATCATCTTGATGAACGTCGGGTTATTCGCGAGACCAGCTTTCTCGATGTCGTCGAAGCTCATGCCTGCCGCTTGCGCGATCGACGTCGCCGCGCGATACGACAGGCCAACGTTCTGCTTGTACGCCGCGTCATCCGTCCACGCCTTGCGCAACTCGGCGGTTGCGGATTCGGTGTGGAAATCCTGCGCGCCCTGCGCCAGCTTCGGCACAGTCTGAAAGTAATACTCCATCACGCCATCAAACTGCTTCTGCGACAGGCCAAGCTCGTGCATCTTGCCGCGAAAGCCCGTGTACACCTGATCCTGGCCGAGATCGCCAACGACCTCCTTCAGGTTGTCCGGAATGCCGACCGTGTATTCCTCGGCGGCTTTCGGTGCTGCGCCACCTTCGCCGAAGCGCTTCGACAACTCGCCATAGCCGCCCGCGAGCTTCTGCGCCGACGCGTTCAGATCTAGCGTGCCGTCCGCAGCGTTGACGCGGTATTTCTCGGGCAGCCAGTCGAGATTCGGAGCGGTCGACGCGCCAGCTGCGCCACCGGCGAGGGCTGAAGCAGCAGCCGCACCGCCCGCTCCAGATCCATCACCGGCACCACCTGTCCCGGCTGCGCCGCCCGTACCGCCTGCAGTTCCGCCCACGCCTGCCGCTCCTGCTCCCGCGCCTGCGCCGCCATTCGAGCCAGCTGCGCCCCCGGCGACGCCTCCCCCAGCACCCGCAGCACCGCCATCGCCCGCCGAATCCATCCGTACATACCGCCTCCAAAGCCAATGCATGTTCGTATCCTCGCTTTAGTTGTGGCCTTACCGATCAGTACGACGTGCCGGCGGACCACGTGCCGGCAACGTTCTCGTAGATCTTGCGGTTCACGCGGTCGATCGCGAGATCGCCAGCGGTGCCGAGCTGCGCCGCCGGCTGACCGACGACGAGCGGAACGTTGATCGTCGGATAACGCTGATCCGGCGTCGGGTTGGCGGTCCAGCCGGAGCCGCCGAGCGTCGAGCTTCCTGCCATGTCACTCTCCTTCGGGTGGTTCTGCGCCAACGGCGCGGTTCATCTGGGTAAGAATGTGGTCAACGACCGCGCGACGGCCAAGTCGGAAGTCAGTCTCGCGCTGCGCTTCGAGTCCGCCGCGCACATACGCTGCCGCGCCGAAGCGATTGACAAGGTCTTCGAGCACCAACTGGCCAGTCGGGCTGTTGAACAGGATTTCGTATTCGCGCGGCGTTGCCTGCGGTGCTGCGGCGCCCGGGATGTCTGCTCTCATTGCGCAGCCACCATCCGGTTAGCGGCCGCGCTGCCGACCGACTTCAGCACGTCGCCTGTTACCTCGTTGCCGAGTTGCTGCTGTTGCGCCTGCTGCGCGGCAGCCTGCTTCTTCTGGCGGAACTGCGCGACCTGATCGGCCGGGCGAATGATCGCGTCCGGCACGCCGAGACCCTTCGCGGTCGCTCGCGCGGCCTCGTCGGTATCGACGTTGTCGAGCACGCCGGGATCGGTCTGCGCCATCACGGCGACGTCACCCATGAAGCGCTCGATCGCAGTCACCTCTTCGAGCTTCTGCGCGCGCGCGAGCGGGGACTGATACTGGATCGTGAAGTCGCGCCCAGCCAGACTATCCGGGGGCGGCGCAAAGACGCCAGCACGGTACGCGACGCCGAAGCAGCGATTGATGAGCGGCTGCAGGTATTCGGCCTGAAGGCGCCCGTAGATCGGGCCGAGCAACTGGCGGATCAGATCGACGCGAACATGCACTTCTGTCGCCGTCATCGCCGGTCCGTCCTGCGGCTGCAGCTGGTCAGCCATCAGCGTGCGGCGGATGTTGCCCTGCAGCTTGTCTTTCTCGGTGAACGCGACATTGAAGTTCGCCGCAGGCTGCAGCGGCTTCATGCTATCGACCGAGTTCGCAACGATGATCTTGCGCGGGCCGACCTTGACCGTGCGCGGGTTCAGCACACCATCGTCCTCGGCGATCCACATGCCCGATACAGCCAGGTCGAGATTCGCGTATTCGAGCTTGACGATGTCGTTCAGAGTTCGGATATCAGGCAGCGCATCGAGCACCGGACCGACGCCGTAGACGCTGTTCGGGATCTTCTTCCAGCGAGCGACGACCACGGGCATTTCGTTGTAGCCAGACTCACGAACGACTGCCTTGTCCTTGCACGAGATCGTCACCGAGGCGATCGGCAGGTTCTTCGAACGCACCGCGCCGACAGCCGCGAGCGTACGCGGGTAGATGCATTGGCAGAATTCGAACTGCTCGTCGGGACGCGTCTTGGCGCACTCGGCGATCGTCGCGGGCAGCGAATCGCCGCGGCGGCTGAATTCTGTTACGGCCTGCTCGGCCGTGAGCTTGTACGGGCGATAGACCGTGTCGATCAGGCCGCCGGGCTTCGACGACGCGCAGAACACGTTCGCCATCGGCCAGTTTTCGAAGTACAGGCCGCCGTTCTGCTTGTCCTCGTCGATGTACAGCGCGAACCAGCCCGCCATCAGGTCGTCCATGCAATCGGACGTCTCGGCGTCGAAGTTCGCGTTGTGGATGTTCTCCCACAGTAGCTCGCTCGATTCGTCCAGCCAGCGCGTCTGCTCGTCGTCCTCGCCATTCACGCGCAGCTTGAACCAGAGCGAGTTCGCGGGCGTCATGCCCGAGATGATGGACGCCTTGAGCGTGCGGCTCGCGTCGATGGCGGTCGAATCGAAGATCAGCGAAATCGCGCGCGAAATCTCGTTCGCATCCATCACAGGCCCTTGCAGGCCGGATGCGCGGATCGGATCGGTGAGCATGAAGCAATCGC
This sequence comes from Paraburkholderia steynii, assembly GCF_900100565.1. NCBI lineage: Bacteria > Pseudomonadati > Pseudomonadota > Betaproteobacteria > Burkholderiales > Burkholderiaceae > Paraburkholderia > Paraburkholderia steynii. The sequence continues at coordinate 32,406 of NZ_FNDI01000021.1, read as the reverse complement.
GCCAGACGAGCTCATGGATCATCCGCGCGGACTTCAGCGCTTCCAGTCGCTTGACGAGGAGTTCGCCGGTTTCGGCCATGTTGGCTATTGCCCGAGTGAGGTTTTCGCCGTCGCCATCACGGACGACGAGGCAGGCGCGGCAGTCTGCGAACCGGCGCCCGTCGCAAGCAGGCTCGACGCAGCGCGACGCTTCTTGTCCGCTGCGGCCTGCGCATTCGCTGCCGATGCAGCCTGAGCGTCGGCCGCATCAGCCGCACTGCCAGCCGTCGATGTGGTCGTTGTCGCCGCCGGCGTCTGATCCTTCTGCCAGAGGCCGCCCGGGTCGAGGAACTTCGTGAAGCTCAGATTGCCCATGATGGTCGACTCACTGGAAGTTGCGCGGCAGTTGGCGCTGGGTCGTCGGCACGAGCCAGCCATCGCGGCACAGCTTCGGCGCGGCCAGCGATGCGGGATCGATCTCGCTCGAATGCGGAAGTGCTGGCGCGGCAGGCACGGCGCTGTCCGAACTGGCTTGTGCCTGAGCACGAGCAGCCTTGCGAGCATTGACGGCAGCAACAGCGGCCTCGCGCGCGGCGTCTTGTCCAGGAAGATCCTGCGAGGAGCGGAACATCGATTCCATGTCCCGGCGTTGCGCCGCGATCAGTTCATCGCGCTTCTCGCCATCGGCAGCATTCCACTCGTCGAGCGACATGCCGCTCGTCTCGAACGCACCCTGGACGACATCATCGAGCGCAACCTCGCGGCCAGCGATCTCGATCACACCATCCGAACCCGTGCCAGCAATGACAGGGCCGTCGCTCAATTCGGAATTCACAGGCGCGCCCGGCGTCTGCGTCTTGTACTGTCTTGCACCAGCCATCGCTGCACCTCCGTGATTGTGCTGGCGAGTATCGGGCTGGCTGTCGGTCGGATTCCCGACCAAGTGGGCTATCGACGGAAGTCTGCCGCGCTCGGGATCGGATCACGCAGCGGCGGTTGGCGCTCGTCGGCGTACGTCGCCTGCGCCCAGAAGCGCAGCAGCTTCGACCCGGCTGAATGGCGCGGCTCGGCACCGTGGTTCCGGTAGCCAAGCAGCGTCGATTTCGGGATTTGCGTGTAATAAGCGACTTCGGAGACGGTGTAACCCGCCCTCCGCACATCGTCGAGAATGCGCGACCAGTCAACTACTTGTGCGGGGGCGAGTTCAAACGTCATAGGCAGCTCAGAGCGTTTCTTCGATTGCGTGGATGAGGCGCAGCAGATCAGACATGACGATTGCCTCGCCTGACTCGATCTTGCGACGCAGTGCGCTCAGATGCGGTTTAGCCGGATGCGGCGGCGTCACGGTCCCGCTGCCAGTACCACCCGCATCGGGGGCACCAGCAGCCAATACGTTTCCCGCTTCAGCCTCGCCGGATGTCGACGGGCTCACATCGGACGTTTCCGTGTTCGTCGTACCACCATCGGATGCAGTGCTCGCCGCTGCCGAGGTCGAAGCCGATGACGTGTCCAACGTCACATCCGCAGACGGCGAGGAGTCGCTCGACGATGCCGCCGACGGCGCGACTTCCGACATCGGCGTATCGACGTTTCCCGACTCACCACCAGCGGCAACTGCATCGCCAGCCACGGGCGCGCCAGCGTCCGCAACCGACGCAACGTTTCCCACGTCACCGACCGGATCGGCGGAAGGCGCAGCCGCCTGCGTGTCGCCTGCGGGCGATGCACTCGGCACAGACAAGGAGGTGTCGCTTTCGGATCGATCGGCCGCAGCCGATACACCGTTTGGGACGTCACCGGCTTCGCCAAGGGTCGGGCTCGGCGACGAGTTGGAACCATCCGTCGTTGCCGATTGGGTCGATTCGGAATCGCTCGCCGGGCTGGAGTTGTCCGAGACAGAATCGGCGGTCGCCGTCCCGGAGCCCGCGTTTCCCTCATCGGCCACATCAGCGGGCACCGCAGCACCTTCACCGATCGACGACGGCGACTTTTCCGCAGACTCGGCAGAGGCTGTATCGCTTGCCTGCTCGTTCGTGGTGGAACTCAAAATCGTGTCGGTGCCGGCGGTAAGGCTCTCGCTTGCCGCCGCAGATGATTCCCCCAGGTTGGGCTCCGTGCTGCTCGGCGCAGCGCTCAAGTCGTCTTGCTTTTGTTGCTCTTCCATAGCTGTTGCTCCAGTTGAATTGCGCGGGGTGAATGGTTTAGTCAACGATTTGCCAGTCGTCTGCGAGCACATCGGTCTGCGAAGCCAGCCACGGCACCACCGTGTCCTGAGCCGTCTTCATGTCGATGTGCGAGTGGTAATTGATCTCGGTGCCTTCCGGATAAATGCCAAGAAGAGGCGCTCGATTGACCTTGAACGTCGAACCGGGCACGAGGAACAGAAACATGCCACTGCCGTTCCACCCGGCACGCGCGACGCGCCTGCCTTTCTTCAGCGCTTCGACAGCGAGACCAAACGGCAGCCCGTCAGAGGGGCGATAGGCTTCCTCGAACGCCGCCTTCGGGCTCCAGCTCGTGTATCCATCCGGATAAACGACGGTGTAGCCCGGCTCGCCGTGGTGCTCCGGCGGACCATAGTTCTTATCGCGCGGCTCGGCTTTGATGATCTTGGTTCCGATGAACGTTTGCACTGCGTGCTCCTTGGGTTGTGCTGCGGTTATGCTGCGTACGAAAAGCCTTTCCAGCGCGCCCAGCTTTGCTCTGCCTGCTCGTCGCTCAGGCACGCGATCGCGCGCTTTTCCAACATCCAATCCTTCATCCGAGGGTCTTCGCGATTCGCATTGATGGCGCCCAACGTCGCGCGAATCACCAGTTCGGCGAACCATTCCTGATCGCCCTCCTCGCCGCGAACGCAAGCTTCGCGATACATCCAAGCTGCCGAGCACGCCATTTCCGCGATCAGCGGATCACTCAACTGGATCTGCAAAGACGACACGCTGACGGGCGGCGCATCGATCAACCCGTCAAGATTTGCAGTAAACGCGCGCGCGCGTGGGCTAGCGAAATAGCTCGAAAATGCGAGAAGGTCTAAAAAATCCATACCCCATCCCCGGACGCCAGAAACGGCGCCAATGACTTACGGTTGAACTGCAACGGCACTTCGACCTGATATGTGCCCTCGTCCGTCCAGTCCTTAGCGAGCGCGAGGCGGCGATACTGGACCGGCAAGATCACCTCGGCATGCAGAAATGCACCGCCGCGCTTTGGCTTCGTCAGCGGCCCACTAAGCCGAATCACCATGCATTCGAAAGTGGCGTAGCTGTCCGCCCTCGATTCCGACAAGCGCATGCGAACGAGCAACCTCATGCGAACTCCAGCATTGGCATTCCCATCTTTTCGGCGCGCACGGGCACCCATGCGTCCAGCGCAGCATCGAACCGCAGCACCTTCGTCTCGCGCGGCGCATCGCCCTGATCGAGCCACGCGTGACACGTGAGGCAGCCGGGCACCGTGAATTCGTGCTTTGCCTTGATGCCCATGCCCTTGCCGTGCTTCGACTGGTTCGAGTGGCACGGCACAACGGTGTCGATGCGGCCGCAGCACACTCCCGGCACGCGGAGATAGCAGGACTCGCCGCGGCAAGCCGCGAGGTAATCGCTACCTTCGGCCTTCGTCACGCGCTTCCGCTTGACCTTCACCGAGCACGTCGACTTCATCGGCGTGGCGCGCGTGAGCGTCGCGTAGACCTTTCCGGGCTTGCGCACGAATCCGCTGCGTTTCATGCTGCGGCCCTCCCGGTCATCACCATCGCGTGCATCGAGGCCGCGACGAGATCGAGCGCGATCGCGCGGCCAGAGGCGCGCTCATCGGCGCGCATCTTCGCCGCGAGCCATTTCTGGTTCGCCTTGTATCCGTCCGAATGCGGGAACTCCTTGCCCGTCCACGAGAACGTCGGCGTCTTGCCTTCGGACGTGGCGACCAGGTGACCGGATGCCACCAGCGCGTCAACCTTCCGCGAAACGGCCTTTTGATCGCTGCCCAGTTTTGCCTTGCACTGCGGGCGCGTCGAGTTCGGGTGCGCTTCGAAGAACTCGCAGACGAGCCGTTGTTCCATGCTCATCGTGCGATGACGGGTTTTCTTTACGGGTGCGGTGCTCACTTGACCTCCACGATGTCGATGCCGTGTACGACCTTCATCAGATGCCGCTTGAGCTTGTAGATCGCCGTCAGCATCCCTTTCACGTCCTCGACCACGCGCGCGCCGCCAGCGTCCCGATAGACGAAATCCGCGATGTAGCGAACCGGTCGGCGCGATTTGCCAGCGACGACGGCGGCCGGCACGACGTCGAACGGAACCTGAATCTGCAGTTCGCTGATTTGCCCGGCGAGCTGCAAGCGCGCGAGCACCTCGTAACGCGCCGCCTCGCGGGCGCTATCGAACGTGATGCCGTTCACGACGGTCGGGACGTTGCCGTACTTGCTGCGCGCCGCCGGTTCGCTCGTGACGGCCGCAATCTCGCGCGCCGCCATGGCGATCGGATTGCCGTGAACGCGCGCGGTGCCGAAGCGGCCAGCAGTGATCGCGCTTTCCGGGTAGCGGAGTGCGTTCTTGCTCATGATCAGAACGGCACTTCCGGGCTGAACGTGATGCGCTGCATGCCATCAACGCAGCGCGCCGCCACGGCCTCAAGCACGATGAACTCATCGCCCGGCCGCAGCTTCGCCAAGCGCTCTGCTTCTGCAATTGCGACCCCAAGCGTCTCGTGCCGATATTGAGGAGGCGTCACGCCTTGCGGCGACCAGACAATCCAGAAAGAGCTTTGAGCGATGTCCATGATCAGAAGTCCACAGGTAGAAGGGCTTCGCCGATGTGTTCGACAGCCCATTGGAAGAACGCCTGCCCGAATCCACGGGCACGCGTGATGACATAGTCGATCCACGGGCCTTTGCCCGACGCGCGAGCAACGCGGACCAAAAGATGCGGAGTTGTCTCGGCACGCTCGCGAGAAACGCCAACGCGCGCCGCCTGAGCTTCGATCGCGGAGTCGCCGCCTTCCCACCACGGGCCGTCGTCTTCACGCGCCGCCGCTTCGGGCGACGGTGCTCCGTCAAGCCAGCGGCGTTGTTCGAGATACTTGATCGGCGTCGGATCGCCGCCAGTGCGCCAGTGCTTCGTCAACCTCATGGCCTGCACGTGCGCGATGATCACTTCGGCGTGCTGTTCGAGGCCGTTCGCGTTCCAGTGCGATTCACACACGGCGCGTTGTTGCTTGCGACCTGACGCATCGGGCCAAACTTCCCACAGGCGATCGAACTTCGAGATCGGTTTCTCGGTTTGCTCTTCTTCATCTGTGTGTGCGGGCTGGTTTTCATCGCGCGCGATACACACTCCTACCCCTAAACCATATAAACCCTTATCGGGTGTCGTTTTTGGTAGGGTTTCACTCTGTATTTGGTAGGGTTTCGCTACGTTTTTGGTACCCTTTCGCTTCGTATTTGAAAGGGTTTCGTTTTTGGAAGCCTTTCGTTTTTGCGAGGGTTTAAGAGTGTTAGATTCGGAAGCCTTTTGTATTTGGTAGGCTTCGAACGTTTCCAGATCCGGCGGGCTCAGCGTCTCCGTCTTGCCTGTGCGACGATCCCGCGCTTCGACGACAACCGACCCAGAAGGCGCTGTCATCTGGTAGATGACGATCTGCTTCGTCGCACCGCCGCGAAGCCCTGTATCGCGCAAATAGCCCATCTGGATCAGGCGTTTCGTACATGAGCGGATCGTGTTCGGCGACATTTCGGTATCGCGGACGAACTCGTCAAGCGTCACCCAGGTCGTGTAATCCTCCTGGGCAAAGCTCGCGTAGGTCTTCAGTGCATGCTTGGTGCTGCTGTCGCCCAGCGTTTGACGCTTGGCCCACACGCCGGCGTTGTAGCTCATTGCTTGGCTCCCGCGCCCATCTGCGGCAGGTAGACGTTGCGATCGCCCGGGAAGCGCTCGACGCGCAGCAATCCGGCCTTCTCGAGCTTCCGGATGGTTGCGAACACAGTCATGCGCGTCACACCGCAGCGCGCCGCCAGTTCGTCGATGGTCGGGTCGAAGAAATGCGCGCCGTTCTCGTGTTGAGCAGCCATATGGCAGCCCGTCACGAGCAGCAGCTTGGCTGTCGGCTTCAGGTTCTGGCCCAGAGCCCAGGATACGAGCGCCGTGGTCATGCGGGCACCTTCGGGGTGACGAGGTAGTGCAAACCTCTTCCGGGCCGCTGTAGGCGCTGGAAATGGCCTTCCTGTTCGAGTTCTGCAGCGAACTTGCGCGCCGCCGATTCGCTCATGCCGCATTCGTGGGCGATCTTGTGCATCTGCAGGTGACCTTCACCAGTCGACAGGAGCGCTTCGCGGTAAAGAAATACGAGTACGAATTTCTTTAGGGCCTGCGCTTCGACCTTCCACGCAAAGTTTTCGTGGTGCAGGCTCATTGGCACGACCTCCAGCACGCGATTGCGGACAGCGCGAACAACGCAAGCATCGACAGCGATACGAAGTCGGAGCAGTTCATTGATGCACCTCTTTGGTTTCGTAGATCGCGCCGGCTTGGGCGTACTCGACCGACAGGCCAAGCTCCAGTGCGATGAAATGCTCCAAGCGAGCGCCGCGCGAAGCCGTCCAGCCCGGCAGCATGAAGACTGCGTCGCACGTCACCAGCTCGCGGATATCGGCCTTCATGCACTCAGCCCACTCGACGCTCGTGTCAGCCACGATCTCTGCCGGGTTGATCACGAAGTGCCCTTGTTGACGCAGGCGTGCCGCCGCCTTGAAGAAGGCGGGAAAGTTGAATTCGGGGATGCCCGTCATCGGGCCAGCGATGTAGATGCGCATCAGTCCGGCTCCGCCATGCCTTCGATGCGGCTCACCAGAGCAAAGATCGTCTGCACGTGAGGCCACGCCCGATCACGAACCCGCTTGACCTCGGCGCGCTCGACGCGGCCGTCCGCGAACGTCTTGTTGATCTCGTGCCCCATGTCGCCCAGCGTCTTCATCGCCTGCGCCATCATTTCGATCACGTCGGCGTCCGCGCAGTTGTCGGCAGTCGGCGCCTTGATGCAGACCATGCCGAGTTCGCGGGCGAACGCTTCGAGGATTCGCGCATCACCGGTCACGACCGACAGTCGCACGGCTTCTTTGAGCGTAAGGTGATTCGCGGTGTTGTTCGGGTTGACCTTGTTGCGCAGCAGTGCGCTCGACATCGAGACGCGTGGCGCGAGGGATTCGCACCCGCCTTCGTAGTCGTGGGCTACAGCGTGGGCGGCGTCGAGTACATTCATAAAGGGCCTAATCGAATGTTGTGCAGTGCGGTGAGGACTACTAAAGTGCAATCACGGCAAGCGAATCAAGCTGCCGACTGCTCTAGGGGATAAAGGTCGGGACGTTGCTCGTGGCGGGGAACCCCAGCGACGCGCTCGATCTTCAGAACGTGATGTGCAGGGATGCGGCCGGTTCGGCACATCTTCTGGACGTTCTGCGGGGTGCATTGAAGCAGGCGCGCGAGCGCCGACTGACCGCCTACATTCGAACAAGCCCGCTCAATAGCGGAGTGATGCGCGGAGGCTTCCATGGATGAGCACTTTCCGGTTGATGGTCTACAACCACAATCTACAACTTACAACCAGAAATTTCAACCGAATTTTGCAGTGCTACCTACAACCAGTTTTTGTATCATCCCGCCAATGAACCCAGTTCACATTGGCGTGCGCATCCGTGAAGCACGCGAGGCGGCCGGCTTGTCACAGTCGGACCTCGCGCGCGCACTCGTGCCTCCCGTCCGGCCGCAGGCCGTGCAGAAGTGGGAAGCGCTGCTGTCAGCACCGCGTAATGACAAACTCCAACAAATTGCTGACGCGCTTAACACAACTGTCAGATTGTTAATTCGCGGAACAGACCTAGAAGGTTTGGCCGATTCGGAAGGCATTAAAGTTGTAAGCAGCGGTAGAGTTTTCCCCCTGAAGGGCGCCCGGGCGAGCGCTCCTAAAGACAAAAGGGGTTTGGTCCCACTACTTTCGTGGGAACAAGCCGTCAACTGGGGGCAAACCTTGAACACATCCAATATCGAAGAAGCAGAGGATTGGCTGCGGTGCCCGTTTAATCACGGACCTGAGGCTTTCATTCTGGAAGTTGCTGGAGAGAGCAACTACGATCCAACTGGGGCGAAGTCTTACGCGCCCGGTGAATTCATTGCTGTAGACCCTGCTCGACCTCCGGCGAACCGTAGCATGGTCGTTGTACGGGTCGATCACGAGGAGCGCGCGCAGCTCAAGCAGCTGCTGATGGACGAAAGCGGCACGCGGCTCCTAAAATCTCTCAATCCGGCCTGGCCGAATCGCGTGCTCGGCATGCCGGAGGGCTCGCGCATCGTCGGCGTGGTAATCGGAAAATGGGTGCCTGAGTGAAACTCGTATGGGCTTTCTACGCTGCGACAACGCTGCTGATCTTTTTCGGCGGTCGCGAGCTGGTCGGAAGCGAAATAGCCATGTGCGCAACGCTCCTATGGCAAGCACCGGGCATCCTGCTCGGGATAAAAATATCTAACACGATCGAAGAGCGCCGAGCCAGATCGGCCGCCACTCCCCGCTAAAAGAACATCCGCCTCCGGGCGGATTTTTCTCGTCCTCCGTTACAACTTTCACTTGCAGAGTTGAGTTGTAGGTTGTAATCTGTAGTTGTAGACCGATACAACCACGGAGGACGCCATGTCCAAGACCTTCCGCGACGCACAGGGCCGGTTCATCACCACCAGCGATGGATTGACCTTCCTCTCCGATGAGCGCGGCAATCCGCTCGTCGATGACGATGGCTTTGTCACCTACTTTTGCTCGCTGTGAGGTCCGACATGGCCACGCTCAACACACTCCATCACTTCATCGTCATCGGCTGCAACGCCTACGACGAGTACACCTTCGTGCCCTGGCTCAACAAGACGGTTTATCGCCGCACCGTTGACCTGTCGCGCGTCTGCCTTCAGTGAGGCGAATCATGAAAACCCAATTTTTTGACGTGTTCGAGGTCGCTGAGGATGGCGTGCTCGGGGCTTCTGTCGGTGTCTGCACGGCGTCGAGCGAGCGCGCTGCCGTCGCGCAGTTCGGCGATGAGTTGCACTTCGCTGCTTTCCCGCATGAGGTCGTGACGCGCGTTGCTGCCGAGGCCGCCTACTTCGTGGGGTTGATGCAATGAGCGCGACGCCCTACCAGATCGAACTGCTGCAGCACACGTTAGGGCTCGCAGGAAAGACACGCGGCAATCACACGCCGCACCGCAATCACTTCGTGGCGGGCAAGGGTCACAGCGACATGCAGCACCTCGAAGCGCTTGAGGACTTGGGCCTGATGGAACGCCGCCGCTCGCCGGGCTTTCTCGAAGCCGGCGACATTGTGTTTGCCGCAACCGATATCGGCCGGTCAACAGCGCTCGCGGCTCTGCCGGAACCCAAGCCGCGCACGAAGTACGAGGATTATCTCGACGCCGACGGCTGCGCAGGCGATTCGTTCGGCGAGTTTCTTTGCGGTGACCGCTTGCCGAAATTCGAGAATCGCCGTCCGCTGTTGGGGAGTTGGCGCGAGACGGAATACCGGATGTACCGCAATTTCGCTTTCCCGTATGACTACAAGCGCGACGTTGAGGGCGACTGGTGCAAGACGATGAAAGAGGCGAAGGCGAGCTACAAGGCCGCGCTCAAGCGCCATCACGAGGCCAATCGAGCAGCATTGCGGGAGGCTAAATGAACCGCGCCGCCGCCGACAACGATCTGCTCGCCGCGTGCGAGCGCGCGCATGGCCGCGTTGCCCTGTATAGCCTCGCCACCGGCGTGGCGATCGGCTGCGTCTGGTTCCTCGGCGTTGCCTACCGTGCTGGGGTGCTCTGATGCGCGATCTCAAATTCGCCGCCCGCATGGTGTTCGCGCTCGCCGCGATCGTGCTGATTCTCGGTATCGCGGACAAGTGGGATCGCGCTGACGATCTGCGTATCCGCGCCGCCTATTCGCGAGGCACCTGATGCGCACCCTCTGGCAGATCGTCGAGGATCTGGCGAACGGCTCGCTGTCGCGCTGGGACGCATTCCGCCTTCTGCGTGCCCAGCTTCGAGCAGCGCGCCGCCGGAGCAAGCGATGAACGAACCGCTTGTCCTGTTCGGCCTTCTGCTGCTCGCAGCCATTGCGCTCGGAGTCCTGCTCGCGTGGCTCTGGATTCACGTCCTGCCGTTCACGCCGCCAGCTGCCGAGTTCGATCACCCGCTTTATCACCGTAAGTATCGCGATGCGGCCACGCGCCGCCCTACTCACAAGGATTGATGCCATGTCCCGCACCAAAGCAAGTCCGGAAGAACTCGCGGCGCGCCGCCAAGCTCGCGCCGAAAAGATCAAAGCCGCGCGCGAGGAAAAGAAAAGCACGCTGCGCAAAGAGATCGAAGCGCTCGCGAGCCGCATTCCGTCTCACGTGATTCAGGGGGGGGTGCAGACGGTTCGGGCGTGGAAGGACGCACTCGACGCGGCTACCGGCGCTACGGAGTTGTCGCGCGTTTCGGTAGACAGGCTGACGGATCTGCGCGACGCGTTGCAATTGCAGGTTGAGTAACGCGCCGAGGTATGCCCGCTTACTACAACGAGATCGACCCATACGCCGCGCAGTGGCTGCGCAACCTGATAACCGCCGGGCACATCGCGCCGGGCGACGTAGACGAAAGGAGCATTGAAGATGTCCGACCTGATGACCTGCGAGGCTACACGCAGTGCCACTTCTTCGCCGGAATCGGTGTCTGGTCTTTCGCTCTCCGGTTGGCGGGCTGGGCAGACGATCGACCTGTTTGGACTGGATCATGCCCCTGCCAACCCTTCAGTATTGCCGCCGTTGCCCACGCGCGAAAAGGATTCGACGACCACCGACATCTGTCACCCAAGTGGCTTGGGCTCATCCGCGAGTGCAAGCCTGACACGATCTTTGGCGAGCAAGTTGGAAGCCGCGACGGCCAGACGTGGCTCGATGACCTTTTCGGTAACCTGGAAGATGTCGACTACGCCTGCGCAGCGGCTATTACCAGTGCAGCTGGTGCGGGGGCTGACCACATCCGAAGGCGCATTTACTTCGTTGCCAACTCCCTGCGCGAGGGACGGGCGCGACATCAGCCGATCGAACGCTTTCCTCTCGCAGAGAAAGCGGCATTCACCCAGTCTCGCGACGCGGCTGCTCGACTCCGGGCACTCATGGCAGGTGATTACAGCGGCCTACTGCCTGGCGATGAACCTTCCATTGCTGTGGAACGCTGCCGCGCCAAAGGATACGGCAACGCTATTGACGCGCAAACGGCAGAAATCTTCATCCGCGCAGCCGACGAAGTGATCGCCTGATCTGATCTAACCGCAAGGACAACGATAACCATGACCAACTATCCAATGCTCGATGACAAGCTGGCAACGCTGCGCCACGCCATCGAAGGCGGCGTAAAGGCCGACTCCATGCAGGCGCTCAAACTGATGGAACTGGTCGATGCAATCGGCGAGCAGTTCAAGCTCGAAGTTGCAGACGCTTCCGCGCCAGCCGTGCTGACGGATGCAGCTCGCGACATGCTGGCCGAGCGCGAGCGGCAAGTGACGGCGGAAGGTTGGACGCCCGAGCATGACGACAGCCACGACGAAGGGCAGATGGCCGCTGCTGCGGGTTATTACGCGCTCGCGTCTTCCTTCCCACACGAACGCGACCTTGGCCGAGGCCATGTGCCGCCCTACTGGCCGTGGGAAAAGTCATGGTGGAAGCCGTCCACGAAGCGCCGCAATCTCGTGAAGGCCGGCGCGCTCATCCTCGCCGAAATCGACCGCATCGATCGCGCAGCCAGCGACAGCGCTGAAGGAGGTGCGGCGTGACGAAAATGATCGGACTCGCGAATAGCTGCAAGGAATGCCCGCACAGGCATTACTACAGTAGCGGCGCCTATGAATGCGCCATCGTGCAAAACAGCCGGTTGAACGCGGACAACACGATACCCGGGTGGTGCCCGCTGCCTGACTATCCGAGCGCCGCCCCTGTCGCTGACAGCGCAATGGCGAAGTTCGCAGGCCTCGTGCTGAAGGATCATCGGAACGACGGCTATCCGGGCGACGTCGACGGCGGCTCGATTCAGCAGTGGGCGCTCGATTCCGGGCTGATCGAAGTGCGAACGGTCTATGAGCGATGCGGCGAAAACTGCTCGTGCGCAGAGTTCGTTGGCGCTGACGCATGGCTTGACGGCGTCGAGTGCTTCTTCACAACGGATGCCGGAAAGGCCGCTATCGCTGCAGCTGAGCGGAAGGAGGGATGATGTCTGATCTTGTGAAGCGGCTTGAATCCCAGTTCAACACGGCGCTGCTGCCCGCCGAGACGGTGCGCGTGAACTTCTTCCCGCACCTGTCGGAGGACACGTTTAACCGCCGGGCGCGCGCGAACGATCTCGGCTTCCCGATCATCCGCACCGATCGATCACAGAAGGCCGCAATGTTCGTGCACGTGGACGATCTCGCCAGCTACCTCGAATCGCGCCGAACTGTCGCCGTGCATGAGCACGTCACGCTGTCGCGGTCGATGTCGCATGCGTGACGAACTCAAGCCATTTCCACCCTTTGTATTTATCCCCTGTCTGCCGCACGTGGCTGTAGCGCTGAAGACTCTGCCAGGTGACGTGCCCGGTCACTGCGGCGACGCGCGGAATCGTCCACCCCATTTCGAATAGTCGGGATGCGGCCTCATGACGAAGGTCATGAAACCTCAAGTCGTCGATCTCTAGAAAAGTGCAGGCGCGCGAAAATATCGTCGAGACTGACGACGCGGTGTGCGGGAAGATCCGGTCACTCACGCGCGGCTGGGCGTCAATGATCTGCTGCGCCTCTGGCGTCAGGTCGCAATAGACGTTGTTCGTTATTTTCTTCTCGGGATCCTTCATCTGCCGCACGAGTATGCGGCCGGGCTCCAGATCGCCCCAAAGGATTCGGCACGTCTCGCCCTGCCGCCGGCCGCTGAATATCGAAAATACGATCAGCGTACACATCGGCACGCCGCCCGGCTGCCGCTCCTCGACGGCCTTGAAGTATTCAAGAAGCCGATTCAGCTCGTCCATCGTCGGGCGCCGCGAGCGCTCGACAGACTTTGCCGTCGTGCCGAGCTTCTTCAGGACAATCTTCGCATCCTCGATCTGCTGCTTCGCCAACGGGAAGCCCCACGCCGCCTGCGCCACCTTGAACACGGGTGATAGGTGCGCAACGTACGTCAGGCGCGTGGCGGGCGTGCAATCAAGTGTGCTGACCCAGTTCACCAGCTCGATGCTAGTGACGGAGCTGCACTTCAGCTGACCAACCTTCGCATCTGCAACGGCCTCAAGCACGCGCCGCTTGGTCTTTCCAACGGGTCCGGTTGATTCGGCCACGTACTTCCGTATGACCGACGAGAACGTCGGGTCTGGACCGTCGTTTAGCGCGCCGGGCCGCTGCAATTCCGCTTCGCGAGAGGTCATCCATTTCTGCGCGACAGACTTCCGCTCGAACGTCTTTGACTCGCTATGCACGACCTTCCCGCCGCGCTTGAGTCTGATCTGCGCGGTGTACACTACGCCGCTATTTGTCGTGCGCTGCGTGATGGTCCCCATGCCTTTGTTCTCTCGGTGCTTATGATGGAAAATTAAGCACGAAATTTAGCACTGACCGTAGAAATATGCACAAGAATCATGTGTGATGAAACCAAAACATCACAGAATGACGCACTAGAAATCGAGCGCAACGACTTGATTCTAAACACCAATCTGGCGCGAAGCCTTATCTGAAGGGAATCCACTGAAATGGTAAAAACCGATCCCGAATCGCATGCACGCATGACGCAGCGCCGCCGCGAAGGCCACGAAAAGAAGCAGGCGCAGGCCACCATCGAGAAGGGGCTGCTGATCGTCAACACGGGCACGGGCAAGGGCAAGTCGACGGCGGCGTTCGGCATGGCCGTGCGCGTGCTCGGCCACGGCATGAAGCTCGGCGTCGTCCAGTTCATCAAAGGCGCGCTGCATACGTCCGAGCGCGATTTTCTGGGCGCGCAGGCGAATTGCGATTTCGTCACGATGGGCGACGGCTACACCTGGAACACGCAGGACCGCGAGGCCGACATGGCGACGGCGCGCAAGGGCTGGAACGAGGCACGCCGCATGATCGAAAGCGGCGAATACCAGATGGTGATTCTCGACGAGTTGAATACCGTGCTGAAGTACGAATATCTGCCGCTCGAAGAAGTGCTCGAAGTCGTGAACGCGCGGCCTGAGATGCTGCACGTCGTCATCACGGGCCGCCACGCGCCCGACGCGCTGATCGACGCCGCCGATCTCGTCACCGAGATGCGCATCGTCAAGCATCCGTACCGCGAGCAGCATGTGAAAGCGCAACGCGGCGTGGAGTTCTGAACGATGCCCGCGTGCCCCGCTCTCTTCATCAGCGCGCCGGCGTCGGGCCAAGGCAAGACGACGGTCACGGCCGCGCTTGCGCGGCATCATCGGCGGATGGGGCGTGAGGTGCGCGTGTTCAAGACGGGCCCGGATTTTCTGGACCCGATGATTCTCGCGCGCGCGAGCGGCGCGCCCGTTTTGTCGCTCGACCTGTGGATGGTCGGCGAACGCGCGTGCCGCGCGTTGCTCGCGCAGGCCGCGCGCGAAGCGGATCTGATTCTGATCGAAGGCGTGATGGGTTTGTTCGACGGCACGCCGAGCAGCGCCGACCTCGCCGCGAAGTTCAACGTGCCCGTTGCCGCCGTGATTTCTGCGAAGGCGATGGCGCAGACCTTCGGCGCGATCGCCTTCGGCCTTGCGCGCTTTCGCGACGACGTGCCGTTTCATGGCGTGTTCGCGAATCGCGTCGGCTCGGCGCGTCACGCGCAGATGCTCGAAGAAGCGTTGCCGCACGATCTGCGCATGCTCGGTCATCTGTCGAGCACCGATGCGATCGAATTGCCCGATCGTCATCTCGGTCTACTGCAAGCCGCGGAAATCGACGACCTCGATGCACGCCTCGATCGCGCGGCGGATGCACTCGCGTCGACTGCGCTCGCACAGTTGCCGCCTGCCGTCACGTTCGAAGACGACGCCGACACAGCGCCGTTGCCGCGACTACTCGACGGCATGCACATCGCGATTGCACGCGATGCTGCGTTCTCGTTCATCTATCCGGCGAACGTGCAACTGCTCGAAGCGCTCGGCGCGCGTCTCACGTATTTCTCGCCGCTCGCGGATGAAGCCGTTCCCGACGATGCAAACGCGCTCTATCTGCCCGGCGGCTATCCCGAGCTGCACGCAAGCGCGCTTGCCGCCAACGCGCGAGCTGCGGCATCGATCCGCGCGCATGCGACAGCCGGCAAAACCATCGTCGCGGAATGCGGCGGCATGCTTTACCTGCTCGACAGCGTCACCAACACCCAAGGCATCACCACGCCGATGCTTGGCATGCTGCCAGGCAGCGCGGCCATGCAGACGCGCTTCACGGCGCTCGGCATGCAGCAGCTGGACGACGGCGCGCACGGCTTGCTGACGGGCCACACGTTCCACTATTCGCGCGTGACCACGCCGCTCGCCCCCGTCGGCCACGCGACGCGCGCCCAGTCCGACGCACCCGGCGAAGCAATCTATCGCCGGGGTTCGATCGTCGCCACTTATATGCACGGCTACTGGCCGTCCAATCCAGCCTTCGCGGCTGCCCTCTTCCATGGCCGAGCCTTTTGACGACGCCGAGCGCGCCGCCGTTTACCGCGCGATCTACGAACGGCGCGACATGCGCCACTTCGTGCCCGCGCCCGTCGATCCCGCCGTGCTCGCGCGTCTCATCGACGCCGCGCATCACGCGCCGAGCGTCGGCTATATGCAGCCGTGGCGGATCGGGCGCATAACCGATCCCGCGCTGCGCGCACAGCTGCATGCCGCCGTCGACCGCGAAAGGCTGCTGACGGCGGACGCGCTCGGAAAGCGACGCGACGAGTTTATGAAGCTCAAGGTGGAAGGCATGCTCGAGTGCGGCGAGCTGCTGGTAATGGCGCTGATGGATGGCCGCGAGAAACACGTCTTCGGACGGCGCACGCTACCGGAGATGGACCTCGCGTCGGTTGCGTGCGCGATCCAGAACATGTGGCTCGCCGCGCGCGCGGAAGGCCTCGGCATGGGCTGGGTGTCGCTATTCGATGCCGACGAAGTGCGCGCGATGCTCGGCATGCCGCCGGGCGCGCGGCCCGTCGCGCTGCTGTGCCTCGGACATGTGGAGCGGTTTTATCCCGAGCCGATGCTCGAATCGGAAGGCTGGGCGACGCGCAAACCGCTGAGCGC
The DNA here is from genome assembly GCF_900100565.1 of Paraburkholderia steynii. Taxonomy (NCBI): domain Bacteria; kingdom Pseudomonadati; phylum Pseudomonadota; class Betaproteobacteria; order Burkholderiales; family Burkholderiaceae; genus Paraburkholderia; species Paraburkholderia steynii. The sequence continues at coordinate 16,143 of NZ_FNDI01000021.1, read as the reverse complement.
GTGCGTGTTCGAAAACACGTGGCCCGACGAACTGCCCGCCTGCAAGGAAGCGCAGCCGGAAGGCGGCGCAAGCCAGACGGTCTAACACGCCATCAAAGCCGTTTCAAACGGCTGTTTCGAGGTCTTCTCAGGCCTCGCCCTTTTCGATCCGTTCCAGCCGGTAGCCATAGCCGTAAATCGGCATCAGGCGATAACCGTTTTCAGGCCGAAGACCGAGCTTCGAGCGCAGCATCGACACGTGCGTGTCCATCGTGCGCGACGGAATGGCGGCGGCCTGCTTCCAGATCGCATCGAGGATATGCGAGCGCGACAGCGGCCGGCTCAGATGCTTGAACAGCAGCAGCGCGAGTTCGAACTCCTTGTGCGTCAGCGTGACGGCATTGCCGCGCACATGCACGCGCTTCGCGCCCGGCTCGAATTCATACTCACCGAACACTTCCTTCTCGGCCATGGGCTCGCGATGAAACGCGCCGCGCAACAGCATGCCGACACGCGCCAGCAGTGCCGCTGCACTCACCGGCTTGACGAGATGATCGTCAGCGTCGATGTCACGATGCGCGGCATCGCTTGCGCGGGTCATGAACAGCACGGGCAAACGCTCCGTGAGATTCTGACGGATCCAGCGCAGTACCTCGTCACCCGACAACCCTGGCGTATGGCGATCCAGCACGAGCAGATCGAATGGCTGGCTGCGCAACTGTCCGACGAGTGCCCGGCCGTCATCGAATGCATGACATGTGTGTCCCGCCGCCGACAAGGTCCTGCACACAAAGTCGGCTTGCGCCTGAGTCTCCTCCAGAACTGCAATTCTCATAAAACCCCGCAACGCTAATTCGTTGTTTCAGTCCGACCGGGTAATCGTCGATGAAGGGATGACGACTCGCGAATATGAAATTTCAAATCCACATACGCTTTGTTCTTCAAGCCCTACACCGAATTCCGGCAAATTGGTTCACATTGCCAGACAACGCCTCGATTGCCCGATATTGCTTTAATGCCTGCGCGCCTCATTGCGACAATGGAACAGCCACAATTAAACAGGCGCACAATCCACTTCTTTTGACCGCGCAGTACAAGCGGAATTTTTTTCTTGCGTTTTGCTGCCCGCATCGCCCGCCGGGCGGTACTGCGCGCCACGCTGCAAGAGCATGACGCCACGCGCCTGCGGGACGTGCCCGGCACTTCTTTTTGCGGCTGGAAATGACTGGCGTACGACTGAAAGCTGATCGACAGATCACGCTGCCGATACACGGGGCGCTACAACACAAACACCCGTTTTGTGTGTCCTATTCCACACATTGGAATAAAAGTTCGTGCCAGTATTCGTGCGATTTAACAATTCGAGCGTCGCCGCTGACGCATTCGATTTAAATCGGGGTGAAGATTATTAGAACGAATTGAATCAGTCAATTAATCTTGCCATTTTTATGTGGCAAGGCAGTCATTTCGTTAAATCGGACCGATGATACCGATAACGGACTTATCGGTGCCATATGCGCTATACGCCGTCAAAGGCACTGCACTCAATTCGGTTAGCGGCTTTTGCCGCACTGCACTTTAGGGTTGCGAGCAACCTCGCGAAGGCCACACTTCAGACGATGCGGCCTGGCATCGCCCTGCGCCATCCATGGCGGGCGACGCAAGTCTTCAACGCGCGATTAGACGACTTCCTCATTTGTATCGTCCGTAGCGGGCGACGCGCAGATCACGTCGACACCGGCGGCCGCCAGCACCTTGGACAGTCCCGCTGCCGGCGCCGCATCCGTGACCAGGATGTCGAGGCCATCCGCGCCGAACACATGCACCAGCGCGCTATGGCCGAACTTCGTGTGATCGGCGGCGACGATGCGGCGCTCGGCTTGCGAGAACGCCGCGCGAGCGAGCGCAGCGTCGGCGGGCTGGGCGTCCATGAAGCGCCCTTTCGCGTCGATGGCCGTCACCGACACGATCGCGTGGCGCACATGGAATTGCCGGAAGAACGCGAGCGCGCTTTCGCCGACGGCAGACGAATCGTCCGCGCGCAACTCGCCGCCCGCCATCAGCACGCGGTTCTCGTTGCGCGGCGCGAGCAGCCGTGCGACCTCAGCCGAATTGGTCACGACCGTGAGACGCGCGTGCGACTCGAGCGCCTGCGCGATGTGGACGCAAGTCGTGCCGCCGTCGAGCATCAGCGAATCGCCGTCGCGGATCAGTTGCGCGACGCGCGCTGCGATCGCGCGCTTGGCGTCACGCTGTTCCACCATACGACGCCTGAACGGCGGTTCGTCCAGTTGCGCAGGCAGCATGATGCCGCCATGCACCTTGACGAGCAGTCCCTCGGCCACGAGCGGCTTGAGATCGCGGCGGATCGTTTCGTCGGATACCGCGAAGGTGTTGGCCAGATCGGTGATCGTGCAGGTCTGTTGCGCGCGGACGAGCCGCAGGATCTCGTTCTGTCGGTGAGTGGCGAACATCGTTGGCGGGGTCTGGAAATTGGCGCCAGTCTAGCAAACCTGTCCGCCCGGCTCCAATACGAATCCATGCAATTCCACATTCATCCTCATCGCCCGCGACCGCATAGTTGTCGGGCAACGTTGCATTTCGGGGATTTTTGCGGCAAAGTACGCAAGACCGAATTCCCACACATTTCCACTCATTTCCACACTCTTCCGCGAGCCCTCCCTCATGTCAACCCACCTTCCGACGCAGGCGCGCGTCGTCATCATCGGCGGCGGCATCATCGGATGCTCGGTCGTGTATCACCTCACGAAGCTCGGATGGACGGATGTCGTGCTGCTCGAACAGGGCCAGTTGTCGTGCGGCACGACATGGCACGCGGCCGGTCTCGTCGGCCAGTTGCGCGCGCAGGAGAGCATGACGAAGCTGATCCGCTACTCGACGGCGCTCTATGCCGAACTCGAAGCGGACACGGGTCTGGCGACCGGCTGGAAGCAATGCGGCTCGCTGTCCATCGCGCGCACGGCCGAACGGATGACGCAACTCAAGCGTACGGCCGCCGTCGCGCGCGCCTATGGCGTGAGCTGCGAGGTGATCGGACCGAAGGAAGCCGGCGAGTTGTGGCCGCCCATGCGTACCGACGACCTGCACGGCGCAGTCTGGCTGCCCGGCGACGGCAAGGCGAATCCGACCGATCTGACCCAGGCGCTCGCGCGCGGCGCCCGTCAGCGCGGCGCTCGCATCGTCGAGAACACGCGCGTCACCGCGATCCACACGCAGGCTGTATCGAAGGGCCGCGAAGCGAGCGGCGTCGCATGGCGCGACAAGGAAGGCAACGAAGGCGCGATCGCCGCACAGGTCGTCGTCAATTGCGCGGGGCAATGGGCAAAGAGCGTCGGCCGTCTATGCGGCGTCACGGTGCCGCTGCATTCGGCCGAGCACTATTACATCGTCACGGAGCGCATTGCAGGCGTGCATCCCGATCTGCCCGTGATGCGCGACCCGGACGGCTACATCTATTTCAAGGAAGAAGTGGGCGGGCTCGTGATGGGTGGCTTCGAACCGGACGCGAAACCGTGGGGCATGAACGGCATCCCCGAGAACTTCGAGTTCCAGCTGCTGCCCGACGACTGGGATCAATTCCAGATCCTGATGGAGAACGCGCTGCAACGTGTGCCTGCGCTGGAGACAGCGCAGGTGCGCCAGTTCTACAACGGCCCCGAGTCGTTCACGCCCGACAACAACTTCATGCTGGGCGAAGCGCCCGAGCTGCGCAACTTCTATGTCGGCGCGGGCTTCAACTCGATGGGCATTGCGTCGGCGGGTGGCGCGGGCATGGCGCTCGCCGAGTGGATCGTCGCGGGCGAGCCGACGATGGACCTGTGGCCTGTGGACATTCGCCGCTTCGCGCGCTTCAACGGCAACGATACCTGGCTGCACGACCGAGTGAAGGAAACGCTCGGCTTGCACTACGCGATGCCGTGGCCGAACCGCGAACTCGATAGCGCGCGGCCCTTCCGCCGCTCGCCGCTCTATGCGCTGCTGCGCGACGAAGGCGCGTGTTTCGGCAGCAAGATGGGTTGGGAGCGTCCGAATTTCTTCGCGCCTTCGTTAGAAGAGGCTCGCATCGAGTATGCGTTCGGACAGCAGAACTGGCTGCCGTGGAGCGGCGAAGAACATCGCGCTTGCCGCGAAGGCGTCGCGCTGTTCGATATGACGTCGTTCTCCAAGTTTCTCGTCAAGGGCCGCGATGCGGAAGCGGTGTTGCAGCGGATCGTCGCGAACGATGTCGCAGTGCCCGTTGGCACGGCCGTCTATACGGGCATGCTCAACGAGCGCGGCGGCTACGAGTCGGACTTCACGCTCACACGCGTAGCCGACGACCAATACCTGCTCGTCACGGGCTCCGCGCAAACCACGCGCGATTTCGACACGCTCGACAAGCGCATTCCACCCGATAGCCATTGCATGCTCGTCGACGTGACGAGCCAATACGCGGTGCTCGCCGTGATGGGGCCGCGTGCGCGCGATCTGCTTGCGAGCGTGTCGAAGGCCGACTGGAGCAACGAGGGCTTTGCGTTCGGACAGAGTCGCGAAGTGGATATCGGCTACGCAACGGTGCGCGCGACGCGCATCTCGTATGTCGGCGAACTGGGTTGGGAACTGTATGTGCCCGTCGAGTTCGCAGTCGGTGTCTACGAAACGTTGCATGCGGCAGGGAAGCGTTTTGGCCTTAAAAACGCGGGGTATTACGCGCTCGAGTCGCTGCGGATCGAGAAAGGCTATCGCGCGTGGGGACGCGAATTGTCGCCGGATACCAATCCGTTCGAAGCGGGCCTCGCGTTCGCGTGCAAGCTCGTCAAGGACATACCGTTCATCGGCCGCGATGCGCTTGTGAGGCTGCGCGACGAGCCGCTGCAACGACGCCTCGTCGTCTTCACCGCCGATGGCGCGAGCGATCGCATGCTATGGGGCGGCGAAGCAATCCTGCGCGATGGCAAGGCGGTCGGCTTCGTAAGCTCGGCGGCGTTCGGGCATACGCTCGGCTGTCCCGTCGCAATGGGCTATGTGAAACGCGACGACGGCGCCACGCTCGATCAAACCTGGCTCACGAACGGCCGCTATCAGATCGACGTCGCCGGCGATCTGCTGCCCGCGACGCTGCATCTGAAAGCACCCTACGATCCCGCTTCCGCTCGTATCAAAAGCTGACGCACACAACGCGCACGTTAGCGCGCAACGATCAGCCGCAGTGCATCGCTGCGCGCGATATCGCGCGGCGTCACGCCGAGCAGCCGCTTCATCCAGTGCGCCATGTGGCTCTGATGTGCGAAGCCGACTTCGAGCGCGACCTGGCTCGCGCTCAACTGACCCTGCAGCAACAGCACCTTTGCACGCTCGACACGCCGCTGCACCACATGCCGATGCACGGGCACGCCCATCGTCTCGCGAAACAGCACCTTGAAATGCGGCACGCTCAGCTCGACGAGCGCGGCCAGTTCGCTCAATGTCAGGCGTTCGTCGAGATGCGCCTCGATATAGTCGATCACGCGCGCCGCCGCGCGCGGCGACAGCGTGCGTTTCTTGTCGTCGTATGAAATCGAAGCGCCCGCGAGCCGTACGATCATCGCGGTACACAGGCTTTCGGCGTAGAGCGGATCGGATGCGTCCTCGGCTTCGAGTTCCGCGCGCATCGCCCACGCCAGATGCTGGAAGCGCGCGTCGCGCAACTGGAACTGCGGTCGGATCTGCGCATCGGTGGCGCGCAGGCCGAGCTGATCGAACGTATTGCGCACGAAATCTTCGGCGAACCAGATGCGCAGGATCGTGCAGCTGTCATCGTCGGACCATTCGCCGTCGAGGCCCGCTGGAATCACGTCGGCATCGCCGTGCGCCTGGATGCGCGCCGCGCGCTGACCGTTGCATCGGCAGACCGCTCGCACGGGCGCACCGACATGCACGCCGACGCGATGATGCTTGATCGCCGGAATGCGATGCGCGCCCGCGGCGATCCCGAGCATTTCCGCGCCAAAACCCGACCAGCCGAGCGACGCGCTCGACAGCAGGCTCTCGCGCCCGCCCGAGTGCGGCACCAACGCAGGGTGGACTGCATTCATCGCTTGCACCTCGTTCCGTCCTCTGATTGCCGCATTGTGCTGCGTTTTGCGCTGGCGTGCTGGCCGTTGCTCTGCGGCACGGCTGCCACGCGAAGTTCGTCATCCGGATCTGTTGCCCGTCATCCTTCCATGCGCGATTCCTGATGCGGCGCCGCGTACGCTTGATTCCCATGAAACCAGTGGAGATAGACGATGTACGTGATTTTTGGCGCAACGGGCAAGGTAGGACGTTCGGCAGCGGCGGCGCTCAGACATGAAGGGCACGCCGTGCGCGCCGTCGTGCGAAACCCGGCGCAAGGCGAAACTCTGACGCGCATCGGCTGCGAAATCGTCACCGGCGATCTCGACGATGAAGCATCGATTCACCGCGCGCTCGACGGCGCGCATGCCGTGCAGATGTTGTGTCCGTTACCGCATCGCGACCCCGATCCCGCAGACGCGATGCGTCGCATGATCGATACGGCCGCGCGTGTACTGCGCGCGCATCCGCATCTGCATGTCGTCGCGCTGTCGGACTATGGCGCAGAACTCGATGCCGACACGGGCATCACGATGCTGTTTCATCACCTCGAAACGGCGTTCAGAGAGGCTGCGCCGCGCCTCACGCTGCTGCGCTCGGCGGAACACATGCAGAACTGGGCGCGTGTGGTGCCTGTCGCGCTCGCAACGGGCCGGCTGCCGAGTCTGCATCATCCTCTCGATAGGCCGTTTCCGACGGTGTCCACGCATGACGTCGGCATCGTTGCCGCGCAATTGCTCAGCGACGGGTTCGATGAAGCTGGCGTTCGAGTCGTGAGCGTGGAAGGTCCGCGCCGTTACGACGCAAACGATGTAGCCCGTGCGCTCGGCGATGCAAGCGGACGCGATATCGTCGCGCATGCGCTGCCGCGCGCCGAATGGACCGCGACGATGCTACGCGCGGGCCTCAATGCGAATCACGCGAAGCTGATCGTCGATCTGTACGACGCACAGAACACGGGGCGAATCGATGCCGAAGCGGGTACTGAACGGCGCTTCGGCACGACTGAATTGCGCGACGTTGTAGCTGCGCTCGTGTCGACGATCGACGCGTGACGGGAGCATCGAATGCAGTGCTGCCCTTTGACACGCACGATCGACCATCGTCACGCGCCCCCTCCAGACCCGACAAGGACGCTATACAGGCTCGCGACAACACTCGCCGCGCGACTCGGCTGGCATCGACTGGAGCGATTGCTAAGCTCGATCCCCGACAGCAACGACGACTTCACGATCTTCTGACGTTGTAAAGCAAATGGCCTCGCATTCGCGAGGCCATTGCACATTGCTGACATTGCTCAGCGAGTCCGGGCGACAGACGTCACTCGTTCTCTTCGAAGTAATGCCCGAACTTCACCTGCTTGGTGCGGATATAGCGCTCGTTCTCTTCGCGCATCGGAATGGCGAGTGCGACACGTTCGCAAACGGGGATACCGTGCTTCGACAGCGAGTCGAACTTCTTCGGGTTGTTGCTCATCAGACGCACCGACGTCACCTTCAGCAGGCGCAGAATGGCGGCCGCCGAATCGTACTCGCGCGAGTCGTCGGGCAGGCCGAGGTCGAGATTCGCCTCGACGGTGTCGCGGCCCTGCTGCTGCAGCGCATACGCGCGGATCTTGTTCGACAGGCCGATGCCGCGCCCTTCGTGGCCACGCAGATACAGCAGCACGCCACAGCCCTCCGCCGCGATATAGCGCAGCGCGAGGTCCAGTTGCTCGCCGCAGTCACAACGGTATGAACCGAGCACGTCGCCCGTCAGACACTCCGAATGCAGGCGCGTGAGCACCGACGGTTTATTCTCGACATCGCCCATGACGAGCGCGAAATGCTCGGCGCCCGAGTCGTTCACGCGGAACACATAGGATTCGAAGGTGCCGTAGCGGGTGGGAAGCGTGGCGCAAGCGTCGAGCGTGACGCATTCGCCGGTGATTGCGCCGTCAGCGAGCGACGGATCGTGAGACATGGGCATGGCGTTAGCGGAATTGCGGACATGAACCCGTGAGCTACCGGGGATAAAGTACAGAAGCGGAGTTTACCGCTAAACGCCGAATTGTACCTGGCAGCCGCTCCGCGGTGGTGCGCAGGCGGCAATACGGACCATCGCGGCGGACCATCGCGGTGCATCACTGCGCGTATGCATGACGAGAAGCGCAGCCTGCTCATTTCCGCAAATCGCATGACATGCGTGATCGTCCCCACGAAACCAGGCGAAGCGAGCGTCGCCTCGCGCGGTGTCGACGTCTATACTTGATTGGCGCCTGTTCTGCGCTTGACGTGCCTCTCCTTCACCCCAGCGCGCCGTGACCAGGCGTGCTGCACTGCAAACGGAGCCGCTCCATGACTAGCGTTGCACAAGTCCTCAAATCGAAGCCGACCCAAGAGGTCTACACGATCGAGGCATCCGATTCCGTCTACAACGCCATCAAGCTGATGGCCGACAAACAGATCGGTGCATTGATCGTCAAGGAAAACGGGTCGATCGCGGGGATCGTCACCGAACGCGACTATGCGCGCAAGATCGTGCTGATGGACCGCTCGTCGAAGACGACGCCCGTGCGCGACATCATGAGCAGCGCCGTGCGCTTCGTGCGCCCGGACCAGACCACCGACGAATGCATGGCGTTGATGACGGAGCGCCGCATGCGTCACCTGCCCGTCCTGGACAACGAACAGTTGATCGGCATGGTGTCGATCGGCGACCTCGTGAAAACCATCATCGCCGAGCAGCAGTTCACCATCCAGCAGCTCGAACACTACATCCATAGCAGCTGAGCGTCGCGCCGCTGCGATGTCATTTCCGCCGCTGAATCTGCGGCGCGCCCTGCTACGCCTGCCGCGCAAGCCAGCAAAAAAAGCCCAATCCGCGAGGTTGGGCGAAGCCACCTTTCGGCGGCGGAGGTTCATGCTTTCGTTCACGACGGCGCGGCGACCTTGTCCGGTCCAGGCCACGCCGCCGTTCATATTCTGGTTGCGCGCTTCATACCTGCATCGAAGGCGCGCGCGCCGGACCGTGAACACTGCGGCCCGGCTTGTACTCCGGAATCAATGACCGAAGTAGACGTCTTGCGTCGGGTTCAGCGTTTTGGCCGCGCCCGATTGCGACGAACCGTTCGTCGATGCGCCGTAGCCGGTATCGGCGACAGGCGCTTGTGCTACCGCACCGTTTTGCGCCTGAACGCGGGCTTCGGCAGCCTGGATGTCGGCCGGATAGGTCGAATCGACAGCCGTTGCCGGGTTGTAGCCTGCCTTTTCCAGCTGGACCAGTTCGGCGCGCACTTGCGCGCGGGTCACGGGCTGGTTCGACTGGGCGAACGAGACGGCGGGGATGGCGAGAACAGCAGCGATGGCGACAGCCTTGATCAGCGATTTCATGGTAACTACCTCCGAAAGTTGTTTTGTCAGCCGCTTCACACAACCGTGTGTGAAGCCAGTGAGATCAGTGTAGCCATCGGCACACCAAGGGAAAACCCCTATTCCGGAGATACTTAATTGCGCTGAATGAAAGAGTCCGGCCACTTCGCAAGCCAGATGTCAATTTGCGAGTGGTAAGACGTAATAATGTCGGGACGGATCGGCGTATCTCACTATGTGGCAAACGCCATGGATGCCACACGCATTGACAGGCTCGACGCGTTGTCCAGGACTCAAGTCTGCACGCGACCTTACTTGGACGGCGGCCCCTCACCGGGCGGCAGAGCCTCAGCCGACAGCAGTTTTCGTGGCCCGCTAACGAACGGACTGCCCGGCACATAGAAGCGCAGCAGCCGATGCATCTCCCGAGCGATGCCGATACGCGTCGTCACCGCGACCGGCGTGCGAGCCTTGCCCGCCGCGCCTAGCCACAGCCCGCGCCCGGTGCAAAGGTCCGCGCCGTCGAAGCTGAGATCGATGCCGAGCGCGAGCGCCAGCCGCCCCGGGCCGCGCGCGAGATCGCGCAGCTTCGCGTCCGGCCGGCGCGCCTGCATCCATTCGATACCCTCCACCGGCTCCAGCGCGCGAATCAATGCCGCCGCGCCCGTGCCTTCCGGCTCGCTGACCACGTTGATCACGTTGTAGATGCCGTAGGTGAGCCGCACGTACGCATGGCCGTGTTCGAGAAACATCGAGCCGTTGTACGCGCGCCGCCCCGGATACGCATGATTGGTCGAATCGCCGACGGGATACGCCTCCGTCTCGACGATCCGCCCCGCTGCCCGCCCTTCGGCCAGGTCGCGGACCAGGTATTTACCCAACAGGAAGCGCGCGAGGTCAACCGTATCGATGGGTAGATCGTTGCGGTGTAGAGGAACGAGAGAAAGCGTCGTCTTCGTCATGCGATGATGCGCCGGGAACATAGGAGGACGTCCGCGTGAGCCACGCAGTTTGCAGCATGATGACGCGCGGCGCGGTTCGATGCACGGCGCAAGACGGGCACAGGACGAATGGCGTCGAATGGCACGAGCGGCATCGATCCGTTGTAGCAATGCCGCATCCGGGCGACCCTTATCTTCACCATGGAACCAATTGAGGTATCGTTACTGTCCGGCTAGCCGCATCGGCGACTTGGGCAGGCCCGTCCGGTCGGCCAGCCGCGCGGCGTATGAACAACCCGCAACCGTTTTCATCCCGAAGCAAAAGAAGTGGTAGTGCAGTGGTATCACGCGTGAAGAGCCCGCTTGCCGGGCGCATTTCAGGCGCGACACCGTCGCAAATCATGACAACAGGAGAAAGTGAATGAAGGCGATTCAGGCAATCAAGATGGCAGCTGGCGCATTTGTGGTGCTCGCGTCGATCAACGCATACGCTCAGGCAAGCGATGCCGACATGACCGCTCAGCCGAGCGCCAAGCAGACCGCCAAGGCAGCCAAGTCGGCTGACCGCGCGCTGGCGCGCAAGGTTCGCGGCGCACTGGCGAAGGCAAAGGACCTCAGCGTTGCCAACATCACGGTTCGCGCACGTAGCGGCGCTGTGACGCTGCAGGGCTCGGTGCCGGAGCAGCCGCAAGTCGACAAGGCGACGGAAGTCGCGCAAGGCGTGGCAGGCGTGACTTCGGTGAAGAACGCGCTGACGATCCGCCCGGTCGGCCAGTAAAACCACGCATCGCCTGCTGGCGCCCGCCTGCGGGCGCCCGGTTGGACAGCACACCGCTCTTCGTCGCGAAGAGCGGTGTTTTTCTTTGTGGCGCGCATTTTTGTGGCCCCGTCACACCGCCGGCATGACCGGCTGGTTTAATCTCACGGCTATGCGAGCCGCCCGTCAGCCGATGTAGCGGCGTCCTGTCGCGAACAACACACCAACAACAGACGGACTGAACACATGGCATCGACATCGCCCGTATTGCCCCGCTGGACGATCGCAGCGCCTTTCATTGCGTGGATCGTGCTGGGCGCCGCCTACGCGCTGCCCGGCAACGGCCTGCTGACTGCCCTTGCTGCGCTTGCGCTGGCGGGCTCGGTGTTCGCGGGCGTGCATCACGCGGAAGTGGTCGCGCATCGCGTCGGCGAGCCGTTCGGCACGCTGGTACTTGCCGTGGCCGTGACGGTGATCGAGGTGGCGCTGATCGTATCGGTGATGCTGTCGGCGGGGCCGGAAAAGGCGGGGCTGGCGCGCGACACCGTGTTCGCCGCCGTCATGATCGTGTGCAACGGGATCGTCGGGATCTGCCTGCTGGTGGGCGGATTGCGCCATCGCGAGCAGGACTTCCAGATTCGCGGCGCGAGCGCGGCGCTGGCCGTGCTTGCGTCGCTGTCCGTGCTGTCGCTGGTGATGCCCAACTACACGAGCATCAACCTCGGCCCCGCGCTCAGCGACTCGCAGCTGGCGTTCGCGGGTGTGTCGTCGCTGGTGCTGTATGGCGTGTTCGTGTTCGTGCAGACCGTGCGTCACCGCGACTATTTTCTCGCCGACGCCCACGCCGCCAACGAAGACGCGCACGCCGCCCCGCCCAGCTCGCGCGTCGCGTTGACGAGCGGCGCATTGCTGGTGGTGAGTCTCGTCGCCGTCGTGCTGCTGGCCAAGGTGCTGTCGCCCGTGGTCGAGCGCGCAGTGCTCGAAGCAGGCGCGCCCGCCGCCGTGGTCGGCATCGTGATCGCGGCGCTCGTGCTGCTGCCCGAAGGCCTCGCCGCCGTGCGCGCGGCGCGCGCCGACCGTCTGCAGACCAGCCTCAACCTCGCGCTCGGCTCGGCGCTCGCGAGCATCGGCTTGACGATTCCGACCGTCGCGCTGGTGTTCATCTGGACGGGCCGCCCGCTTGTGCTTGGCATCGACGGCAAGGACACGGTGCTGCTCATACTGACGCTTCTGATCAGCACGCTGACGCTCGGCACCGGGCGCACGACCATTCTGCAAGGCGCTGTACACCTGTCGCTGTTCGCCGCGTACCTGTTTCTGTCGTTCGCGCCTTGAGCGCCGCTTACTGCGCCCAATGCCGGTCGATCCACTCGCGAAACAGATTGACCTTCTGCTGATGCGCGACGCTGTCCGGGTACACGAAGTAGTAGCGCGCGCCCGTCGTGAGCACGGCCTCGAACGGCCGCACGAGCCGTTGCGCGGCCACGTCCTCGTCGATCAGCGCGAGGTCGCTGATCGCCACGCCGAAGCCTTGCAGCGCCGCGTTGGTGGCGAGATCGAGCGTATCGAAGCTCGGACCGTGGTTCGCGTCGACATCGCGCGCTTCCACGTATTCGAGCCACATTTTCCAGTCGCGATGATCGCGCGTCGGGTGCAGCAGCGTGTGGCGCGAGAGATCGGCGGCCTTGCCAAGCGGCTTGTCGTGCAGCAACTGGGGCGCGCAGACGGGCGTGAGGCGCTCCTCGAAGAGCGGCACCGCCTGCACGTCCGCGCCCGCTGAGGTGCCGTAGACGATCGCGGCATCGAACGGTTCGACCTGGAAGTCGACATCGTGCTGCCAGGTCGTCGTGATCTGCACGTGCAGGTCCGGATACTCAGCCTGGAACTGCATGATTTTGGGCAGTATCCAGCGCATCACGCAGGTCGGCACTTTGAGCGCGAGATCGGTGCGCTGGCGCGTGAGGCGCAGCGAAATCTCTTCGATGCGCGCAAAGCTCTCCTTGACGGCGGGCAGCAGCAACTCGCCTTCCGCCGTCAGCGTGAGGCCCTTCGCGTGACGCTTGAACAGCGGGAACTGATAGTAGTCCTCGAGCGCGAGAATCTGCCGGCTCACGGCACCTTGTGTCAGGCACAGATGCTCGGCCGCGCGCGTGAAGCTGCGATGGCGCGCCACGGTCTCGAAGATCTGCAAAGCGTTCAGGGGCGGAAGTCGTCGCATGAGGGTGGTTCGCATCAGGAAAATTCATCGCGCGTGCCGCTTTGTTGCTCGGTCACACGCGTGATAATCCCAAAGCATACGCGATCCAAAATTCCCCGGACCTTGCCGCCATGCGTTAGGCTCATGCGCGATCGTTGCCGGGAGAACCCTTACGGCATGAGCGCAATGCATGGCTTCCATGCGCAGATTTCGGTTGTTCCAGGTTTTTTGCATACCTAGAGTGGCTTTCACCACTGTCTCAACATTCAAAAAGGACGCACCCATGACCACCGCCGCTCTCCTTCGCCGCCGCTTCTGCAAAGCGTTCGCCACGTTCGCCGTCGCAGGCGCAGCGCTGTCGGCGTTCGCCCCGCTCGCGCATGCGGACGCGCTCGACACGATCACGAAGGCGGGCGTCGTGCGCGTCGGCGTGTTCATGGACTATCCGCCGTTCGGCTCGATTGGCCCGGACATGAAACCGCAAGGCTATGACATCGACGTCGCGAACCTGATCGGCAAGTCGCTTGGCGTCAAGGTGGAGCTGGTGGCCGTGACGGGCGACAACCGCATGGCGTATCTCGCCGACCACAAGGCGGACATGCTGCTCTCCGTCGGCCAGACGCCCGAGCGCGAGAAGGTGATCGATTTCTCGCAGCCCTATGCGCCCTACTACCTCGCCGTATTCGGCCCGAAGTCGTTGAAGGTGAAGGACGCGAACGATCTCGCGGGCAAGAGCATTTCGGTTGCGCGCGGCACGCTGGAGGACCTGAGCGTGACGAAGATCGCGCCGCCGTCGGCGAACATCAAACGTTTCGACGATCCGAACGGCGCTATTTCTGCATTTCTTTCTGGTCAGGTACAGTTGATGGTCGTTGGTAACGATGTGGGCGCGACGATACTCGCGCGCCATCCCGCCAATGACCCGGAGCAGAAGTTCTCGCTGTTCAGCTCGCCCGATCACGTCGGCCTGAACAAGAACGAGCCGCGCCTCCTGAAGAAAGTCGACGAGACCATCGCGCGTTCCCGCAAGGACGGCACGATGAACGCGATTTCGCAGAAGTGGCTGCGCGCGCCGCTGCCGGAAAACCTCTAAGCCTTTTCTTTCGATCAGCCGATGTCACGATGAGCCGCATACGATGAGTTATACGTTCGATTTCAGCAGTTTCGACATGTATGCGGGGATGCTCGTGCGTGGCGTCGGCGTGACGCTAGGGCTGACGGCCGTATCGACCGTGCTGGGCGGTCTGGTCGGGATCGGGGGCGCGGTGGTGGCTGCGTCCGGACCGAAATGGGCACGCGGGCTGATTGCGACTTACGTCGAGCTGATTCGCAACACGCCATTTCTGGTGCAGTTGTTCTTTGTGTTCTTCGGGCTGCCTAGCCTCGGCATTCACATCGACGAAATCCAGGCCGCGATATTGGCGATGACGGTCAACCTCGGTGCGTACGCAATCGAAATCGTGCGTGCCGGTATCGACTCGATTCCGCGTGGACAGATTCAGGCGGCGCAAGCGCTTGGGCTTCAGCAACGCCAGGTGTTTCGACATGTGGTGTTGCCGCAGGCGGTGGCCAATGTGTTTCCGGCGTTGTTGAGCCAGGTGTTGATCGTGATGCTTGGCTCGGCGGTCGTGTCGCAGATCTCGGTGCCCGATCTGACCTACGCGGCGAACTATATCCAGTCGCGCAACTTCCGTTCGTTCGAGGCTTACCTGATTATTACCGCGACGTATCTGGTGCTGTCGGTCGTGTTGCGGCAAGTGCTGAACCGGCTCGGCAAGGGTCTTTTCGCAGGACGTGCAGCGCGGTCTTCTGATGCTCCGCGTGGGTTGTTGCGCACTCTCTTTGCCATTCGCGGCGCACGCACCGCGCCGACGACGGAGCGCTCGTCATGATCGAATTTACGCTTTGGGATATTGCGCGCAATCTGCTGCTCGCGGCGCGGTGGACGGTGTTGTTGTCGTTGATTGCGTTTGTTGGGGGCGGGGTTGTTGGATTGGTGTTGCTCGCGATGCGGGTGTCGCCTTTGCCCTGGCTTAGGCGTGTTGTCGTTTTGTATGTGGAGTTGTTTCAGGGCACGCCGTTGCTGATGCAGCTTTTCCTCGCGTTTTTTGGGTTGCCGTTGATGGGGGTTGATGTGTCGCCCTGGGTCGCGGCTACTGTTACTTTGACGCTTTATACGAGTGCGTATCTTGCGGATATCTGGCGTGGGTGTGTTGAGGCCGTGCCGCGTGGGCAGTGGGCCGCGGGTGCCAGTCTTGGGATGACGTTTTCTCAGCAGTTGCGGTTTATTGTCTGGCCTCAGGCCTTGAAGATTGCTGTTGCGCCTACTGTTGGGTTTCTGGTTCAAGTTGTTAAGAGCACTGCTCTCACTTCTATTATTGGGTTCACCGAACTCACAAAGACGGGGAACATGATTACTAATGCAGCCTTCCGGCCGTTTCCTATTTATGGCATGGTCGCGCTGCTGTACTTTGCTATGTGTTTTCCACTTACGTGGTATGCCCGGGTTTTGGAGCGGCGGCAGAAGATAGCGCAGCAGCGTTAGTGTTTTTTTTGTCTGCGACGCTGGGTGGTCGGCTTGTCGTTTCGCCGGCATCTGCGTTTTGCCTCCGCGCTTCTTGCGTTGCCGTTCGGTGTGTTTGTCTTTGCGCTGGCATTCGCGTTTTGCCTTCGCGCTTTATGCGTTGCCGTTCGGTATGTTTGCCTTTTCGCTGGCATCCGCGATGCGTTAGCGTGCTTCACGCGTCGCCCCTGTGCGGGGCGGCACCTACTTTTCTTTGCCGCCGCAAAGAAAAGTAGGCAAAAGAAAGCGGCTAACACCGCCAG
>NZ_FNDI01000015.1:0-258623 GCF_900100565.1 Paraburkholderia steynii | reverse complement strand
TCGTTAGTGCTTCAGCACTTACGGATGTCCCACCCTGCGCGCAGCGCAGGGTCTCCAGCAGACACACAGGTTGAGATCGGTGTTGTGCCAGAAACAACACAACCCATACCCTCTTTACGCTTCTTCCAGATTGGCTGTGGCGCACCACAAATGCGACGCAGCAACCCGTCATGCCTGATGACCATAGCGAGTCGGTACCACCCCTTCCCATCCCGAACAGGACCGTGAAACGACTCCACGCCGATGATAGTGCGGATTGCCCGTGTGAAAGTAGGTAATCGTCAGGCTCCTTATGCAAGCCAAGACCCCGCCCTCAAAAGCGGGGTCTTGGCGTTTGTGGGGCGCGCGGTTTAATGTCGCTTTCCCAGCGGGCCGTATGCTACAGCGACGAACGTGCCCGCGTTTCCTCTCCATCCGATCTTCCCGCGAAACTGCCCCACGTCGCTAATGCCGCGACCTCGCCGCGTACCTGTGCGAAACTGCTTGACTCGACCTGGAGAGAAAGCGATGCGCATCGCGTGCTTACACACGGCAGACAGTAACGTCGCGGTGTTCGACACAGTGGCACAGCAGTTGAATTTGCCACAGGGCTCGCTGCACCATGAAGTGCGCGCTGACCTCCTCGCAGCTGCAGAGCTCGCTCGCGGGCTGACCCCGGACATCGAACGTCAAACTTGCGATGCCCTGTTGACTCTGGGGCGTGGTGCGGATGTAGTACTTCTCACATGTTCCACTCTGGGGCCCTGTATCACAGCCGTATCGGCCAATGCCCCTGTCCCCATGATAAGAGTCGACAGTGCCTTGGCAGAAGAGGCGACGCGTGCCGGCGGCAAAGTGATTGCGCTATGCGCTGTTGAGACGACGCTGGCACCGACTGCACGGATATTTACGGACGCGGCGAAGCGATCCGGTGCTGAGGTCGAAATCCGGCTCGTGCAGGACGCCTGGCAGTTGTTCAGAGCGGGCGAACACGCCGCTTACCTGGCGAAGATCGCTGCCGCAACGGAAGACGCCTACCAGGACGGCGCCACCATTGTCGCGTTGGCTCAGGCATCCATGGCGGGCGCGGCAGCGTTATTGACGCAAGCGATGAAGCCGCTCACCAGCCCGGCAAGCGGTCTTATCGCGGCGATGAACGCCCTGCGCCCATAAAGGCGCGTCAATCCGGCAAAAGCGATACCACGGAGACACAACGCTTCATCGAACCGCACGCGTCTCATGCGTAAACCTGAGTGTCACAACAGTAATCGCGCCGAGCACCATCAGGAAGATCGAAACCGGCCAGTAAGCGTGATATCTGGCAAGCAACGCTGTCGCAATCAGCGGCGACATTCCACCAGCGAAGATCGACGCCACTTCATGCCCAAGCGCCACGCCTGAATATCGCACTTCGGTGCTGAACAGTTCGCCGACGAGTGCGGGCAATGTACCGATCATCGCGCCGTGACAAACGGCCGTACCGAGAATAAGCGCGAGATAGATCCACGGCGCCTGGTGCGTATCGAGCATCCAGAAGAACGGAAAGGCCATCACGATCAATCCCGCGGCGCCGATCATGTACACAGGCTTTCTTCCGATGCGATCGGACAGTCGTCCCCATGCCAGCATCGCGCCCATTTCGACGACCATCGCCAGCATGACGCCCGTCAACATCACCGAACTGGTGATCCCCACAAACTTTCCATACACGAGCGAAAACGCGAGAAAGATATAAGCGCCGCCGTTTTCCGCCACGCGCAGCCCCATCGCCATCAGGATCTCTTTCGGATGCCGCCTGATGACCTCGACGACAGGCATATGGGTTTTCTCCCCACGCTTTTCGGTCTGTTCGAAATCCCGGCTTTCGGGCAGGCTGTGCCTGATATAAACGCCAATAGCAAAGATCGCGATGCTCGCGAGAAAGGGCAGTCTCCAGCCCCAGCTGATG
Source organism: Paraburkholderia steynii (assembly GCF_900100565.1). Lineage (NCBI taxonomy): Bacteria > Pseudomonadati > Pseudomonadota > Betaproteobacteria > Burkholderiales > Burkholderiaceae > Paraburkholderia > Paraburkholderia steynii. Next base: position 256,696 of record NZ_FNDI01000015.1, on the reverse strand, counting down.
AACGCGTCGTGCGGCAGCGACTGCGCCGCGAGAAACGCGGCTGACGACAACACAAATCCGCCGCCCACGCCCAACTGGCTCCACGCCGCGTAATAGCCGCGTTTTTCCGGCGGTGCGCTTTCGCTGATCATCAATACGCCGCCGCCCCATTCGCCACCCGACGCAACGCCTTGCAGCAGACGCAATACGACGAGCGCAACGGGCGACCAGATGCCGATCTGCGCATACGTCGGCAGCAGTCCGATCGCGAATGTCGCGATACCCATGATGAGCAGCGTCCAGACGAGCGACGCCTTGCGCCCGTAGCGGTCGCCGATATGGCCGAACACGACGCCGCCCAACGGCCGCGCGACGAAGCCCATGGCGAACGCAGCAAATGCGCCGAGCGTGCCGATCAACGGATCGCCGCCCGCGGGAAAGAACAACTGTCCGAACACCAGCGCGGCCGCCGTGCCATAGACGAAGAAGTCGTACCATTCCATCGCGTTGCCTGCGACGGACGCCACGACGATCTTGCGCAACGTCCTGTCTTCGAGAGGCCGGACAGCTGCAACGCGGCCGGTTGCGTGCGTGGGTTCGATGGAAGCCATGATGGATCGCATAGATGTAGTGGGGGATTGCCGCTGAGTGTCTGCCGCGCATTTCAATCGGTCAAATTCATCGAAAAAGGGAGATGCCATCAGTCACGCAAATGTGGGACGACTCGCTCACAGTCGTCCCGTTCATGGGCACCGTGGTAACGTCTCGTTTCAACGAGTCGAACGAGCGCCGGCGGTCGCAAGCCGGCGGACCATGGAGAAGACATGCTTTCCCACGGGAGAGTCGCGCTCGCGCCCCGCGCCAGCTGCTCCAGCTCTTGCTCGGTGAACACGTAGCCGCGCTGGCGTGTCGTCGATGTTCAGCATGCGGCGTCCACTCATGCCAAATAGTGAGGACGTGCAGTGACTTTCCTTGGAATCGACCTCGGCACCTCCGAGGTAAAAGTAATTCTGACCGATGACGCGTCCACGACCCTCGCGACAAGCGGCGTGCGCCTAGATGTAGCGCAGCCGCATCCGCACTGGTCGGAACAAAATCCCCATGCGTGGTGGCAGGCCACGCTCGATGCCGTTGCCGCCGTGCGTGGCGCGAATCCCGGCGCATTCGCGGCGCTGCGCGGCATCGGGCTCTCGGGACAGATGCACGGCGCGACGCTGCTCGACGCGAAAGGCGAAGTACTCAGGCCGGCGATCCTCTGGAACGACACGCGCGCGTTCGCCGAGTGCGCGGAGCTGGAAGCGCTCGTGCCCGAATCGCGCGAGATCACGGGCAATCTGGCGATGCCAGGTTTCACCGCGCCCAAGCTGCTTTGGCTTGCAAAGCACGAACCCGACGTATTTCGCGCCGCGTCCAAAGTGCTGTTGCCGAAAGACTATCTTGCGTGGCGGCTCACAGGGGATTTCGTGTCGGACATGTCGGACGCTTCGGGCACGCTATGGCTCGACGTCGCGAAGCGCGACTGGTCCGACCGCATGCTCGCGGCGACGGGATTGACGCGCGCGCACATGCCGCGCCTCGTCGAAGGCAGCGCGCGTGCTGCGCAGTTGAGCGACGCATTGCGGCGCGAGTGGGGCATTGCCGGTCCCGTCGTGCTATGCGGCGGCGCTGGCGACAACGCGGCAAGCGCGATCGGCATGGGCGTGGCGGAAGCGGGCAGCGCGTTTCTGTCGCTCGGCACATCGGGCGTGCTGTTCGCTGGCACCGATCGCTTCGCGCCGAATCCGGCGCAAGGCGTGCATGCGTTCTGTCATTGCTTGCCGGATCGCTGGCATCAGATGAGCGTGATTCTGTCGGCGGCATCGAGCCTTGGGTGGCTGTCGAAAGTGGTGAACCGTGAAGTCGGCAGTTTGCCCGAGCTCGCGAGCACGGCCGATCCAGCGGCCGCGCCGATCTTTCTGCCCTATCTGAGCGGCGAGCGCACGCCTCATAACGATGCGAACGCGCGCGGCGTGTTCTGGGGTTTGACGGGTGCAAATACGACGGGCGATCTCGCGTACAGCGTGATGGAAGGCGTTGCGTTCGCGATGGCCGATGGTTATGCCGCGCTGCAAAGCGCCGGTACGACGTTGCAGAGCGCGTCGTTCATCGGCGGCGGCTCGCGCAGCCCGTTCTGGGCCAATCTGTGCGCGACGGCAACGGGCATCACGATGCATCGTCACGAAGGCAGTGACGTGGGCGCGGCGCTCGGCGCGGCTCGCCTTGCACGGCTTGCGGTGACGGGCGAATCGATCAGCGAAGTCTGCCTGGCGCCTCCGACGCTCGAGTCCTGCGAGCCCGATCGAGCACAGGCGCCGTTGCTTGCGCACAGGCTTGCGCGCTATCGCAGCATTTATCAGGCGCTCAAGGCGGGTTTCTCGGAACAGATTTGATCCGCGCACAACGCCGCGCGCGGCGAGGCGTACCGTACGTCTCGCCGCGCGAACATGAGGCTCAACTCAGATCGTGGAGATCCTTCTGCAACGGTACGCCTGCCGTGAAGCTGGAGAACTCGACATTCAATCCGCCGCGTTCGGGCGTGCAGCACACGGGGCCAACGAAGTAGTGCGCGGCCAAAGGGAAAGGCGCCAGCCGCAACAGAGGCCACGTTTTTCCGTCGATTGAATACTGCACGCGCAACACGCCTCGCGCGACGGTTGCACGCATCCAGAAGCCATCCGCTGCCGCAATGGGCGCACCGATGGCCCAGTCCGACTGGCCGACCGTCAATACGCTGCTCATCATCAATACGTCGTCAGTGAATTCGACACCGGCCTTCAGCCATGTCGACTCATCGACGCGCACCATCAATCCCGCCTGATCGTAGAGCGCATGAAACTGCCCGCGCACACGCACCTGTGCAGTGAAATCGCCTTGCGTGCGGACTCCGAAGCAGTGACCCGAATCGCGCGTGAAGCCGTAGTGCGTGTTGCGCCAGAAGTCGGTCTTCGGATCGGTCGTCACGTTGAGCGTGTCGCCGTCGAGCGACCATCTCGACGGCTCATTGAACCATTTGCATTGTTCGAACACGCAACGCCTCCGTTGTGTCGCAGACGCGGTCGGCGCGACGCACAGAAGATCTAGCGTCCGCCGCGAGCCATGCTGGAGAATACGCCGTCGCGACGAATGAGTCCATGAAAGAGGGCTGCCGCGATATGCGCAAGCACAGTCGCGAACAGCGCGAATGCGAGCCACGTATGCAACGCGCGCAACAGCGCGAACAGATCCACGTTTTGCGGCACGATTGCGGGCAGATGCCAGGTGCCGAACAACGTGATGGGATAGCCGCCTGCCGAGAGCATCGTCCAACCAATCAACGGCATCGCGATGAATAGCCCATACAGCACGAGATGCGATGCCCTGGCTGCGAAGCGCTGCAATGCAGACATATCGTCGGGCAGTGCGGGGCTGCCGTTCTTCAATCGCACTACGACGCGAATCAAGGCGAGCACGAGCAACGCAACGCCAAGCGGCCGATGCAATGCGATAAGCGTTGCATGTGCGTGCGAGACAGTCGCGACCATCGCGACGCCGACGAATAGCATCGCAAGAATCAGCACAGCCATGGTCCAGTGCAAAAGACGCGCGAGCGGAGAGAAATGGCGAGAGGTGTTCGTCATGATGCGTTCCGTTCAGGGTTGCGGAGTAGCGGGCGCGTGATGCAGCGCTTCTTCCCGTGTGCGCCGCTGATACGACACGGCGTAGGCCGCCGAACGCGCCGCGAGCAGTGGATCGTCCGAAGGCGCGATGCCATCTGGCAGTACAGTCGGATCGAAGTTCACGTCGCGGCACACGCCATCCGCTTGCGGCGCGCTACGTTCGATAACAACGGTGCCCGCGTCGATGCGCTGCCGGTCGTCGGGCCACTGCTGCGTCGCGTCGTTGTAGGGATCGCCGGCGTTCGCAAGCGTCACGATCAGATGCCAGCGCACGTTACCGTGCTTCAGTTGTTCGCCGAACTGCTGCGACAGGAAATCGGGATCGTTCTTCTCCTGCGGATCGACAGGCGCATATGACGCTTCCGGCTCCACGGACCAGCGCACTGTGTGCTCCTGTCCGCTCGCGTCGGTAAAGCGGAATGCGTTGATGCTGTAGTACGCCGCATTCCCAAGACCGGACGATGCCGGATGCGTCTTCACCCATTGCTGAAACGGCTGCGTTTCGGGATGCGATGCATAAAACGCCTTCAGCTTCGCGGGATCCGGCTTGCCCGTCTTGGAATCCGGCTGTGCGGCGACAAGTTGCTGATAGAACTGCTCGGGCGTATGCACCGCGAACACGGGCGTCGAATTCATGGCCGTACGCCATTGCTCGCCATCGCGTTGTGTGAAGAGCAGTGCGAAGCTGCGAACCGGCACGCTGGCGTCGGGCGCTGACGGATTACCACCTGGAATCGCAAAGCGGCCAATGACGGGCGTGCGGCCCTGTGTGAAAACCTGCGCGCGCGAAATCGACGCCGCATTGCCGTTGCTGTCGAAATAGCCCTCTACGCAAAGCCCTTTCGCGTGATTGCGGCGATAGCCCGGGTGTGGGCCGCTGTTTGCCTGGAACTGGTTGATGATGCGATACGTCGTGAGGCGTGAAGGCGTGAGCCAGCCGGCCGCATACGCGAAAGTGCCAGCGAGCGCGAATACCGCTGCGCCGATCGCGGCGAAGCGGCATGGCATGCAGCGGGCCGTCGACGCTCGGGACTTTGAATTCATCACGAATGCTCCTTTCGTTTCTGATGGTGACGTGCTTAGGCCGTCAACACAGAGGAGCGGTGTTTATTCCCGTCTCACGCCAGAATTTTTATCTGCAACGGTCGATGTGAGAAAGCAAAAAAAGTTGGGAATAGATTTAGACATCGCTTTGTTCATCACAGTGAAGCGCCACACATCCTGTGACGCATCGACGTCACTTCTACACTGAAGGAGCTGGAAATGAAGAAGCTTGCACTGTTGACTGTTTCGATCGCCGCACTCGCTTCGACCGCATTCGCGTCGAGCGCATTTGCGCAGGAGAAGACGCGCGCAGAAGTCCGTCAGGAACTGATCCAGGCCGAGCAGAATGGCTCGCAGTTCGTGACCGACACGTCGTATCCCGAAGTCGCCCCCATCTATCAGCAACAGGTCGCTCACCAGAAGGCTGCGCAGGAAAGCGAAGGTGCGGGCATGGCGGGTACGCATGCCGCTGGAACGCGGATGCCCGTCACGGGCGCGAACACGGGTATGTCGACATGCGTCGGTCCCGTCAGCTATTGCTCGGTGTACTTCGGCAGTTGATCGCCATGCCGGGTGAGGGGTGGCGTTTCCACGCAGTGAAGCGCACCCCGCTTACCCATGTGCGCTTATGTATGTGCGCTCATCCGCACAACACATCCGTCGCGACGTGCGAGGCCGGCACCGCGTCGATCAGAATCACATCGCCGATTGAATTGTCCGTGCGCAGCGGCAGAATCGCCTGATAAGCGGCGGATCGGTACCATGCGCGCGCGAGGTCACGATTCGGAAACTCAATGGCGACCAGGTCGCCGCGCCAGTCGCCTTCGAGCCGTTCGCAACGGCCGCCATGCAGCACGAAATGGCCGCAATAGGGCGCAAGCGTCGCATCGATGCGCTTCAGGTACTCGACGATCTCCACACCCATCTTCACTTCATGCAGGTGCGCAACGGCAAACGTTGACATGCTGTTCTCCCGCTCGTTGACGAATGACGCCAGCATATCGGCCGTCGCAAGGCGAATCGATTACCTCTGAGGTAATGCCGCGCGCAACAGCGATTCGCACATGAAGCACTTTTGACAGTCGGCATTCTGCGCGGGTAAGCGCGGAGCATCCCGCTGCAATGCGAGCAGGGCCGCGCGCCGCGTTCCGCGCACACCCGGCGCATATGTTTCGCGCACGAAACGTTGTTACGCTTTCTTTCCAGACCGCGAATCCGTGCGATCGTCCGTAGAATGAGGCGCCATGCGGGTTCCGGCGTGGTTGTCAGGAAACAGCGAACCCATGGTATGAAACGTGCATCGAATGGGGAAACGCCAATCCCATCCACACATCAATAAATACGGTCCTCCCATACGATGGATGCTCGCCACGCTACCGCTGCAGATCGCGAGGATGATGATGCCCGTGCGACGACGCGCACGAACAATACGATGCACACGCCACGCCTGATGAACCAGCTTGAACAACGCGTGAGCGAAGGTCTTCTCGCCGGTGAATTCCGGCTCGCGTTTCAGGGTATCTACGATGTGCAGACAGGCAAGCTCGCGCGCGTCGAAGCGCTGATCCGCTGGATGCATCCGGACTACGGCATGCTGTTGCCCGATGCGTTTCTCGTCGCGCTCGATCATCCCCTTGTCGCGTTGCAACTGACCTATCACGTGATCGACGGCGCGTGCCGCGCGCTGGCTCACGCGCAGCGCCAGGGGCAACGGGTGTGTCCGATCGCTGTCAATGTGCCGCCGCGCGTCGTCGCCGACGAGTACTTTCCGGCCACCGTGATGCAGATCGCGCGTCTGCATGGCGTCGAGCCCGATCTGCTCGAACTCGAACTCGTCGAAACGGAAGACTCGACTCGCCTGCTGGCTGCGCCACCTCTGACGAAGCCGTTGCGCGAAGCAGGCATGCGCCTCGCAATCGACGACTTTGGCACCGGCTATTCGTCGCTCGCGCTTCTGAGCACGATCGATGTCGATACCGTGAAGGTCGCGCGCGAAATGCTCGATGGCGTGCCGGACTGTCCGCGCGCGTCAGCCGTCGCATCGGGCGTGCTGTCGATGCTCGAAAGGCTGAATGTCGCGGTGGTGGTGGAGGGCGTCGAAACGAGGGCGCTCGCGCGCTGGCTCGCGCAATGGCCCAAGGTGCTCGCGCAGGGCTTTTTCTACGCGCGCCCGACCTTCGAGTACGCCGACGTTCCCATTCAGGAGCGATACGTCGCGCTGTAGCGCTTCACGCCTGTGTATTGACGATGCCGCCCGTCGACTTGCCCGACGAAGAAAGAATCAGTTGGGCAAGCTCGGCCGTGGCCGTTTGCAGCGCCGCTGAAATCGACATCGCCTGCGCACTCAACGAAGCGACCATCGCAGCGCCTGCCCCCGTGCTATCCGTATTCGCCTGCTGTTGTGCGCGGGCCATCTGCTGCTGCACTGCCGACAGCTTCTGTTGCAACGACTCGATCAGCGCCTTCAACTGCTTGATAGCCGCATCCTGAGGGCTGTTGCCGCCCGTTGCTCCTGCGGACGACGCGCCTTGCGCACCCCGTGCGCCGGACGTGGCGGCAGAGGGTGAGGCCGGTTGTGCGCCACTCGTTGCTGAAGTGCTCGATGTGTCCGTCGACGTATCGGCCGTACGTGTGCTGGAGATCGCGGTGCTGCCTGAAAGATCGTTCTGGATTTGCATGGGCAGAGGCTCTGTTCGTTGAAAGAGAAACGGCTTGTCCGTGATAACGGCATGGGTCAGTACCTTCTTGAGCGACTTGATGTTTGTCAAAGAACATCGTGTCCGTACGACCATTCAAGCGAATCTCATATGTACTTGTCGCTCGTCACGTTCAGAAATGCATCATTTTGCGCGTGGTTTCCAATGAGGAAAGGCTATGAAATGCACGCGCAGCACGCGAAAAACAGGCTCGTGCTTGCATGCGGCAGCGCCGATGAATGTGCAGTGGCAGACACTCGAACGGGATGAATGTGCGCCGGGACACAGCGCGAGAAGAGGATGAAGACAAGACGGCGCAGCACGTAAGGCGATCGAGTATTGCGCATCGCGTACGATATGGCATTCGCGTGCGAGCGCATGCGCCTTACCGGCGTGTCGATGCTCGCATGGGCGCATGACATTCGTGAGGCAACCCCATGATCGAATCCTTAATGAGCCGCTTGCCGCGCGCGTTGCGCAGCGACGCGGACTTCTGGTCGGTGCGTTTCGTGAACGAACGGACCGACGATCACGCCGTACGTAACGACGTCGCGCAACCGCTGCGCATCGCGAGCGATCGCGGCGCGATGCTGGTCGCATGGTGTGGAAGGGGCGCGGGTTATGCCGCCACGGCTGATCTGTCGGAGCGTGGTTTGCAAGCCGCGCTCGATATCGCGACGCAACACGCCAAGGCATGCGCGTCCGTATCACTGATCGATCACACGCAGATTGCGCGGCCTGTCGAAAGTGGCAGCTATGAATCGCCCGCTGTCGCGCAAACGTCGCCAGGCCGGCGTGAATGGCTGGAACGTCTGCAGCACGAATGCGCGGCAGCGAACATCGACGGCCGCATTGTCGAGCGCACGGCCGCCGTGCAGCTCACGCACAGCGAGCAAACGTATCTGACGAGCGACGGCATACGCATCGATCAGCACTTCCGCTTCATGCTGCCGCAGATTTCCGTGACGGCGCACGCAGACGGCGTGACGCAGGTGCGCACGCTCGGCGGCGATTACGGCACGCTCGCGCAAGGCGGTGTAGATGTGCTCGCGCATTTCGGCTTCGACGGCGCGGGCGCGCGCATCGCAGACGAAGCGCTGCAACTGGTGGCCGCGCCGAACTGTCCGTCGGGCCGGCGCGATCTGCTGCTGATGCCCGATCAGATGATGTTGCAGATTCACGAATCGATCGGCCATCCGCTCGAACTCGACCGCATTCTCGGTGACGAGCGCAACTTCGCGGGCTGGAGCTTCGTCAAGCGCGAGCACTTCGGCTCGTATCGCTACGGCTCCGATCTGCTGAACGTCACGTTCGATCCCGACCTGCGCGAAGAAGCCGCAAGCTATGCGTTCGATGATGACGGTACGCGCGCGAAACGCGAGTACCTGATCCGCGACGGCGTGCTGATGCGGCCGCTCGGCGGTGCGCTGTCGCAGCAGCGCGCGCGGCTTGCGGGCGTCGCGAACTCGCGTGCGTCGAGCTGGAACCGGCCGCCCATCGACCGCATGGCGAATCTCAACATCGAGCCGGGAACGAGCACGCTCGAAGACATGATCGCGAACATCGAAAGCGGCATCCTGATGCGGACCAACACGTCATGGTCGATCGACGATCATCGCAACAAGTTTCAGTTCGGCTGCGAATACGGCCAGCTGATCGATCACGGCCAGCTTACGCAGGTCGTGCGTCAGCCGAACTATCGCGGCATCTCGGCGAGCTTCTGGCGCAGTCTCGTGGCCGTCGGCAACGAAGCGACGCGCGGCGTGTATGGCACGTCGATGTGCGGCAAGGGCGAGCCGATGCAGATCATCCGCGTCGGCCATGCGTCGCCCGCATGTGTGTTCAGCAACGTCGATGTATTCGGAGGCGCATGATGCATGACAACCATTCATCCGCTTCTCGCACGCATTTCATGACGCTTGCGAACGAGATCGAACAGCGGCTGACGGCGAATGAAATCGCGTTGACGTCGTTTTCCGCCGAGCAGTCCGACTTCATCCGCTTCAACGAAGGCAAGGTGCGTCAGTCGGGCCACGTGTCACAAGCCAGCGTCACGCTGCGGCTGATCGACGGACAACGTCAGGCCTATTCGACGTTCACGCTATGCGGCGACATCGGCGCGGACACCCACGCTGTCGCTCAAACGCTGACGGCATTGCGCGAAGGCCTGCGCGATGCGCCCGACGATCCGCATCTTCTGTTCGACACGACGGTCTGGTCGGAAACGACGCAACGCGCAGGCACGTTGCCTTCGCCCGATACATTGCCGCTCATCGTCGCGCAGTGCGCGCTCGGACTCGACTTCGTCGGCTTCTATGCGGGCGGCACGATGGCCCGCGGTTTTGCTTCGTCGCTCGGCAGTCGTGGCTGGTATGAAGTCGAGAACTTCAATATCAGCTGGTCGCTGTACGACGCGAGCGGTCGCGCAATCAGGAGCCACTATGCGGGCGATACCTGGAGCGATGCGGTATTCGCAGGCAAGGTGGAAGAGGTCGCTGCGCGTTTGCCTGTGCTGTCTCGCGCGCCGCACGCGCTGGCGCCAGGCCGCTATCGCGCGTACTTCGCGCCCGCTGCGCTACGCGAACTGATGGAGACGGCCTCGTTCAGCGCCTTCTCCGCGCGCACACAAGCGACGGCGCGCAACGAGTTTTATCGTCTGAACATCGGTGAAGTTGCGCTCGATCCGCGCGTCACGCTGACGGAAGATCTCACGCTCGACATCACACCGCGCTTCAACGACGACGCCTATCAGCGACGAAGCGTTCCGCTCATCGAAGCAGGGCGTGCCGCTGCCCAGTTGACCAACGCCCGTACGGCCCGCGAATATGCCCTGACACCGAATGGCGCGACGGCGAGTGAAACACCGTCCGCGCTGTCGATGCAAGGTGGCGATCTCGCGCAAGCCGACGTACTGCGCGCGCTCGACACGGGTCTCTATATCGGCAATCTCTGGTACGTGAACTTCTCGGACCGGATGAACTGCCGGATGACGGGCATGACGCGCTTCGCGACCTTCTGGGTCGAGCAGGGCCGCATTGTCGCGCCTGTGGATGCGATGCGCTTCGACGACAGCCTGTACCGGCTCCTCGGCAGCGAACTGGAGCGCATCGGCGCACAGCCCGAACTGCTGCTGAACGACTGGACATGGGGTGAACGCGCGACGGGCGGCATGAAGCTGCCGGGTCTGCTCGTACGTTCCTTCGATCTGACCTTATGACGCCGCGCGTCGCGGCTTGAAGGGAAGCGGCGTCTGCGCACACGTGCAGCGCCCGCATCCCGAGCGGTAGGCAGAATCCATCGATTACCCCGTCATTGTGTTATGTCGTATTACTAATTACATTGCGATGCGTTGCCATTCATGGCCCGCGTCTTTCTTCGTCTTTGATTGTGCAGCGAGACAATACCCGACGCTCGAACACGGGCTCTGTGCGCTGGCGCACATCGAATGCAGACAGCCTTATGTGCGCAAACGCACACTGCTGTGTGCGTGTTGCGACACTCGCGGCACGCGTGAAAGGCGCGTTTTCTTGCGCGTACAGCTGGAAGTGTTGAATCTCTCTGCAGGTCTCAATCGATTTCATAGGGAATCGCCAACGCGATCCGCGCGAGGCCGCGCAATCTTTCGCGCGTTGCATGCCTCAGACGAATTCCGCCTGCTGTGCATGCCGTTGCAGCTTTGAATCAAAACCGGCATCTGTTGCGACGCACAAGCATGTTCTTTGCTGGGCATGGTTTTGCGTCCGATGAATACGATTGTTTCTATACGCGATCCGTACTCCGAAAATTGATTCGTATTGCTTGTCGAGTTCAGCGATGAAACGTTTTTGACGTTTTACAGGTCGCTTGCAAGCGCGATTTTGTAGTGAGCCCTTAACCAGGAAGGTCGAGAGGGGTGCTGGTACGGACTTCGCTATAAGCCTCGCCGCGCAATTGGACGGGGCCGGTGCGCGACGCAACAACTGGCCATCGAAACAAGACGCTGTACTCCACGCCTCTCACAGGCCACGCGACGTTGTTGCTCTCCATGCGCCATTTGCATGGTGCAGGGACTCGCTTTGTCTGGAGTTTGGCACCGACAAGCGAGGAATCATGAAAACGAAACGCTCTAGCCGACACAAGCACGCCGCAGTCAAGGCGACCGCCTTGCTGCTGGTGCTGCTTGCGCGCGACTACTGCGCCGCGCAGCCGACCACTGCGTCCGAAAGCACGGGGAATGTCGCAGCAGGGCATGTTGCAGAAGGCAAGGTAGATACGGAGCGCGACCAGCTCCGCAAACGGATCTTTGCGGAAGCGGGCGCGGGCGCCGCGCAGCTTGCGCTCCAGGAAGCGCGTGCGAGCCGCGACGCGTTCTCCGATCACGACCTGTTCCAGATCGAAGCGCTCGTCGTCGAAACGGAGGTGCATTGGGGAAGGCAACAGTCGCTCGCATCCGATGAGCCCGACCGGCTCGCGCAGTCGAACACGGCGCTCGCGCACATCGACGAGATGCTGGCGCGCATGCCGGCATCGGATGAATTCGCGGACGTGCGCCGTTCGGTGCTCGTCGAAAAAGTCACGGCGTTGCAGGGCGTCGGGCGCATGAAGGAGGCGACGGCGCTTTATGAAGACCTGTCGCGCTCGAATCAGCCGATGCCCGCGCGCACCTACGCGGCAGCCGGCGATGCGTACACGTACATCGACCAGCCGCGCAAAGCGGCGCCCGCTTATGAGCGCGCGTTGCAGACGCCCATCGAGCCGCTCGTGCCGTCCGTCGAGCCGCATGCGTTGAAGCGCATCGATGTGCAGGAAGGGCTCTTTTTCGCGTACCTCGATTCGGGCCGCTACGACAACGCGCAGCAACTGCTCAAGCAGATTTCCGCCAGCACGCCGATTCGCGCGGATCTCTCCGAGCATCCGGAAGACGTGAACGAAGACTATGGCCGCGTGAAGAAGCTGCAGGCGCAGTACCTGCTCTACACGGACCGCACGCGCGAAGGCGTCGCCGCGCTCGACGAACTGCGTCACGAGGCGCCGTTCGATCCCGCGCTGATCAGCGCGCGCTCGGATGCGTCGCTCGTTCAGCAGCGTCCGCACGAGGCGCAGAAGGTCTACGAAGGCACGCTCGTCGATCACCCCGGCGACATCGAAACGCTCGCGGGTCTGGGCCGCACGGCGCTCGAGTTGGGTCAGTACGATCGCGCGGCCGACGTCAACGCGACCTTCAGCGACCGCTTTCCCGATAACAACACGGTCAAGACGTTCCAGCAGGATTACGCGGCGTACAAGAGCCCGCAGTTGATCGTCGCCGGCAACGGACAGAAGGGCAACTCGGTCCTCGCCGACGAAAACTGGGGCATCGACACGCAGCTCTACTCGATGCCGCTCGCCGAGTACTGGCGCGTGTTCGCGCATCAGTTCAGCGGCCGCGCGAACACGGGCGACGGCAACAGCGTGAGCCGCATTCGCAACGGCATCGGTGCTGACTTCCGCTTTCATGGCATCGACGCCGCGGCGGAAGTCAACCGCTCGACGGGCGGGCAGGCAAAAACGGGCGGCGCAGGCAGCGTGAGCTACGCACCCGACGACCGCTGGCGCTTTTCGGCAGGCGTTGACAGCAACGTCAACACGCTTCCGTGGAAAGCGTACCAGGCGGGCGTCACGGGCCGTGCGGCAACGGGTGGCGTGCGCTACAGCGTCGACGATTACCGCTACTTCGATCTCACGTACGGCGCGACGCGCTATAGCGACACGAACCTGAACCAGGCGTGGGTCGGCACGTGGTACGAGCGTCTCATCAACACGCCGAGCCATCTCGTCGCGACGTGGGTGGAGTTGAACACGAGCAGCAACACGCTCGCGAACACCGCGTACTTCGCGCCGCATCGCGACATGACGGCGCAACTCACGGCGATGTACCAGTGGACGTCGTGGCGCAACGCGGACCAGTCGCTCGCGAACCGCGCGTACGCGACGGTCGGCGGCTACCGTCAAACGGATATCGGCAACAGCATGCTGTGGGAAGTGCGGCTTGAGCAGCAGTGGCAATTCAACGCGCACGCATCGCTCGCATATGGCATTGGCCTTTCCAGCCAGCGCCTCGATCACACGCGCGAGACCAGCAAGCTCATCTACCTGAACCTGAACATTCCTCTGTAGGTCATCATGGACAAGCTCAATCGCAGACGTTTTCTTGCATTCGCCGCAGGCCTCGCCGCCGTACCCGCCGCGCAGGCCCGTATCGCGCTCGACCGTTTGCCGCCGCCCGACGCGGACGACGGCCTGACGTTCCGCGTACTTGCCATTCACGACATCCGCGACGATCTGCGCGCCGACGTGTCGACGGTCGCCGATACCTGCGCGATCAGCACGGCCACGCTCAACACGATCTTCGCGTGGCTGAAGGCGAAGGACTTCCGCCCGGTGAGCGTCGATCAGATCGTTGCGTCGCGCAACGGCGGGCCGCGCCTGCCGCCGCGCGCCGTGCTGCTCACCTTCGACGACGCATACAAGAGCCAGTTCACGCGCGCGTTCCCGCTGCTGCAACAGTACGGCTACCCCGCGCTGATCGGCGTCGTCACGCGCTGGACCGACACGCCCGCAGGCGACCCCGTGCGCATCAGCCACAAGTCGGTGATGCCGCCGGGCTACTTCATGAGCTGGGACGATCTGCGCGAGATGGCGAACTCTGGCCTCGTCGAAGTGGCCTCGCACACGCACGACATGCACCACGGCGCGCTCGCCAACCCGCAAGGCAATGAACTGCCCGCCGCGAGCGCGCATCTGTACTACCCGCAGCTGGAGCGCTACGAGACGGACGAAGAGTACCAGGCGCGCGTGCATGACGACCTGAAACAGAGCGTCGACCTGATCGAAGCCCGCACGGGCGTGGCCGTCCGCTCCGCCGTGTGGCCGTACGGGATGTACAACGCGGCGCTCATCAAGGCGTCGCAGGCGCTCGGCATGTCCGTGCATTTCACGCTCGACGACGGTCCGAACACGCCCGACGTGCCGCTCACGGCGATTCGCCGCCTGCTCGTGTCGTACGACTGGGACGTGGGCACGCTGATCGCGCAGATGCGTTCGTCGCGCCTGTATCGCGGCGAACACAATCCCGTCGAACGCGTGGTCAATGTGTCGCTCGACGAGATGTACGACATCGATCCGAACAAGAGCGAAGAAAAGCTCGGCCGTCTGCTCGACCGCATCAAGGATCTCGAACCGAAGTCGGTGTACCTGAAGGCGTACTGGGACCCCGACAACACGGGCGTCGCACGCGCGTTGTACTACCCGAACCGCCATATGCCGATGCGCGCCGACCTGTTCAACCGCGTCGCGTGGCAACTGATTACGCGTGCCGGCGTGCAGGTGTACGCACGCATGCCGCTGCTCGCGTTCGATCTGCCGACAGGCCATGCAGCGGCGGGACGTTTCGTCGAAGTCGCGGCCAACGGCCCCGCCGATACGCGGCAAGGCCGCACGCCGCGCCTGAGCCCGTTCGATCCCGTTGCGCGTCAAACCATCCAGGACATCTACGACGACCTCACGCGTTATTCGAGCTTCAACGGCGTCGTGTTCGGCGCGGACGCGACCTTGAACGCGTACGAGGACACGAGCGCTGCCGCGCTGGCCGTGTACCGCTCGTGGGGTCTGCCCGGCGACGTCGCGCAGATTCACGCGTCCGACGACCTGATGCAGCGCTGGGCGAAGGGCAAGACCGCGTATCTGAACACCTTCACGAACCAGCTTGCCGAGCGCGTACGCGCCTATCAGGGCGGCGGCAACGTGCTGACGGCGCGCACCGTGCCCGCCGAGGCCGTGTTCGACGCGAACGCCGAGCGCAACTTCTCGTTGAGCCTCGCGTCGTCGCTGGCGAACTACGACTTCGTCGCGCTGGCGGCACAGCCGCGTGCCAGTGGCGAACGCGTCAGCGACGCCTGGCTCGACAGCCTGCGGCAAACGGTGATGCAGCAGCAGGGCGCGGTGGCGAAGACCGTGTTCGAGCTGCCCGCCATCAACCGGCAGACGCAGCAGCCCGTCGAGGCAGCCGTGCTGCGCGCGCAGATGAAGCGGCTCAACGCGGCGGGCGTCGTGCATCTGGGCTACGGGCCCGACGACTTCCTGAAGAACCGGCCGGACACGACGGTGCTGCGCGACGTGATGTCGGTGCAGAGCACGCTGAGATCGAATCAGGGGATGTTGGGTTGAGCCTCGCGCGACGTATGTCCATCAAAGCGATGCCAACCCGGACCAGGGGACCACAATGAAAAACGCAATGAACATCATCTCGAACTTTGTCTTCTACTATCCGCTGCTGATGGCGTATCTGTGGATGGTGGGGGGACTGCTGCACTATCTGCTGATCGAGCGCCGCGACGCCGGGCGCAAGACGGCGCCGCCGCTCGCCTCGTATCCGAAAGTGTCCGTCGTCGTGCCTTGCTACAACGAAGCGGACAACGTGCGCGAAGTGATCGCGTGTCTCGACCAGCTGAATTATCCGAACTACAACATCATCGCGATCAACGACGGCAGCCGTGATGAAACGGGCGCGATCCTGAACCAGCTCGTGAACGTCTATCCGAAGCTCGTCGTCGTACACCAGCATCAGAACGAGGGCAAGGCGATCGGCCTCACGACGGCCGCGATGCTGTCGGACGCCGAGTATCTGATGTGTATCGACGGCGACTCGCTGCTCGACAAGGAAGCGATCGGCTGGATGCTGCGCCACTTCCTCGACGATGCATCCGTCGGCGCGGTGACGGGCAATCCGCGTATCCGCACGCGCTCGTCGCTGCTCGGGCGCATGCAGGTGGGCGAGTTTTCGTCGATCGTCGGCCTCATCAAGCGCACGCAGCATATGTATGGTCGCTTGCTGACGGTGTCGGGCGTGGTGTCGATGTTCAGGAAGCGCGCGCTGCAGGAAGTGGGCTACTGGAGCTCCGACATGCTGACGGAAGACATCGACATCAGCTGGAAGCTGCAGGTGCAGGGCTGGGGGGTGGACTTCGAATCGCGCGCGCTCAGCTGGATTCTGATGCCGGAGACCTTCCGCGGTCTTTACAAGCAGCGTCTGCGCTGGGCGAAGGGCGGCATCCAGGTGCTCTTCAAGTACGCAGGCGCCGTGCTGTCCCGCCGCAACATGATGATGTGGCCGATCTTCGTCGAGTACGCGACCAGCATCGTGTGGGCGTATTGCATGCTGTTCACGCTCGTGATGATGGCGGCCACCGCGCTCTTCACGCTGCCCGAAAGCTGGCGCTTCGCGTTCGTGCCGCGCGGCACGGGTGTGCTGCTGTTCGCGACCTGCTGCGCGCAGATCCTGATCGGCTGCCTGATCGATCGCCGCTACGACAAGAACCTGCTGCGTTATTTCGTCGACACCGTCTGGTATCCCGCTGCGTTCTGGGCAATCAGCATGATCGCGTCGGTGATCGCGCTGCCGGGCGTGGTCAGCCAGCGTCGCAGAAAGCGCGCGCGCTGGGTCAGCCCGGATCGCGGCATCCGTTCGAGCGGCGCGGTAACGGCCGACGCCTCGGCGGCATTGCTCTCGCAGCGAACGGAATGAAGCATTGAAGCACGTGGGATGAAGCAATCGAATTGACACCGCAAGTCAACCGTCTCAGGGGAAAAACATGGAATTTCCGATCATCGATGTTTCGAAGCAGTCCGTCTCGCAGTTCGCCACCGAAAGCAGCAGGGCCAAAGCCGTGCGCGCTGTCGCGTGGTACCGCGTGGTGCGGCCGACGCTGGTGCTCGGCACGTGGGTGCTGGCCGCGCTGTATATCCGCTGGTGTCTCGCGAATGCGAGTGAAGAAGAGCTGTCGCTCGACGCGTTCATGCCCGGCATCATGGGCATCGGCATCGTTGCGCTGGCGATGATTCTGTGGACCTTTGGCCGCCAGATGGACGCGATGAGCACGAACCGCGTGCGCCGCATGCCGCAGACGAGCGAGGTACAGGCGTCGCAGACCACGCATGAAATTCCCGAAGGCGATGCGGGCCGCTGCCTCGTCGCCTATCACGATGCCGACGGCATGATCTCGCACGTGATGAGCGTGCGCGAGTTCGAACGCGAAGCGGCATAAGCGAGCGCGTTCTCACAGTACAAACACACGCACCACGGAGACCAACATGTGCGGAATCGTAGGAGCAGTGGCCCAGCGCGACGTCGTCGGCGTGCTGACGGAAGGCCTGCGCAGGCTCGAATATCGCGGCTATGACTCGTGCGGCGTCGCCGTCCTGCAACACGGCGCGCCTCGCCGCGTGCGCAGCGTCGAGCGCGTTGCGAATCTCGCGGACCAGGTTCAGGAAGCAAGGCTGGCGGGCACGATCGGCGTCGCGCACACGCGCTGGGCGACGCACGGCGCGCCCGTCACCGACAATGCGCACCCGATCTTTTCTCGCGACGAGATCGCGCTCGTACACAACGGCATCATCGAGAATCACGAGCCGCTGCGCGACGAGCTGACAGCGCTCGGCTATGTGTTCGAATCGGATACCGACACGGAAGTGATCGCGCATCTGATCCATCACACACGCGAGCAGGACCCGTCGCGCGATCTGCTGACGGCTGTGCAGCGCGCGCTGCAGCGTCTGCGCGGCGCGTATGCGATCGCCGTGTTCGCGAAGAACGAGCCCGACCGCGTGATCGGCGCGCGTGCCGGTTCGCCGCTGGTGATCGGCGTGGGCGAGCGCGGCAACTATCTGGCCTCGGACGCGATGGCGCTGTCGGGCACAGTCGAACATTTCATCTTCCTCGAAGAAGGCGATATCGCCGTGCTGTCGTGCGACGGCGTGCATATCGTCGATCGCGACGGCGCGACCGTGCGCCGCGAAGTGCAGGCGCAGCACACGAGCCACTACGCGGCGGAACTCGGTCCGTATCGTCACTACATGCAGAAGGAAATCTTCGAGCAGCCGGACGTCGTCGCCGACGCGACGGAGCGCGTCCGTTCGATCACACCGGCCTTGTTCGGCGTGAACGCGCAGCGCGCGTTTAGCGAGATCGACTCGCTGCTGCTGCTCGCGTGTGGCACGAGCTATTACTCCGCGCTGACGGCGAAGTACTGGCTCGAATCGATCGCGGGAATTCCGACTCAGGTGGAGATCGCGAGCGAGTACCGCTATCGCGAGAGCGTGGTGAATCCGTGCGCGATGGTCGTCGTCGTGTCGCAATCGGGCGAGACGGCCGATACGCTCGCCGCGCTGAAGCATGCGCAGGAACTCGGCCATCACCATACGCTCGCGATCTGCAACGTGCCGCATAGCTCGATGATGCGGCTCACGGAATTGCAGTACCTGACGGGCGCGGGCCCGGAAATCGGCGTCGCCTCGACGAAGGCTTTCACGACGCAACTGGTCGCGCTGTTTCTGCTCGCGCTCACGCTCGGCAAGGAACGCGGCCACGTGAGCGCCGACGACGAAGCGCACGCGCTGCGGCAACTGCATCATCTGCCTGCCGCGCTCAATAGCGTGCTAGCGTTGGAGCCGCAGCTCGTCGCATGGGCGGAAGCGCTTGCGCGCAAGGATCACGCTCTCTTTCTCGGACGCGGCGTGCATTACCCCATCGCGCTCGAAGGCGCGCTCAAGCTGAAGGAAATCTCGTACGTGCATGCGGAGGCGTATCCGGCGGGCGAGCTGAAGCATGGGCCGCTGGCGATTGTCACCAGCGAGATGCCCGTCATCACGATCGCGCCGAACGACGCGCTGCTCGAAAAGCTCAAGTCGAACATCCAGGAAGTGCGCGCACGCGGCGGCCAGCTGTACGTGCTCGCCGATGCGGGCACGAAGATCGAAAGCCGCGACGGCGTGCGCGTGATCCAGTTGCCTGAGCACTACGGGCCGTTGTCGCCGATCCTGCATGTGGTGCCGTTGCAATTGCTCGCGTATCACACGGCCTGCGCGCGCGGCACCGATGTCGACAAGCCGCGCAATCTCGCGAAATCGGTCACGGTGGAGTGAAGGGTGTTCATGCGGACTACGATTGCAGTGCTCGTCGTGGCGGCCACGGTGGCCGCAAGCTGCGTCGTTCCGTCCGCGCTCGCGGGCGGAACGAAGGCTGCCAAAGCCGCTAAAGCCGCGAGCGTGCCGACGGGCGACCTGCGCGCCTATATGCACGGCATCGGCGCGGTTACGGATGCGCAGGGCGTGACCACCGTGTTCTTCAGCAGTTCGGGCCTGCCGCCGCGCGGCGCGGGGCGCGACCGCAACTGGACGCACGATGTCTACGTCGCGCGCTGGACGCCGCAGCAGCCGAAGCTCGACCGTCCGCGCGTGTTCATCAGCCGGCCCGAGGCGCAGGAGCCCGTGTCCGTCGCGCAGAACGATACGGGCCGCGTGATGGTGTCGTTCGAGGACGGCTGGAATACGCCGAATGAAGTGAGCCAGCGCTATGGTGTCTATACGTCCGACCTGAAGGACGTGAAGCCGTATCCGAATGATGTGCTGTCGGGCGGGCACTCCGGGCATGTCGCCGCCGTCGGCTCGCGCTTTGTCGTGTTCTATTCGAACGACTGGGTGAACGGCGGCGGCGTCGATAACCTCGGCACGGGCAACGGCGTGTATGTGAAGACCTACGATGCCGACGGCGCGCTGCTGCAGGCCATCGACGTCGCGCCGCGCGTGCGCGAATGGTGGCCGATGCTTGCCGCCTCGCCGACGCGCGCGCTGCTCGTGTGGCAGCAGTATGTAAGCGGCGAGACGTATGCGCGGCTGAAGGTCGCGACGCTGGATCCGTCGACGGGCGCGCTCAGCGAGCCGCGCGTGATTGCGGACCGGCTGCTGTACTACACGTATGCGGCGGCGTACGTGCCGTCGATCGATCGCTTCGTCGTGGTTGCGACGACTGACAAAGGCAAAGGCTTCGCGCAACTGATCGACACGAGTGGGCAGACCACGGCGACGCTCGATTGCATGCCGGCGTCGGTGCGCGAGGCGGGCATCGCGACGATCGGCGAGCGGGCGTTCACGCCGTCGCAGGATGGACGGCTGCTGCATCTGAAGTTCACGCCGGCGTCGATCGAACTGGCGGGTACGCAGCCTTCGCCGATTGCGTGGACCTACACGGGCAGCGTCGGACTGGTGCGCTCGCCGACCCAGTTGCATTGGGTCGCGACGAGCCCGAAAGGGCTGCAGGAGGCGGACTTCGATCTGAAGGCAGCGAATGTGAAGGCGCCCGATGCGAAGGATCTGTGCAAGGGATAGCAATTTCCCCGTGCGTGCGGTGACGCTTCGGGCCGCACGCACCCCACTTTTTGTATCGCTGTACCGGCCAGATACATTGGGACACATAGCCGGGAATGGGCCAGGGTATAAAACCGTCATCGCATCGAGGAGCACGCCATGACTACCCACACCCACCACGGCTCATGCCATTGCGGCGCCGTCAAATTCACCGTCGAAACGCCCGTCACGCCCGCCGTCCGCTGCAACTGCAGCCTGTGCCGGCGCAAGGGCGCGCTGATGTCGCCGTTCTTTCCGGCGAGCGCGCTCAATATCGTGTCCGGTCAGGACAGCCTGACGCTTTACCAGTTCAACACACAGGTCGCGAAGCACTATTTCTGCAAGCAGTGCGGCATCTACCCGTTTCATCAGACCCGCAAGGACCCGAACCTGTGGCGCGTAAACCTCGGCTGTCTGGACGACGTCGATCCGTATGCGCTGGAGGCGTCGGTGGCGGACGGCAAGAGCCTGTCCGTGGTGGAAGACGCCTGAAGGCCGAATGAAGGCCCCATAAAGGACGCGTAAGATAAGCGAACTCTGGCAGGCGAAGGAGCCTTGTGTGGACAAAACGGATCACGTTCTGATCGTCGACGACGACCGCGATATTCGCGAGCTGGTCGGCACGTACCTCACCAGGAATGGCGTGCGCGTGACGCTCGCGTCGGGTGGCCGGCAAATGCGCGCGGCGCTCGCCGACGAGCGGCCCGACCTGATCGTGCTCGATCTGATGCTGCCCGGCGAAAGCGGCCTCGACCTGTGCCGCGAACTGCGCGCGGGTGAATTTCAGACCATCCCGATCCTGATGCTGACGGCGCTGAGCGAGGAGACCGACCGCGTGGTCGGCCTCGAAATGGGCGCTGACGACTATCTGGCGAAACCCTTCGCGGTGCGCGAGCTGCTGGCCCGCATCCGCGCGATCCTGCGGCGCGCCCGCATGATGCCGCACGGCGGCAGCGACGAGCCGGCGAACGCCGCGCACTTCCTGCGCTTCGGCGACTGGCGGCTCGACACGATCGGCCGCAATCTGATCGACAGCGACGGCACGATGGTCGCGTTGAGCGGCGCGGAATACCGGCTGTTGCGCGTGTTCGTCGACAATCCGCAGCGCGTGCTGACGCGCGACCAGCTGCTCACGCTCACGCAAGGGCGGCAGACGGAACCGTTCGACCGCTCGATCGATCTGCTCGTGAGCCGCGTGCGTCAGCGTCTGGGCGACGACGCGCGCGAGCCGCGCTACATCAAGACGCTGCGCAACGAAGGCTATGTGTTCTCGTCGCTCGTGACGGCCGAGGACAACGGCGGATGAACGCGGCAATCGCTCGTCTGCGCGGCCTGTGGCCGCCGCGCTCGTTGTTCATGCGGCTGTCGCTGATTTTCGTGGCCGGGCTGCTGGCCGCGCAGACGCTGTCGTTCTGGCTCACGATGACCGAGCGTAACGAGGCGACCATGCACGTGATGGTCGGCTACATCGGCCAGGAGGTGACCAGCTCCGTCGCGCTGCTGGACCGCCTGACGCCGGCCGAGCGCGAGGAATGGCTGCCGAAGCTCGCGCGGCGCAGCTATCGTTTCGTGCTGGGTCCGGGCACGAGCGGCGGTGTGCCGCCGGACGCGAAGCTGTCGCAGGAAATCGGTGCGTCGATTGCGAAGGACATCGGCCCGCAGTACAAGGTGACGGCCAACGCCATTCCCGGCGAGAGCGAGCATCTCGAAGTCCACCTGACGCTGAGCGACGGCACGCCGCTCACCATCGACATGCATCCGATGCACGGCATCCCCCTGTCGCCGTGGCTGCCGCTCGTGCTGATCGCGCAGCTGGCGTTGCTCGCGGGCTGCGCGTGGCTCGCCGTGCGCCTCGCCACGCGTCCGCTCGAGCGTCTCGCGCGCGCCGCCGACACGCTCGGCCCCGATCTCGCGCCCGCCACGCTGCCTGAGGACGGCCCCGAAGAAGTGGCGCGCGCGTCGAAAGCGTTCAACGCGATGCAGACGCGAATCGGCATTTATATGCGCGAGCGGCTGCAAATCCTCGCGGCGATTTCGCACGACCTGCAGACGCCCATCACGCGCATGCGGATACGCGCCGATCTGCTCGACGACGAAGCCGAGCGCGCGCGCCTGCAAAAGGATCTGAAGGAAATGGAATTGCTGGTGCGCGAAGGCGTCGCCTATGCGCGCACGCTGCACGGCGCCGACGAAAAACCGCGCCGCATCGATCCCGATGCGCTGATCGAAAGCATGGTCAGCGACTATACGGATGCGGGCGACCCCGTGTCGCTGACGGGGCACGTCGGCCAGCCGGTGACGACGCGTCCGCAGGCGCTGCGCCGCATTCTCGGCAACCTTATCGACAACGCGCTGAAGTACTCGGGGCACGAAGCGGTGACGGTGGAAGTGAGCGTCGATGCGGCGCGCGGGCGGCAACTGTCCGTCGCTGTGCTCGATCGAGGTCCCGGCATTCCGCAGGAACTGCTCGATGCCGTATTCCAGCCGTTCTATCGCGTCGAAAGCTCGCGCAACCGCGAGACGGGCGGCACGGGGCTTGGGCTCGCCATCGCAAAGCAACTGGCGCAGTCGATGAGCGCGACGCTGACCTTGCGCAACCGCGAAGGCGGCGGGCTGGAAGCGCGCCTCACGCTGTGACGGGTGCCGCCGCGCCGTGCTTCGTCGCGGCGCGCACGTAGTCATGAGCGTCGCAGTCGTGAAGCGCACGCAGGCGCGTTTCTGATCGTTCGAGCATGGGCGCTGAAGCGCATCGTCGCGATTTCGTGTACGCAAGAGGACGAACATACGCACATCGATAACAGCGCATTTTTTTCGCGCTCTATACTGAAGGGATCATTCTTTCTTCGAAAGCGGGCCATGCGTCGTTTATCAGTCAGGCGGTCGCCGATTCACGGCAAAGGTGTGTTCGCGCTATGCACGCTCGCGGCGGGCGAACGCATCATCGAATATAAGGGCGAAGTGACATCATGGCGGCGCGCCGCGCGGCGTATCGAACGCACGGGCGACTATGGGCACACGTTCGTGTTCGGCCTGTCGGATGGGCGCGTGATCGACGGCAGCGTCGGCGGCAATAGCGCGCGCTGGCTGAACCACGCGTGCCGGGCCAATTGCGAGGCAGTCGAGATCGACGGACGCGTGTTCATCGAGGCCGCCGTCGATATCCAGCAGGGCGAAGAACTGTTCATCTCGTACGGACTGGCCGTCGACGACCCGCAAGATGAGGAAACGCGCAGCCAGTATGTGTGCCGGTGCGGATCGCCTGCGTGCCGGGGCACGATGCTCGCGACGGGGGAAGACGCGCTGGCGTGAGCGTGACCTGGCGGGGTTCTGGAAGCTGGAGTGCTGGACCGACGGTGCGGGAAGGGCTGTCGGTCGGGCTGTGAGTCGGGCTGTGATACAGTCCCCGCAGCGTTCCAGAGAGGCGTCCATGACAAACCGACCACGGAAGACCTTGCATTCCCCGGCACCGACCTTGCCGATGTTGCTGATGCAACTGGAGGCGTCGCTGCCTTCGCTGATGACCCAGCCGGCGTCATTGTCGAGCGCGATCGTTCGCGTCTGCCGATGCCTCGACCGCGCCGGCGCGCCCATGCGCCAGCGCAAGCCGCGCGCGGCACGGCCCGCCCGCGTGAAAGCGGCGAGCGTCGACGCGCCGATGTCGCTGCCGCTCTTTCCCTGATGCTGATGCATGCGTGAACCTCGCCTGCAACGCGGCGAGTGGTTTGCGTCACCTCTCTTTTCTTTTCCTTGCCGACGTTCGAGCAGAGCTGGACGCGCAGGCGCGCGTCGCGGCTCCGCTCAGGACGTTCCCGCTGCCTCACGCGCGCGCCCACCCGGCACGCGCGGAAACGCGATCTGCACGGCAAGCCCGCGCCGTCCGATGCCCGAGCCGATATGAATCTGCGCGTTGAAATGCGCGGCGATGCGCGCGACGATCGACAGCCCGAGCCCGCTGCCGTTGCCGCTCGCGGATGCCGACGCGCCGCGAAAGAAGCGGTCGGTGAGACGCAGGCGCTCTTCGTCGGAGACGCCGGGGCCGTTGTCGGAGACCGTCAGCGATACCGTCTGCGCGTCGGCCAGCACGGTGATGTGTACGCGGCCGCCGGGTTCGCCGTACTTGATGGCGTTGTCGAGCAGATTGTCGATCAGCGTGCGGGCCAGCGCGCGGTCCGCATAGACCTCGGCGTCGCGCTCGCCGGAAAGCACCACGGCCATCGATTTATCTTCTGCATGCGGCGCGCGGAACGCGATCGCCTCGCCGGCCACCTCATGCAGCCGGACGGGCGCCGTCGTCACCGTGTCGCGCTCGTCGAGACGCGCGAGCAGCAACAGCTGCTCGGCAAGATGCGCGCTGCGGTCGACGCCCTGAACCACGCGGCGCATCGCCTGCTGCTGTTGCGCGCTGTCGTGCGCGGCGAGCGCCACCTGCGCCTGGACCTTGATCGCGGCCAGCGGCGTCTTCAGTTCGTGTGCGGCGTCGGCCGTGAACGCGCGCTCGCGCAGGATGGATTGCTGCAGTCGCGCGAGCAACTGGTTGATCGCATCGACGAGCGGCCGGACTTCCGCGGGTGACGGATTGACGTGAATCGGCTCGAGATTGCGGCTGTCGCGCATGCGCACGGCCTTCGAGATCGTCGACAGCGGCCTGAAGCTATGGCCCACGCTGAACCAGACGAGCAGCGCGAGCACGGGCAGCGCAAACGCCATCGGCCGCGCGATGCGGCTCGCCACGCCCGTCGTCAGGTCGCTGCGCACGTTGGCCGGTTCGAACACGCGCACCATGCGGCCCGTCGCGCTGTCTTGCAACGCGTAGGCGAGCCACGGCTGGCCGTCCACGGTCATCGTGTGTACGCTTTGCGCGGCTTCGCCCGGCTCGGCGGCGCGATGCAGCGCGGCAAGGCCGGGGCTCGCGACGATCACGCGGCCCGCCGCATCGCGCACCTCGAAGAGCGCATAGCGGGGCCGCGCGTCGGTGTCGTCGTCGAGGGCGGGCGACGCGCGCGAGTACTCGTTGCGCACGTCGATACCTCCCGTTGCGAGCCGCGCCAGGTTCGGGTCGTCGAGCCGCGCCAGCAGATGCGCGAGCTGGATCAGGCGCGCTCTGTCCCATTCGTCGACCTCACGTGTCGCGTTGTTGAAGCTCCACGCGAACATGACCGCCCACACCGCGCCGACGCTGACGAGAATCAGCCACATCAGGCGGCGGCGGATCGATGTCGAGCGCGGGTGCGTCATGTCTTGTCCACGACATAGCCGAAGCCGCGCACCGTGCGGATCACATCGCCGCCGAGCTTCTTGCGCAGGTTCGACACGTGTACTTCGATCGCATTGCTTTCGACTTCCTCCTGCCAGCCATACAGGCTTTCCTCAATCTTGGCGCGCGGCTGCGGCACGCCCGAGTGCGTGAGCAGGTGGATCAGCACGGCCCATTCCCGCGCGGTGAGCGGCACGCGCACGCCGTTTCTCGATACCGTCTGCGCGACGGGGTCGACGCTCAGGTCGCGCCACGCAATCATCTCGCTGCCGCGGCCCTGCGAGCGGCGGATCAGCGCGCGGCAGCGCGAGACGAGTTCCGGAAGATCGAACGGCTTGCCGAGGTAGTCGTCGGCGCCGGCGTCGAGGCCCCGCACCTTGTCGGCGGCGGTGTCCTTCGCGGTGAGCACGAGTACGGGGATATCGTTGCCGCGCGCGCGCAGCGATTTCAGCAGTTCCATGCCGGAAAGTTTCGGCAAGCCGAGATCGAGAATCACGAGCAGATAGGGCGTGGTTGCGAGCGCGAGCTGCGCATGCTGACCGTCGCGCGCCCAGTCGACGGTGAAGCTCGCATTGCGCAGCGCGACTTCGAGGCCGCTGCCGATCAGGTCGTCGTCTTCCACGAGAAGTATGCGCATGGTGTCGTTGTCCGGCGGGTGCCCGGTCCCGGGCATGTCGTATTGCCTGCGAGTCTAGCGCGGATGCTACATGTATACGTGCGCTTGCCATCGTTTGAGGGTGTTAAGCATTTCTTCAGGTTCGCGCCGTTAGCATCGCCGCCTGACGCGTGCCTCGCGCTTGCGCTCGCGCTCGCGTCAGCGCCATGTTCACTCCGGCCCGTCGCACGACTTCATAAGAGACCGACAATGAACCTCAATGCTTTTGCCCAACGCCCCGCCTATGACGGCGTTGCACGCCTGTTGCACTGGCTGGTCGCGCTGCTCGTCGCCGCGCAGTTCGTGATCGGCTGGACGATGCCCGACGTGCATCGCGATACCTTGCCCAACGGCTTGATCGCGTGGCATCTCGGCGTGGGCGCGGCGATCGTCGCGGCGGTGGCGTGCCGCATTGCGTGGCGCGCGACGCATGTGCCGCAGCCCGCGGAAGTGTCGCGCGCACTCAGCGTGATTTCATCCGCGACGCATGCGCTGCTGTACGCGCTGCTGGTCGCCGTGCCGCTTGCGGGATGGGCGAACGCGTCGTCGCGCGGCTGGACGGTGAAGCTGTTCGGGACGGTTCGCTATCCTGATCTGACGGCGTCCGGCTCGCCGACGGGCCACGCACTCGGCGACGTGCATAGCTGGCTTGCATGGGTGCTGCTTGCGCTGATCGTGCTGCATGTCGGCGGCGCGTTGTTTCACCGCATCGTGCTGAAAGACAACGTGTTGCAGCGGATGCTGCCGTAAGCCGCAAGCAATGTGATGCAAGCCACCTGAAACGCACGTCGAATCTAAGTGCTTAATATTCCCTTCAGACTCCGCTCGCTACCATCGGTGCGTCGTGTCCAGCATGGCTGGGCACGCTCGAATCTGTCGCACCGTCACGCAGGCTTCACATCAGCGAAGTAGCAGCAGCGGGCCGGTGCGCGCCACGTAGGGCTGGCTCGCCATGAAGCAAACCACTGTTCAGATGATCCGCGCGCACCTCGTCACGGCTTCTGTTGCCGCGACGGCCATCGACGTCTGTGTCGTGAGCCTGCTTTTCTTCTGCAAGTTTCCACAGACGCTGTTCGAGACGGCAACGTTCCGCGTGCTGACATTCGGCCTGTTGCTGGCTGCCGTTCTGATTACACGTCACGCGGCGCGCAGGGCGTTTCGCGCGGCTGTGAAAAGACGTCATGCGCATTTCATCGGACCACGGCGCGATGCCGTTTGCGTTTCCGCAATCTGTCCCGCGCGCGGACTCGTCATCCTTCATCTGCATTTCACCGGCATGCCTTACGTTCCCGTTCAAGCGACGGGATGGTGATGCCGGTTGTGTCTTCGTGGCTGCGCGCGTCGACACGACGGCCGGCCTGCATTCATTTCAGCGGGAGCAATCGACAACATGCAGGACACGCTGTTACGTATTGACTGGTTGCCGATGATGCTTGTGTGCGGCGCAGCGCTGTATGCCGTTATGGCCGTGCTGGCCTCGCTCGTGTCGGCGGCGCGTGCCGCCGCGCGCGAACGGCGATTTTTGCCAGCGCGTGCGCCAACGCCCGTCAGCGTGCTCAAGCCGCTGTGCGGCGCCGAGCCACGGCTTTTTGACAATCTCGCGACCTTCTGTGAGCAGACGCATCCGTGCTTCGAACTAATCTGCGGCGTATCGAGCGCGGACGATTCCGCCATCGCGATCGTCCATCGTTTGCAGGCCGCGTATCCGCAATGCCGGATTTCGCTCGTCGTCGATCCGCGCGTGCATGGCACGAACCTGAAGGTAAGCAACCTGATCAATCTCGCGCAATGGGCGCACCATGACGTGTTCGTGATCGCGGACAGCGATATCGCCGTCGAAGCGGATTATCTGGAGCGCGTCTGCGCGCCGCTCGCCGATCCGCAGGTCGGCGTCGTCACGTGTCTCTACCGCGCGAAAGGCATTGCCGGATTCTGGTCGCGCGTGGGCGCGCAGTTCATCAACGAGTGGTTCGTGCCTTCGGTGCGGATCGCGCATGCGTTCGGCTCGACGCGCTTCGGCTTCGGCGCGACGCTCGCGCTGCGGCGCTCGACGCTGGCGGGCATCGGCGGCTTCGAGCGGCTGCGCAATACGCTCGCCGACGACTACTGGCTGGCCGGTCACGTGCGCGAGTTGAATCTGCAAACGGTGCTGTCGCCTGTCGTCGTCGAGACGGATGTGACCGAGTACACGCTCGCCGCGCTGTGGGATCGCGAGACGCGCTGGCTGCGCACGATCCGCTCGGTGAACCGCACGGGCTTCG
The DNA here is from genome assembly GCF_900100565.1 of Paraburkholderia steynii. Classification (NCBI taxonomy): domain Bacteria; kingdom Pseudomonadati; phylum Pseudomonadota; class Betaproteobacteria; order Burkholderiales; family Burkholderiaceae; genus Paraburkholderia; species Paraburkholderia steynii. Next base: position 227,915 of record NZ_FNDI01000015.1, on the reverse strand, counting down.
CGGCGCTGTTCGTGACGTTCACGCTGCCGTGGATAGCCTGCGGCGCGTGGCTCGCATTCGAGTTGCATCGGGTGAACGCGCATCCCGCCGTGTCGATCGCGCTCGTCGTCGCTGCCGTGGCGGGCGTGTCGGCGCGCGTCGTTCTGCATGCGCTGATGGGCGCCGAACGACGCCTGTTGTGGCGCGATCTCGCGCTGATGCCCGTGCGCGATGCATTGCTGTTCGCGCAATGGATGGCAGGGTCGTTCGGCTCGACGGTAGTGTGGCGCGGCGTACGCGTACCCGTCGAAGCCAGGGACAACGCCACGACGGTTTTCCGGCCCGAGCCGGCCAAGGCACTCGAAGTATCCGATGGACGCTGAGCGCGTCGCGAGAACATCGCGCGCGCCTGGCTAAACTACAACTCGTGAAAAGAGAATATGAAGAAGACGTTATTTTTGCAGGCGCCGTCGTACGACGGTTTCGACGGGGGTGCGGGTTCGCGCTATCAGGCAAAGCGCGAGATCCGTTCGTTCTGGTATCCGACGTGGCTTGCGCAGCCGGCCGCGCTGGTGCCAGGCAGCCGCGTGCTCGACGCGCCCGCTGATGGTCTTTCCGTTGAAGCGTCGCTTGCGATCGCGCAGGAATACGAGCTCGTTGTCATTCATACGAGCACGCCGTCGTTTCCGACCGACGCGCTGTTCGCCGAGCAGCTGAAAGCGCGCGCGCCGAAGGTGTTGATCGGCATGGTCGGCGCGAAGGTCGCCGTCGATCCGCACAACTCGCTCACAGCGAGCGAGGCAATCGATTTCGTCTGCCGCGAAGAGTTCGATTTCACCTGCAAGGAGATCGCCGAAGGACTGCCGTTTTCGCAGATCAAGGGCCTGAGCTATCGCGCCGCGGACGGCTCGATCGAGCACAACGAAGCGCGCCCGATCCTTGAGAACATGGACGAGCTGCCGTTCGTCGCGCCGGTGTACAAACGCGATCTGAAGATCGACAACTACTTCATCGGCTATCTGAAGCATCCGTATGTGTCGATCTATACCGGGCGCGGCTGCCGGTCGAAATGCACGTTCTGTCTGTGGCCGCAGACGGTGGGCGGGCATCGCTATCGCACGCGCTCCGTCGAGAACGTGCTCGAAGAAGTGAAGTGGATTCGCGACAACATGCCCGAAGTGAAGGAGATCATGTTCGACGACGACACGTTCACCGACTTCAAGCCGCGCGTCGAAGAGATTGCGCGCGGTCTCGGCAAGCTCGGCGTCACGTGGTCATGCAACGCGAAGGCGAACGTGCCATACGCGACGCTCAAGATCATGAAAGAGAACGGCCTGCGCCTGCTGCTGGTCGGCTACGAATCGGGCGACGACCAGATTCTGCTGAACATCAAGAAGGGCCTGCGCACCGACATCGCGCGACGCTTCTCCGAAGACTGCCGCAAGCTTGGCATCAAAATTCACGGCACCTTCATCCTCGGGCTGCCGGGCGAAACGAAAGAGACGATCCAGAAGACCATCGAGTACGCGAAGGACATCAATCCGCACACCATTCAGGTGTCGCTCGCGGCGCCCTATCCGGGCACCACGCTCTACAAGCAGGCCGTCGAAAACGGCTGGCTCGAAGAGAACAAGGTGATCAACCTGGTGAGCAAGGAAGGCGTGCAGCTGGCGGCGATCGGCTATCCGCATCTGTCGCGTGAAGACATCTATCACCATCTCGAACAGTTCTACCGGCAATTCTATTTCCGTCCGTCGAAGATCTGGGAGATCGTGCGCGAGATGCTGCTGAGCTGGGAAATGATGAAACGGCGTCTGCGCGAAGGCGTCGAGTTCTTCCGTTTCCTGCGGGCACGCGAGGCATGACGCGACAGTCGGCGCAGCGCTCTATAAACGCACCGCGACGCGCGCTGATCGTGACGGCCGACGACTTCGGTCTGCATGTGCGGATCAACGAAGCCGTCGAGCGCGCGCATCTGCATGGCGTGCTGACGTCGGCGAGCCTGATGGTGTCCGCGCCCGCCTCGGCGGATGCCGTGCGCCGCGCGCACCTTTATCCGAGCTTGCGCGTCGGCTTGCATCTCGTGCTCGCGGACGGCGTGCCCATGCTCGCCACGCATCTGATTCCCGCGCTCGTCGACAAACATGGGCGGCTCGGCCAACGGATGGTGCGCGACGGCTTTCGCTTTTTCCTCCTGCCTGAAGTGCGGCGCCAGTTAAAGGCGGAAATCCGCGCGCAGTTTCAGGCCTTCGCGCGCACGGGGCTCACGCTCGACCACGTCAATACGCACAAGCACTTTCATCTGCATCCGACGGTGCTCGCGCTGATTATCGAAGTGGGTAGCGAATATGGGCTGAAGGCGATGCGGCTGCCGTACGAGCCGGGCTCGCCTGCGTGGATCAGGCCGTGGATGGCACGCGTGCGCAAGCAGCTGGATAATGCAGGCATCGCACACAACGACTACGTGATCGGCATGTCGCAGACAGGGCATATGGACGAGGCGGTGCTGCTCGCCGCGCTTGCACGGCTGCCGGAAGGCGTCGGCGAGATTTACAGTCATCCCGCCGTGGCCGGAGAAGGCGCGATCACGCCGACGATGCAGACCTACCGGCACAGCGACGAACTGGATGCACTGCTGTCCACGCGTGTCGCGTCGGCGATTGCCGCGAGCGGGGCGATCACGGGCGGTTTCGCCGACGTGTTCGCGCAGCCGTCTTATCTATGATCAAGTGGCTCACATGGCTGGGATTGCCCGCGGGCATCGCGGTGCTGATCGCATTGGCGTTGCACAGCGGCATCGACGACGTGCTGCACGCGATCCGTTCGGCAGGCTTCGCGCTGCTCTGGCTCGTGCCGCTGCATGCGCTGCCGTTGCTGCTGGATGCGCAGGCGTGGCGGCTTCTGCTCGGCAGAAGTGCGTCGCTCGCGTATCTGTGGTGGGTCGCGACGGTGCGTGAGGCGGTGAGCCGGCTGCTGCCTGTCGCGAGCATCGGCGGGGAGTTCGTCGGCGTGCGGCTCGCGCGCTGGAAAGTCGACGAGACGAGCTTGGTGTGCGCGTCGGTGATCGTCGAGGTGCTGGTGACGCTGGCCGTCCAGTATGTGTTCGCCGCACTCGGGCTCGTGTTGATCGTCGCGCAGACGGGCCACGATGGTTTGCTCGCGACCGTCGGCGCGGCGTTGCTGCTGTCGTTGCCGCTGCCCGTCGTTGTGTTCCTGCTGCTCAGGCGCGGCGGGCTATTTCACGCGATCGAGCGCTGGTCCGCGCGTCTACCGATGAGCGCGCACTGGAACGTCGAGCGCATCGGCGGCGCGCAGCTCGATGCCGCGATCGATGCGTTGCTGCGTGAGCCGCGTCTGCTGTTGCGCGCGTTTGTCTGGCAGTTTGCCGGCTATCTGCTCGGCGCGTCGGAGGTGTATGTCGCGCTGTGGATGCTCGGGCATCCCGTTTCCATTGGTGGCGCGATCGCCGTCGAAGCGCTTACGCAGGCGGCGCGCCATGCGGCGTTCTTCGTGCCGTCGGGGCTCGGCGTGCAGGAGGCCGTCGTCGTGCTGCTCGCGCGGATGTTCGGCGTCGATGAGCAGACGGCGCTGTCGCTTGCGCTCGTCAAGCGGATGCGCGAAGTCCTGTTCGGCTGTGTGGCGCTGGCATCGTGGCAGGCGGCAGAGCTTGTGCGCAACCGTGGCGGCGGTGTCGCGAGAAACCTTCGCTGAGTCCTGTCGAGCATCGCGCGGAAGCTTCCGGGCGGAAGCGTGCTCGCTGGTGATCCTGTTCTTCAGGCCACGCATGCTGTGCGTCGCGCGTGCATGTTGCCGAATGCGAATCGCAATCAACTAGGTTCCGGAAATATTCGTGCCGATGTCATAGGCTGAAAGCCGGTTCCCTCGATTCGATTCAGAACGGCTGCGCATGCCGCCCTTGTCAACGTCTCCGACCCGAACGCTCGACGCGCTCAAGCGAGCCGGCCTGCTAGGCACGGCTGCGCAAGTCGCCGTGCTCGACTATCTGCAACGCACGGAGCACGGCCATTTCAGCGCGGAAGAGATTCACCGCCGCATCGCTGCGGGCGGCGAACGTATGAACCTGTCGACCACCTATCGCGTGCTCAGTCAGCTGGTGGAGGCGGGCTTCGTCGCGAACGTCCCGCTCGGCAAGCATCACAGTCTCTACGAACTGAACTCGGGCAAGGCGCACGATCATCTCGTGTGCGTCGTGTGCGGGCGCGTTGAAGAGTTCTCCGACCCGAAGATCAATCGCCGGCGCATCGCGATCGCGAAGAAGTTCGGCTTGCGCATCGTCGGCAAGACGCTGGCGTTGCACGGGGTGTGCGCGGATTGCGCGGCGCGCGCGCATCCACCGAGACCGCGTGCGAAGTGAGCGTTGGACATTGGTGTGAGACATCAGCGCCGCGCCCGTTTGTGCGCGCTGGAAAGGAGTGTTTCCGCGCGACCCGTTAATCCGCGGCGCGCGAACCGCTAAAGTGGCTCTTGTGCGCGGTGCTTCCCTTCGCGCGCGAGAGAGCTTCCCCCGGTCGCCGCACCCGGCGTCCGGGGTTTTTTTCGATTGCTCCGTTTTTTTGACGCGCGTAACGTGAGCCTGCCTCTTGAGAACAGGCGAGCTTTTTGTCAAGCCCCGCGCCGCTCCGATCACGTCCGGCCGGGGCTTCTTTTATGGCGTCTCTGCGTTCGCGCGCCGTGGCTCAGCGCGCGTGACTGCCCGCTGACGCATTCCCGTCGTACACTCCCTGATCCATGATCCAGCTGCGCTGCGAAGGGGGACAGCCTCATGTCGGACGATATGTTCAACACCAGACGGCTTCGCGACCCCGCGAAGTCGGACCTGCTGCACCTGCTGGACGGCGTCGAGCAGTTTAGCGACGAGGTGTTTCCCGCCACCCAGGCGCTATTCGAAAGTCTCGCGCAAGGTCAGGCGCCGCACACGCTGTTCATCACGTGTGCTGACTCGCGTGTCTCGCCGGAAATGATTACGCAAACGCATCCGGGCGAGCTCTTCGTGTGCCGCAATATCGGTAATATCGTCCCCGCTTACGGCGAAATGCTGGGCGGCGTGTCGGCCGTTGTCGAATACGCGGTGCTTGCGCTGAACGTGCGGCAGATCGTGGTCTGTGGACATAGCGACTGCGGCGCGATGCGCGGCCTCGCGGGCACCGCGCCGATGACAGCGGAAGACATGCCGACCGTCAATGCGTGGCTGCGCAATGCGGAGACGGCGCGCAGCGTCGTGCAGGCACGCAAGGTCGACAGCGATCATCTCGTTCAGGCGCTCGTCGAGGAAAACATCCGGCTGCAACTGATGCATCTGCGCACGCATCCGTCCGTCGCTGGGCGTCTCGCGCAAAAGCGCCTCGATGTCCAGGGCTGGGTGTACGACATAGGGCATGGGCGCGTTTCAGTGTTCAACGAAAACGACGACCGCTTCGAAAGTCTCGGCGAAGCGCGCACGCGGATTCAGCGGGAGCAGGGCGGTTGATTACGCGGTGCCCGGTGCGGCCGTTTCGCTTCAATCGCCCATCGCCGCGGCGCGCCGCAGAAATCCCAGCGCCCGCTCATTGTCGAGATACGCGGTATTGAACCGGACCCACGGCGTCACCTCGCCGTGCGGCCGGTAGTAGCTGCCCGGCTGCACCGTAATGCCGGCGCGGGCCGCCTCGGCGACGAACACATCCGAATTCGGCACACCCGGCACGCGTGCCCACACTAGCGTGCCGCCGCACGGCTCGTCGAACACTTGCCAGCCGATGCCATTGAGCAATTCCACCGCGGTCGAAATGGCGCCATTCACGCGCCGCCGCAGCCGTTCCAGATGCTTGCGATACGTGCCGCGCTCGAGCAGCGCGGCCACGACGCGTTCGCTAAAGCGCGTGCCGCCGAGGCTGGTGAGCGCCTTCACTTCGACGAAGTGCTTGACCAACCCCGCTTCGGCGGCGATATAGCCCAGCCGTAGCGACGACGACAGGCTCTTCGAAAACCCGCCGATATACACGACGCGCGTCAGCCGGTCGAGCGACGCGAGACGTTGCGTGGGAATCGCCTGGAAATCCGCGTAGACGTCGTCTTCGACGATCATGAAGTCGTGTTCCTGCGCGAGTTGCAGCAACCGGAAGCCGACGTGCGGCGCGACGTTCGTACCCGTCGGATTGTGAAAGACCGTGTTGATGAAAAAGAGCTTCGGCCGATGTTCCTTCAGCAGCGCCTCGACGGCTTCGACATCCGGCCCGCTCGACAGACGCGGCACGCCGACCAGTTCGATACCTTGAAGCTTGAGCAGCCCGAACAGGTTGAAGTAGCCGGGATCTTCGACGAATACGGTATCGCCGGGCTTGAGCAGCATCCGCACGACGAGGTCGAGCGCCTCGCTCGCGCTGTTGGTCACCATGATGTTCTGTGGCTCAGCCGCCACGCCGACGAAAGCAAGACGCTGCTCGATCTGCACCCGCAACACCGGGTCGCCCTGTGGGATCGCGTAGTCGATCAGACTGCGTGCGTCGGTGCGGGACGCCTGGCGGATCGCCTGCGCAATGCCTTCGACGTCGCGCCACGCCTCGGGAATGAAGCCGATCGACAGGTTCAGCACCTCGTCGGGCCGCTCGAACTGCCGCAGGATCTGGTCGGATTCGGGCGTCGCGCGGATCGCGTCGAGCCCGCGCGTGGCGCGCGGCGCCTTTTCGAACTGTTCGGCTACGTAGTAGCCGGAACCGTGCTTGGGCTGCAGCAGGCCGCGCGTGGCGAGCCGGTCGTAGGCCTCGATGACGGGAAAGCGGCTGATGTTGTGCTCGGCCGCGAACTTGCGGATAGACGGCAGGCGCATGCCGACGCGCAGTTCGCGCGCCAGGATCAGCGCTTCGACCTGACCGACGATCTGTTCCGTCAGCGGGGTAGCCGTTGCGACGTCGAGGGTGATCTTCATTCGCCTCCCTGTCGACCAGAGTGGGCGCGCTAGCACCTTACTTTGGTCCCATCAAGATGATTGCTCTGAAAGTGTTCATGCGAGTTTGCCGAACACTTCACGCAAATTGATCGAAAGTGTTCATTCCAGTTATCGCAGTTTACCGGAACAATAGGCCCAACGAGTTAGTTTGTTTGCATGAATTTTTAAGTGAAAGTCTCGGTAAATCAGTGAGTTAGTGGAAATTCGACGAATTCCTCGAACACTGGCCAAAGCGAACGAACACTTTATCTGATTCCGCAAAAACGGAACTGTACAAACTGAATTTCCGAGGCCGTGCAAAAAAGATACGGCCCAGCAGAACCTGAGAGAAAGCAGAACCTGAGAGAAACAACGAACGGCGGCCATTGACGGGAATCCGGCTGGACCGCCCAGACCTATATCGACCTTCAGGCGCGCTCCCTTTTGCGGGAGCGCCCGTTTTGTTCGTCGAAAGGGTCTGGCTGCGGCGTGAGTCCGACACTCGGGCACGCATTCGGTGACAGCGCGCGAGGCTGCGATCGGCGGCATCGGGCCGATAAACAACACACACGTCTGACTGCGCCGCAGCGGCCGGGAAGCCGCGCAAGGCGACAGATCCACGGCGGAGAACGGGGCTACAAGTTAAGCCTGTTGCGCTCATCGGCCTGCCGCCATTGGCGAGGCGATGCTGCCCGCCACACGGCTTTGGGTTTCTGGCTTCGGGTGTGAAAGAACTGGCCACGGTGGTGGACAGCTTGTTAAGCAGTACAGAGTTAACGCCAACCCCAAAGGAGATTGAGATGACGACCCAAGTGCAGGTTCAGCAAGCGCAGCCGCAACAACAATCGCAGGCGCAGTCGCAAACGGACAGGCAAGACGACAAGAAAATCACTGTCGTGGTCAAGCCGCGCAAGGCGCGTCCCGTCCTGATCCCGGTTCACCTGTGATGAACGCGCCGGCACCGTTGCGTGCCGGCCACGAACGGAGGCCGTCGTGATGGACGACATTTTTGAACCACAGGCGTTTGTGCTGGCGGGGAAGTGTCTCAGCACGTCGCCTTCGCTCGTCATCGAAGACGACGAGAACCAATACGAATTTCCGGCGTCCGTCGACGGTGAAGACGCGGCGTCCCTGATCAGCGCGCTGCGCTCCGGCGTCAAGGCGGAGGAGGTGATCTCCCGCTATTCGCCGTACGAACAGAAAGTGTTCGACCGTCTGAAGGAGCTGCAACTCGTGCGCGCGGTGAAACCCGCGCTGGCGCGCAGTGGCCTCGACGTGCTGCTCGAACTCGAAGATCTCGCCAACGATCTGCTGTATCGCACGCTCTATACGAACGTGTTCTGGGAGAAGTGCGCGTCCGCGAGCACGGGCACTGACATTCCCCTCAATGTGATCCACGGGATGATCGTGGAGAACTACCATTTCCTGTTCCGCGAAAGCTATTTCGACGCGCCTGTACTGTCGTATGTCGCCAATACGGGTGTGCGGCTGTCGATGAACGAGTTCTACGCGGAAGAGTACGGCCACGACGAACTGTTGCTCAAGGCGCTGACCACGCTCGGCGTCACGCGTGAGGATCTCGCGCGCACGGTGCCGCTGCCGCAAACCATGGCGCTGTGTAACTCGCTGGCTTTCTGGGCACATAGCGACCCGCTGTTCTTCTTTTCGACGCTCGGCATTCTCGAAGGCAAGGACATCAAGCAGGATTCCTTCCTCGATGCCGCGTATCGGATCGGCGTCGATCCCGCGCTGCTCAAGCCCGTGAAAGCGCATTCCGACATCAACCTTAACGGCGGACACGGCAGCCTTACGCGCAAGATCTTCTCGCGCATTCCCGCCATCGCCGATGCGGACGTGCGGCGCATGCGCGCGCAAACGCATCTGTTCATCGAACTGTACGACCAGTTCTATACGGGCATCTGGGAACACTATTCGACGTCTCCGACGCTGTTGCGCACACTCGACGTCGACGGGGAGGCATGATGCAGGCCACGACCGCAGCAGATCTTTTCGCCGCGCCGCGCTTTCGTCCCGGCGTACAGCTGATTGAAGAGCACAACGGCCTGACGCTCGACTATCGCGAGCAATCGTGTTCCGTCGTCGCCGACAGCCAGGGCGCGCTCAAGGCGTTCGTCGATTCGCTGCGGCGCGGCGACACGTCAATCCCCGAACTGAAGCGCCGCCATCCGGAGCTTGCGTCTGAAGTCGACGGGCTGCTGGAGGAGTTCGACCGGCTCGGCCTGTTGACCGAGAGCGCGTTTCCCGCGCCGCGAGGCTGTTTGTCGGGCGAGGAGTTCTATCACCGGCTCAGAAAGTTCGCCGCCGAAACGATCGAGGCGAATTCGAAGTCGCGTCTCTATCAGGGGCTGTGCGACCGCACGTTGCCGAAGAGCGCGCTGATCGGCTATGCGCTCGAATACTTCTATATCGTGCGCGAGGCGCCGGGTCTGATCGCGCCTTCGCTCGCGCACGCCGAACCCGTCAAGGTGCAAAAGCTGCTGCAAGGCTTTCTCGCCTCGGAACTGAACCACGACGACATGCTGCGGCAGTCGCTGCAGGCCGTTTCCATCCGCACCGACAATCTCGACTATCTGGTGCCGCTGCCCGCCACGTTCGCGCTGTGCGCGTCGTTGGGCGTGTATGCGCGTCAGCATCCGTTGAGCTTCAAGTCGCTGCTGTTCCTGTTCGAGCAGCCGAGCGTCAGCTTTCATGTCGAACTGGCGAACTATTGCCGCGAGACGGGCATCCCGGAAGGCTTCTGGCGTCCGATCGCCCGCCACGCGACGATCAACGACGAGTTCGATCACGAAGACATTTCGCTGAGCTTGCTTGCTGAAATCGAGGCGATCTCGCCTGAAGAGCAGATGACAGTGAAGAAGCACGTGATGCTCGCCATCGAAACCATGGTGCTGCAGGAGAACCAGATTCTCGATTACTACGGCCGCCAGACCGTCGTCAAACCGCGCATCTTTGCCTGAGAGCCGTCATGGAACGCTGGGATTTCGATCGATACAGACGGCCGGCGCTGGTGCCGTGCGAAGTGTCGGCTCTCGACGGCGACGGCTTGACGATCGGCGTGGGTGACGATGCCATCGACCTGTCGTTCGAAGGCGTCGCGCGCGACGAGGTGGCCGAGGTCGTCACGCAACTGATGCGGCCTTCGTCTGATATCTGGATTCGGCTCAACGAAGGCGCATGTCCTGCGTGGATTCGCACGCTGACGGTGCAACTGGACGCGCTGTCGCTGATCGAAGAGACGGATAGCGGCATCGACAGCATCGCATCGGATGCGCAACGTGCGATTGCGTTGTGCAGCGATGTCGGGCAGCGCCTCGCCGCTGTCGTCGGGCGTCGGCTTGGGATATACGAGGATGTGCTCAGCGTCGTCAATCAGATGCTCACGAACGACGCACACGATCGCGACACGACGCCTGGCGCGTTCCCGTTTTCGGGCAAGAGTGGGCAGTTCGCCGGCAACTTCGCGCTTCAGTCGCTCCATTTCCAGTTGGCGTACGCGCGCCAGAACGCGCCGGAACTCGTGTTCGCGTGGCAACGCGTGCTCGACGAAGTGTTCCGGCATGTGGGCTGGCATCCCTCGACGGCCGTTTCTGAAGATATTTCGCAGGAACATTTCCGCAGCGTCGCATCGCTCGATCCCGTCGATCTGGAAATGTATCTGCTGTCGTTCGCGCATTTCGTCGAGATAGCGCCGCTGCGTGTCGGCAGGCGCATGACGTCGGTGGATGCGGATCGCTTCAGCGAACCCTGCAGCGGTCTCGCGCTTGCCGCGCGTGCCGAGCGCCTGCTGCTCAGCGCGCTCGATCAATTGGGCAGCAACGCATATGCATCGGCCGCGCTTGAGAGTCATGAAATCACGCCGCTCGTGAAGGGGCTGTACATCGAGCAGTATCACGTGACCGACCGCTTCGTCGAAATACTTGGACCGCTGCTGTCGCGCCGCCTCAAACGCAATCTGCGCGCGCGGCTGTTTCAGTACTTCCAGGAAGAATACGGTCACGAAGCATTCGAACTCGCCACCTGTGTCGCGCTCGGCATGAACGAAGCCGAGGTGCGTGCGTCGGTGCCGCTGCCGCTTACCGCGCTCTATATCGACGCGTACACGGTGCTTTCGCATCGCCTGCCGACCGCATTCTTCACGTCGATCATGGTCACGGAAGGTTTGCGCGACCAGCACAGTCCCGTTCACGAACACATTGCCACGCTGGTCGAAAGCGCGCTGCACGCGGGCGATATCGTCGCGAAGCACGGCGAGACGAACGACGAACTGAATCATCCGAGCCTGTCGCGCCTGTTCCTCGCCGACGTCCCGCACGTGAGCGCGGCGGAGCAGCGCTACAGCCTCGAAGCGGCGCTCTTCATGCTCGAAGTGAACATGCGGCAACTGGAGTCGGTCGCGTTCTTTTACGGCGATCAGACGCAGCTCCAGTTTCATGGGCTTCGCGATGGCAGGAGGCCGCTTGAAATCTGACGACAGTGCAGACGAAGGAGACGAACGCGGGGTCGATCACGCGCCGCGCTTCGATCCCGTCAATCCCTATTGGGAAAGGTTCCTCGACGAAGCGGGCCTCGACATGACGGGCGCGCGCGGCGACGGCTGCTATATCGAAACAGCCGATGGCCGCGCGTTGCTCGATTGTCTCGCCGGTTTTGGCACGGCGAATCTGGGGCACGCGCATGAGTCGCTGCTCGCGCGGTTTGCCGATGCGTTGCAGCGCACGTCGGTGAATGTGTTTCCGTTCGAATGCGCCGAGTCTCAACTCGCGCTCGCCGACAAGTTGCTCACGCTCAGCGGCCAGCGCTTCCAGAAAGTGTTCTTCGCGACCACGGGCGCAGAGGCCGTCGAAAGCGCCGTGAAGTTCGCGATGACGAGCACGGGACGCACCGACGTCGTCGCATTCCGCGACGGCTTCCACGGCCTGTCGATGTTCTCGTCGTTCATGACGGGCAATCCGTTCTGGACCGAGGCGCTGCGCTGGAAGCCGGGCAACGTCCATCACGTCGATGCGCACAACTTCGCCGCGCTCGAAGACGTACTCGCGAGCCGCAAGATCGCCGCCGTCGTGTTCGAGCCGGTGGCGGGGTCGTCGGCGGCGCAGCACTGGTCGGCGGACACCGCGTCGCGCCTCGCTGCGCTGTGTCGCTCGACGGGAACGAAGCTGATTGCTGACGAGGTGTATTGCGGCCTCGGCCGTACGGGCACCTGGTTCGGCATCGACGCAATCGGCATGGACGGCAAAACCCCCGCGGCACCCGACATGCTGGTCGTATCGAAAGGACTGACGGGCGGGCTGGTGCCGCTCTCAGCCGTGCTGATGAACGACGGCGATTTCGATGCCGTGTTCGGCGCACCCGGCAAGGCGAAAGTGCAGGGCTCGACCTTCGGCGGCAACCGGCTCGCGATGCAGTGCGGGCTGATCGTGCTCGACCTCGTCGAGCGCGGACGGCTGGTCGAGAACGCGGCCGCGATGGGCGCGCTGATCGGCGAGCGTATCGCAGCGCGTTTCGATTCGCGCGTGACCTTGCACGGCAAGGGCCTCGCGCTCAGCCTCAAGCTCGACCCGGGGCTCGACCTGAGCATGACCGACGTGTGGCTCGATCTGATCGACGGCGGCGTGCTGGCGATGCCGAATTCCGCCGCGCCGGATTCGCTACGCCTGTCGCCGCCGCTGATTTTCGGCGTGGATGAAGTGGAAGTTCTGATCGACCGACTCGACGAGGCGCTACAGCCATGAACGCGAATAATCAGAAGCAGAAGGAGGGCGCCGGCTACGCTGCGCTGCTCGTGGCGCTGTGCTGGTGGGGCCTGATGCCGCTGTACTACTGGCATCTGAAGGAAGTGAGCGCGCCGGAGATGCTCGCGCATCGCGTGTTCTGGTCGTTCGTGGTGCTGTCGGCCGTGATTGCGCTCAAGCCCGCGTTGCGGCAACACATGGGCGACTGGCGCTCGTTCGCGCTCGCGCTGTTGCCGGCGATTTTGCTGTCCGCGAACTGGGTTGTGTATATCCTGGCTTCGGTGACGGGCAACGCGTTACAGGCAAGTCTCGGATACTTCCTGAATCCGCTGCTGTCGGCTGCGCTCGGCATCGTTTTTCTGAACGAGCGGCTTAACGGTCTGAAAGCGGCGGCGCTGGCGCTCGGGCTGGCCGGCACCTTCGTCCAGTGCTACGCGCATGGCGGCGTACCCGTGTTCGCCGTGATGCTGACGGTGACGTTCTCGCTGCTCGGCCTCACGCGCAAGGTGTGGCCGACACGGAACGCGATCGTCAGCACGTGGCGCGAAACCGTCGTGATGATGCCGTTCGCGCTCGGCTATTTCGGCTATCTGACGTCGCATCATGCGCTCGCGTTCACGTCGTTCGGCGTCGACGCGTCCGTGCTGATGATGCTGGCAGGGCCGCTGACCGTCGTGCCGCTCGCGCTCTACGCGTACGCGATGCCGCTCGTTTCGATGACGGAATCGGCCGTGATGCAATACGTGACGCCGACCGTGACGTTCGTCCTCGCGCTCACGGTCTTCCACGAACGGCTGACGACCATCGATCTGACAGGCTATGGGCTGATCTGGTGCGGTCTCGCGCTCGCGACCTATGCGTCGGTCCGGCGTCGTCCGCTTGCGCTCGCTGTCGCAGCGCCAGGAACGGCGCAGGGAACGCAAAGTGTGCAGGGCGTGCAAGGTGCGAGCGTCGCAGGACAGAACGTGTCCTTTCTTACGTCGCACAAAAAGACGCCAGCTTCCGCTGGCGTGAATAGGTTCTGGCATTCCGAGGGCCGTCCAGAACCTGAGAGACGGTGCGAAAAGTCTGACGCATAAGGCGTCGAAGACCGAGGTTCAGATTTCGGCGCGCTCGATCGAGAATCCGGCGCGCTAGACGCATGTCGCCGAGTGTAACTCCAGTTCGCAAAATGAGCTTGCAAAATATGCGATTTAGTTGGGGTCGGATTGTACGCTTGCGCACCAAGGCATTTGTAAGCAAAACTCCGAAATCACTCGCTTCGATTCCTGTTCGACAGGGCACGAATCGGCATTTTCGCGCCATCGGAGCGATCCTGAAAAAGAACATATAATCAAAGGTCGCGACCGCGCCGGGCAACGGATTCCCGGCGACGTGGACGGGAGAACAATGAGCCGCGGGCGAAGCAGTTTTGGGAGGGGCGTGGTTGTCGACATCGGCGTTTCGATGGGACTTGCCTTTCTTGCGTCGGATGCGAGCGCGCATGCCCGCCATCCGATCGTTCTGGCGCCGGCTGTGTGGGCTGGCCCGTCCGGGCTGGCTTTCGTTGGTTCCCCTTCAAGCTTGCATCGAAAGACACGTTGGGCGGTATGCAGCGTGCCGGCAAGCCATTGCGCTTTGTGTCGCAGTTTTCATCCGGATCTCACAGGGCTCCCGAGGAGCCAGGCAATTTCATGACAAGTTCTCCCGGCTCATATGACGACGAGCCGTTGGTATCGATAGACATGGCGGGCTCAGCCGCCGACGCTTACCGCATCAGTCCCGCGCCCGGTGGCGCGCGGCCTGCTGCGCGCTCGTCCGCGCGCTTTGTCGCGCCCGGCGAAAGCATCGATATCCACGGCCTGACGGTCACGGGAGGCTTCTTCTACACGGGCGACGCGCAGCGCCTGCACGCAGATTCGATCGAAGCCTGCGTGATCGACGCACGCTTCGAAGTCGCCCGCGATTGCGCGGACCCGGCAGCCGGGCTTGGCAGCGTCGCGCTCAGCTATAACGGGCTCACGCCGGAGCAACGCCGCACGTATCTCGACTGGCTCGCCTCCGATCGCAAGAAATCGGACATCAACACCGGCTATCTGTTTTTTTACCTGTACGGGCTGGAGCGGCGCGTGCTCGTCGACGGCGCGGCGGGCAAGGTGAGCGGCGAGGAATTCGACGCGATCGCCAGAGAACTGCGGCGTCTGCTCAATCTCGATGCGAACTACGGCTGGCAAAAGCATGTGCGCGGGCTGATCGACGCGCTGTCGCTGGTGGCGTCGCGGCACACGCGGATGTATCTGCAGCCCGCGCCCGACGGGCTCGCGACGGGCTATCAGGTGCCGCTGAACGTGCGCGTCGCGTTCGGCCAGGCGGCGCTAGACCAGCATCCGTTGCCCGCCGACTGGGCGCTCGCATGGGTGAAGCTCGATCCGATGATGGTGCGGCGCACGGCGGTTGCGCGTTGCCCCGAGGAATTCGACCGGGTGTTCATGCGGCAGTATCGCGACCGCTTCGGCGCCGGCATGCTGTTGCCCGCCAACCGCACGAAGCTCGACGCGTCGCCGCAACCGTCGTTTCGCGCGTTGAAGAACGTGCCCGTGCCAGGCTTTCTGGTCGGTCTGCCCGATATCGCCGCTGTGAACGGCACGCGCAACAAGCTGCAACTGCTGATGCACGAGAGCGCCGTCGCGCTCGACGCGTACAGCCGGTATCTCGGCCGCTATCCGGAGGCGCAGGGCACGCTGGAAGCGACGCTGACGCTGCCCCCCACGTTGTGGCCGCAGGCGACGCATGACGCGATCGACGCGCTCGCCGCCGAAGTCGCGCGCGAGACGGCCGTCAGCACGTTTGGCGCGGTGCTGGCGCGCTTCAAGTCGGGCGGCAAGATGACGCGCGACAAGGCCGTGGTATTCACGACCGCGCTTGCGGAAGCGGGCATCGCCGTCGAACCCGACGTGCGGCTGGGCGCGCGCACGCCGAAGCCGACGGACGCCGTCGCGCTGTTCGCCGTCGCGCCCAGCGCGAACCCGCTGCCCATCGACGAAGCGTACGACGTCGCGACGATCATCGTCGATCTGGCCGCGACGGTCGCACGCGCGGACGGCGACGCGACGCAGCGCGAAACGGCCGTGATCGAATGGCAGATCGACCAGTGGCCGCATCTGTCCGATGCGCAGCGTGTACGGCTGAAAGCGCGCAATCTCGCGCAACTCGCACAGCCGACGGCGAGCGCCGGCTTGAAGAAGAAACTGGAACCGCTTGCGCACGACGTGAAGGCGACGATCGCGTCGTTTCTCGTGCATACCGCGAATGCCGATGGCGTCGTGTCGCGCGAAGAAGTGCGCTTGCTGGAGAAGGTGTACCGGATGCTCGGCATCGATCCGCAGCGCCTGTACACCGACCTGCATCAGCACGCGAGCGGCGCGGGCATCACGCCAGCGGGCGTGAAGCCGGCGAGGAAGCACGGCCATACGCCCAAGCCTGTTGCGGTGAAGCACGAGTTCGTGCTCGACGCGACGCGTATTGCCGCGCTGAAGGAAGAGACGGCGCGGGTCTCGTCGATGCTGGCCGATGTGTTCGTCGACGAAGCGCACGGCACAGTTACAGCCATGCACATCCACGCGACGGAGCAACCGGTCGCCGTCGAGGAACAGGACATGCTTGAGGCACAGGCAGCGGCCGCGGCGCATGACAAAGAGCCTGCGCCTGAACCGCAAACAGAACCGGCACCGAAAACGTCTGAAACGTCAGAAGCAACCGAGCCGCTGCTCGGCCTCGACGACGCGCATTCGTCCTTTCTGCGTCTGCTCGTGACGCGCGAGTCGTGGACGCGCGCCGAACTCGCCGATGCCGCGTCGCAACTCGAACTGATGCTGGACGGCGCGATCGAACAGGTGAACGAGGCGTCGCTCGACCGCTGGGACGAGCCGCTCACGGACGGAGACGATCCCGTCGAAATCAATCAGGAAGTCGCACAAAGGTTGGCTGCATGACAACGATCCGCCCCAGGGACCGCGACGCGGTCCTGCAATCCCTGCGCGCCGGCGTGGTGCCGCGCATCGGGCAACATCTGATCCAGGTCGGGCGCGCGCACGAACTCGAAGCGTTGCTGAAGGACATCGAGCGCGTCGCGGACGGCGGCTCGGCGTTTCGCATCGTCGTCGGCGAATATGGCGCGGGCAAGACGTTCTTCCTGAACCTCGTGCGCGCGATCGCGCTCGAAAAAAAGCTCGTCACCGTTCACGCGGACCTGAATCCGGACCGGCGCCTGCATGCTTCGAGCGGCCAGGCGCGCTCGCTGTACGCGGAACTCGTGAAGAACATGGCGACGCGCACGAAGCCCGAAGGCGGCGCGTTGGCCGGCGTGGTCGAGAAGTTCATCGGCCAGGCGAAGACGGAAGCGAAGGCGACGGGCCGCACCAGCGACGAAGTGATCCGCGCGCAGTTGTCGCAATTGACGGAGATGGTCAACGGCTACGATTTCGCCGATGTGATCGCCGCCTATTGCCGCGGTTTTGAAGAAGGCAATGAGAAGCTCAAGAGCGATGCCGTGCGCTGGCTGCGCGGCGAGTTCACGACGCGCACCGACGCACGCCAGGCGCTCGGCGTGCGGACGATCGTCGACGACGCGAGCATGTACGACCAGTTGAAGCTGCTCGGGCGTTTTGTGCGGCTCGCGGGCTATAGCGGGCTGATGATCTGCCTCGATGAAATGGTGAACCTGTACAAGCTCGCGAACGTGCAGGCGCGCAACGCGAACTACGAACAGATCCTGCGCATCCTGAACGACTCGCTGCAAGGCACGGCGGAAGGCCTCGGCTTCGTGCTGGGCGGCACGCCCGAGTTTCTGCTCGACACGCGCCGCGGCCTCTATAGCTATGCCGCGCTGCAATCGCGTCTCGCGGAAAACGCATTCGCGACCAATGGCCTCGTCGACTACAGCGGCCCCGTGATTCGCCTCGCCGCGCTCACGCCGGAAGATTTCTACGTGCTGCTCGACAAGCTGCGCATCGTCTACGCATTCGGCGACGCAAGCAAGGCGCTCGTGCCCGAGGAAGCGACACCCGCGTTCATGGCGCATTGCGCGACGCGGCTTGGCGAAGCGTATTTCCGCACCCCGCGCACGACGATCACCGCGTTCATCAATTTTCTCGCGGTTCTGGAGCAAAACCCGTCGGCGGATTGGCGCGAGCTGATCGGCAGCATGGACATCGAGCGCGACACGGGCGGCGCGGCCGACATCGTCAACGACGCCTCTCCCGATAGCGACGATGAGCTGGCAAGCTTCCGGCTCAACTGAGTCGCGCAGCTTCGATCTGCTCGACGAACGCATTCGCCGCTGGATCTGGCGCGAAGGCTGGACTGAGCTGCGCGACGCGCAGGAGCGCGCGGTGCCCGCGCTGATCGATGCCGACCGCGACGTGATCATCGCGGCGGCGACGGCAGCGGGCAAGACAGAAGCGGCATTCCTCCCCATTCTTTCGAACCTGCTGCGCGACGATCCATGCAGCGGCTCGGTGCTGTACATCAGTCCGCTGAAAGCGCTGATCAACGATCAATGGTCGCGCCTCGACAATCTGTGCGATGCGCTGGAGATTCCCGTCACCGGCTGGCATGGCGATGTGTCGTCGGGACGCAAGCACCGCTTCGTGAAGAAGCCGACGGGCGTGCTTTTGATCACGCCAGAGTCGCTCGAAGCGATGTTCGTCACGCGCGGCGCGTCGCTCGAAGCGACGTTTGGCGCATTGCGCTACTTGGTCGTCGACGAGTTGCACGCGTTCATCGGTTCCGAGCGCGGCATGCAGTTGCAGTCGCTGATGCGGCGCGTCGATCGCGCGTGCGGGCGCAATGTGCCGCGCGTCGGTTTGTCGGCGACGCTCGGGGACATGCGTCTTGCGGCGGAATTTCTGCGCCCACGCGCCGCGCAGGATGTGCAGATCATCGAGTCCGGCAGCGCAGGCCAGGAACTGAAGATTCTGATCAAGGGCTATGTCGAGAAGCCGCCGCGCATCCAGTTCGAGCCGGGCATCGAGAATCCCGGTCTTGAAGACGTCGTGCCCGCGAGCACCGTCGATGTCGCGAATCATATGTACAAGGTGCTGCGCGGCTCGAACAATCTGATCTTTCCAAACAGCCGCCGACAGGTCGAGCTATACGCCGACCTGTTGCGCCGCGCCTGCGAGCGCGATGGCTATCCGAACGAGTTCTGGCCGCATCACGGCAGTTTGTCGAAGGAATTGCGCGAGCAGACCGAACAGGCGCTGAAGGCAGGCGACCGCCCAGCAAGCGCCGTCTGCACGACGACGCTTGAACTCGGCATCGACATCGGCGCGGTGAAAAGCGTCGTGCAGGTGGGTGCGCCGCCGTCGGTGGCGAGCTTGCGGCAGCGGCTCGGGCGCTCCGGTCGGCGCAAGGGCGAAGCGGCGATTCTGCGCTGCTATGGCGTCGAAGCGGAACTGCACAGCGGCTCCGATCTTTCGGACCGGCTGCGGGAAACCCTCGTGCAATCGGTGGCGATGGTGAACCTGCTGCTGCGCGGCTGGTTCGAGCCGCCGCGTGCGCGCGGCATGCATCCGTCGACGCTCGTGCAGCAGATTCTGTCGATCATCGCCGAACGCGGCGGCGCGAGCGCGGGTGAACTGTGGGACACGCTGGTCGCGACAGGCCCGTTCGGCACGATCGACAAGCCGACCTTCGCCGCGATTCTGCGCGGCCTCGGCGCGAAAGACCTGCTGGTGCAGGAAGCGGGCGGCTTGCTGCTGCATGGCGTGGCGGGCGAGCGCCTCGTCAACCACTACGAGTTCTACGCATCGTTTTCGACGGACGACGAATTCCGCATCGTCGCGGGGGCGAGGGTGCTCGGGTCGGTGCCTGTGTCGCGACCGCTGTCGCCAGGGCAGGGGCTCGTGTTCGGCGGCCAGCGCTGGCGCGTGCAGGACGTCGATGCGGGCAAGAAGACCGTATACGTGACGCCCGATCAGGGCGGTGTGCCACCCGTGTTCGACGGCGGCGGCTCGCTCGTACACGACGAGGTGCGGCGCGAAATGTTCAATGTGCTGAAGGACGGCGCGCCCGTCGTGTTTCTCGATACCACGGGTCGAGAGCTACTCGAAGAGGCACGCCGCTACTTCGCGTCGAACGAACTGGCCACGCGCTCCGTGTTCACGCACGGCGGCAGCACGGTGCTCGCGACATGGTCCGGCGACTGGATCAACGATGCGCTCGTCGTGCTGCTGCGCGCCGAAGGGCTTGACGCGTGGAATCAGGGGCCGACGATCAGCGTGCGCGTAGCGGGTTCGGTGAAGGACACGCTGCAACGCATTGCCGCGCTGACGCCCGCGCAGACCACGGACGCACTGCGCACGATCGGCAACATCGACAACGAAAAGTGGGACTGGACCTTGCCCGACGACGTGAAGCGCAACGCGTACGCGTCGCTGCGGCTCGACATGCCGGGCGCGCAGGCATTGGCGCGGCGGCTCGCGACAGCGTGCGATTGACACCCGCACGCGCGGGCGCAACGTGAATGCGCGCACAATCCAAGTGCAAGCAGCGCAATTAAGCGGTAGCATACATTTCTTTGCGCGCATCGAATGGCTCGCCTGAAGCACCATGTTTCAGGGAGCTTTCGACGTTCCAGCGCCGCACACAACTACATCCCCCCATGTCGACTCATCCTCAGACGAAGCGTCATCTCGTCATCGCGGCGGTGATGGCCTCGATGGCGATGGTGGCCATCGAAGCCACCATCGTCTCGACGGCCATGCCGCAGATCGTCACCCAGCTCGGCGGCCTGCGTCTCTACAGTTGGGTCTTCTCATCGTTCCTGCTGGCACAGACGGCGATGACCGTCGTGTTCGGCAAGCTCGCCGACCTGTACGGCCGCAAGCCGACCGTGCTGGTGGGCATCGTGATTTTCCTGATCGGCTCGATCGGCGCGGGTTTCGCGTGGTCGATGCCCGCGATGATCGTGTTCCGCCTGATTCAGGGCATCGGCGCGGGCGCGATCCAGCCCGTCACGCTGACCATCGTCGGCGACCTGTATCCGGCGCGCGAGCGCGGCAAGATCCAGGGCTATCTCGCGAGCGTCTGGGCGATCTCCGCAGTGATCGGTCCGATGGCGGGCGGCTTGCTGATCCGCGATCTGTCGTGGTCGTGGATTTTCTGGATCAACGTGCCGATCGGCATTCTGGCCGCGTTTGGCTTCATCAAGTACCTGCACGAAGAGAAGCGCCATCAACGGCCGTCGATCGACATCATGGGCGCCGTGCTGTTCACCATCGCAATCGGCGCGCTGATGATGGCGCTCACGGACGCCGGCTCGGAAAACGATGCACGCGCACTGTTCGAAGTCGCGCTGTTCGTCGTCTCCTCCGTGCTGTTCGTGTGGCATGAGCGACGCGTGCCGGAGCCGATGATCTCGTTCAAGCTGTGGAGCCATCGTCCCATTGCGGCGTGCAATGCCGCGACGGTGCTGTCGGGCATGGCGCTGATGGGTCTCACCACCTTCCTGCCGATGTACGTGCAGGGCGTGCTGCATCAATCGCCCGTGGTCGCGGGTCTCGCGCTGACGATGGTGATGCTCGGCTGGCCGTCGGGCGCGACCTTTACCGCGAGGTCGTTTCATCGGCTCGGGCTGCGGCGGACGATGGTCGGCGGCAGCTTCTTCCTGCCGCTTGGCGCGATTGCGTTTGCGCTGCTGCAACCGGACGGCTCGCCCGTGCTGGCGGGTGTCGGTTCGCTCGTCATGGGACTGGGCATGGGGATCGTGAGCGTCAGCTCGCTGATCCTGATTCAGGAAATCGTGCAGCCGCTCGAACGTGGCTCCGCCACGGCATCGAACCTGTTCTCGCGCAATCTGGGCAGCACGCTCGGCGCGGCGATTTTCGGCGCGGTGCTGAATTTTGGGTTGAGCCACTACAAGGGCATGGCGATCACGTCCGACCAGTTGCGCTCGCTGCTAGACGCGACGCCGAACGCAGCGCAAGCGGCGATCTCCAGCAACGACATGGTGCGCGCAGCGCTGCATCACTCGCTGCATCTGACGTTCCTGTCGATCTTCGTGATCTGCGTGGGCGCGGTGCTGTCGGTGATGATGGTGCCGCACATCAAGCTCGGCGGACAGCCGCGCGAAACATCGGCGGCTGCGCATCTGACGGAGATGTGATTTACCTCGGGCGCACGCGTGTTGCCGCAACGGCTATACGCGTGCTCATCCCGCCGAGGCAGGCGTCTTTCTGAAGCCCAGCTCGCCTGGCGCATCGCCGCTCGCTGCGCCTTCATCCACTTCCTTCACGATCCATTGACTGAACGCGCGCATCGCGGGCGTCGCCGGTTTTGCCTTTTGCCAGGTGAGCCAGTAGCTGCCCGCGTACACGTCGATATCGAATGGACGCGCGAGACGTCCCATCGACAGATCGCGTTCGAACATCGAAGCGGGCGCGAGCGCCACGCCTGCGCCTTGCATCGCCGCTTCGACCATCAGCCGCGACGAATCGAACACCGGGCCGCGCACGGGACGCGGCGCGAGGCCCGCTGCCGCGAACCAGTTCGCCCAGTCGTCGGCGCGATATGAACGCAGCAGCTTTTCATTGATGAGATCGGCGGGCGTCTGAAGGCGTTGCGCGATCTCCGGTGTGCATAGCACGGAGAGTGGTGCATCGAAGAGTTTTTGCGCGCGCGAGCCGGGCCACGTGCCGTCGCCAAAACGGATCGCGAAGTCGAGACCTTCGGCGGCGAGATCGACGAGATTGTTGTTGGTCAGCAGACGCAACTCGATGAACGGATGCGCGTCATGAAACGCCTTCAGGCGCGGCATCAGCCAGCCGACCGCGAACGTCCCCACCGCGCCGACCGTCAGCACCTCATGAAAATGCCCGCCTTCGAACTGCCGCAACACGGCCTCGATGCGATCGAACGCGTCGCTGAGCACGGGGCGCAGCGCGAGTCCTTCATCGGTGATCGCGAGGCCGCGCGGCAGGCGCTTGAAAAGCGTCGCGCCGAGGCGCTCTTCGAGCATGCGCACCTGCTGGCTGACGGCCGCCTGCGTGACGTTCAGTTCGAGCGCGGCGCGCGTGAAGCTCAGATGCCGGGCCGACGATTCGAAGGCGCGCAGCGCGTTCAGCGGGAGATACGGTCGCATGTTCGAGCCATAAGAAATTCTGGGGCATCGAGCAATTTATCATCGTTTGTCACCCGGCTGCGAAAACGCGATAGTGGCGGCACTTCAAGGAGGAGCAATGGTCACAAGGCGGGCATTCACATTCACGTTGATGGGCAGTGGGTTAGCTGGCGTTGCGGCTCATGCGTTCGGCGCAGCGGCGAGCGCGGCGGCATCGGCGCCACGCGGCGCGTCGCACGCGAGCGCTTTGGAAAAGCAGCTCGCGCAGATCGAAGGGCAAACGGGCGGGCGCATGGGTGTCGCGATACTCGATACGGCAAGCGCGAAGCCGCAGGGCTGGCGCATGCATGAGCGCTTTCCGATGTGCAGCACATTCAAGTTCCTGCTCGCGTCGGCGGTGCTGGTGCGCAAGGACCAAGGCAAAGAACAGCTTGAACGCAAGATCGTGTATTCGAAGGACGTCGTGGTGGCCAATTCGCCCGTCAGCGGTCCGCGCGCAGGCAGCGACGGGATGACGGTCGCCGAGTTGTGCGAAGCGGCCATCACGCGCAGCGACAACACGGCGGCCAATCTGCTGCTCGATAGCATCGGCGGGCCGGCGGCGCTGACGGCTTTTGCACGTGGTATCGGCGATCGGATTACGCGGCTCGACCGCAACGAGCCGACGCTCAACGAAGCGCTCGAAGCCGATCCGCGCGATACGACCACACCCGCCGCGATGCTCGCCGACATGCGCGCGCTGTTGCTCGGCGAGCATCTGTCCGCCGCTTCGCGCGAGCAGCTCACGGCCTGGCTCGCAGCCAACAAGACGGGCGATGCCCGGCTGCGCGCCGGCTTGCCGAAGGCCTGGCGTATCGGCGACAAGACGGGCACGGGGGAGCGGGGCACGTCGAACGATATCGCCGTCATCTGGCCTGAAGGCCGCGCGCCGATTCTGGTCGCGGCGTATCTGACGGGCGCGACTCAAGCTACCTCGACGCAGCGCGACGCGGCGATCGCGCAGGTCGGGGTGCTGGTCGCGAACATTTGAACGAGGGGAAACGAAGCGATGAAGTCAGGTACGGTGAGTGCGCGGGTTGCAGCCATGCTCTGCGCGATGTGGATGACATCGGGCGCGAGTCATGCGGCCGATACGCCGCAAGAGAACATCAAACGTGCGGTCGACGCGGCGATACAACCGCTGATGACGAAAGACAAGATTCCCGGCATGGCCGTTGGCGTGATCGTCGATGGCCGGGCGGTGGTGTTCAATTACGGCGTGGCATCGACGGAAACGGGCAAGCCTGTGACCGACGCAACGCTGTTCGAGCTCGGCTCGGTCAGCAAGACCTTCACGGCGACGCTGACATCATGGGCGCAGGTCGACAAGCAATTGTCGTTGACCGACAGCGTAGCGAAGTATCTGCCGACGCTGCGCGGCACACAGTTCGGCAGCGTGAGCCTGCTGAATCTCGGCACGCATACGCCGGGCGGTCTGCCGTTGCAAGTGCCCGACGAGATTCAGAACGACGATCAGATGATCCGCTGGTTCAAGGCCTGGCGTCCCGCCCATGCGCCCGGTACGGTCCGAACCTATGCGAACCCCGGTATCGGCGCGCTGGGCATGATCACGGCGAAGAGCATGGGACAGGATTTCACCGCGCTGATCGAGCGGCGGCTTTTTCCTGCGCTCGGCCTGAAGAACAGTTTCATCGACGTTCCTGTCGACAGAGCGCCTGACTACGCGCAAGGCTATACGAAGACGGGCCAACCGATCCGCATGGCGGGTGGCGAGTTTGCGCCCGAAGCGTACGGCGTCAAATCGACAGCCGCCGACATGCTGCGCTTCATCGAAGCCAACATGAAGCAGGTCAAGCTCGACGCACAACTGCAACGCGCGATCACCGACACGCATACCGGCTACTTCCAGGCAGGCCCGATGACGCAGGATCTGATCTGGGAGCAATACCCGTATCCCGTTTCGTTGAACTCGCTGATGGAAGGCAACTCATCGGCGATGGCTCTCGATGCAACACCCGTCACGAAAATCGAGCCGCCGGAAGCGCCGAAGGACGACGTGTGGATCAACAAGACGGGCTCGACGAACGGTTTCGGATCGTACGTGGCGTTCGTGCCGCAGAAGCAGATGGGCATCGTGATTCTCGGCAACCGGAATTTCCCGATTCTCGACCGGGTTGCCGCCGCGCACAGGATATTGACGTCGCTGGAGCAGCCATGAACCGCTTGCGTTTCATCACAGCGGCGCTTGTCACGTGCGGTTGTGCTTGCGCGCAGTCCGCACATGCCGCGGATAAAGCGCCCGAAGCAAAAGAGACAGTCGTCCTGCAACGAGCGCCCGTCTTGCAAACCGATCGCGAGCTGGGCATGGGAATCGCCGAATTTCCGCCGAATGCGTCCAAGCCGCGCCACAAGGCGACGGGGCCGGAACTCTGCTACGTGCTCGAAGGCGAGGTCACCGTGCAGATCGACGGCAAGGCGGCGCATGTGTATCGCGCGGGAGAGTCGTTCGCGCTGCCGGCCAATCTCGTGCATGTCACGAAGACCGGCCCGTCCGGCGCGAAGGTGCTCGCAAGCTGGGTCCATACGCCGGGTAAGCCATTCAACGTCCCGGCGCCGGATTGATCGATACGACGCGGCGCGCTATCGCGAGCACACCGTATCGATTGCTTCGAGCATCTTGCCGAAGAACGCATCGGCGAACTGCGAATCGAGCCAGCGCACGATCAATGCGATGCGCCGCTCCGGCTCGATCCACATGAACGAACTGCCCGCGCCGACGCCGAAGTAACTCGTTTCCGGCACGCCCGGAAACACGCGGCGACCCGTGTTGAGCCACACCAGATAGCCGTAGTACGGCGCGAGCGCGCAGGGCGTTTGCATTCGCGCGATCCATTGCGCCGACAGCACGCGGCGTCCGTTGGCGACGCCGCCGTCGAGCAGCATCTGTGCGACTTTCAGCTGATCGTTCGCGCTCACCGACATGCCGCCGCCCCAGTGCGAACCGCCTGGCACCGACTGCACGCGCGTGCCGTCGATGTCGATCCACGCGTCGTCATAGCCGACCCATTGCCAGTTCTCGCTCGCGCCGACGGGCCGCATGATGGCCTCGCGAAACACCTCGGGCAAGGGCTTGCCGAACAGATGCAGCAGCGCGAGCGACAACTGGTTGATACGCACGTCGTTGTATTCCCAGTACGTGCCGGGCGGCTGCAACGGGCGCAGATCGCCCTTGTTGCCATTGGGCGGCTCGCCGAACGTCACGGCGCGATAGTGATCGGCCTGATCGGTCAGGCTGAAGCACTTGCCTTGCCATTCGCTCGTCTGCTGCAACAGCTGCGTCCACGTGATTGGCGCGTTGTGCGGATCGTCGAAGCCGATGCCTGGCACGCGCACGCGTACGGCCTCATCAGGATCGGGCAGCAGGCCGCGATCGTGCGCGACGCCCGCCAGCAGCGCCAGATAGGTCTTAGCGATGCTGAACGTCAGGTCGGCGCGATCCGGCTCGCCCCATGTCGCGAGCAGCCGGCCATCGACGGCCACGGCACCCGACACCGGCCCGCGGTCATGAATCGGCCCGAGCAGCCGGTTCCACGGCGGCGGATCGTTCACATGCACGCCGAACTTGCCGTCGGCATTGCGATCCCACTGCGATTCGTGGTCGATCGAAAACTGGATAGCGTCGCGGAGTTCCTGCGGCAAATCGTGTTGCATAGTTGCCTGTTCCTTGCTGATGGATTCGAT
Source organism: Paraburkholderia steynii (assembly GCF_900100565.1). Taxonomy (NCBI): domain Bacteria; kingdom Pseudomonadati; phylum Pseudomonadota; class Betaproteobacteria; order Burkholderiales; family Burkholderiaceae; genus Paraburkholderia; species Paraburkholderia steynii. Next base: position 201,418 of record NZ_FNDI01000015.1, on the reverse strand, counting down.
TCAATGTGATCCGCTTCAATGTGCGTTCAGCCGCGCCCGCGCCCAGACCAGCGTCAACAGGCTCACGACGGCGGCCATCATCAGATAGAGACCCGGCGCGAGGTTGTTGCCCGTCGCCGCGATCAGCGACGCCACCGCGAGCGGCGTGAAGCCGCCGAAAATCGTCGTGCCGATGTTGTAGCCGAATGCCATGCCCGTGGTGCGCGTGCGGGGCGGAAAAAGCTCGGCCATCAACGCGGGAATCGGCGCGAAGTAAGTGGCCTTCAGCAACGCGACCCACGTGACGGCGGCGAGCAGCGTGGGCAGCGACGGGTGCGCGTTCATGAACACGAACGCCGGATAGACCGTCAGGAAAAACAGCGCGCCCGCGCCGAGCATGATGCGCGTGCGGCCCACCTTGTCCGACCAGTGTCCGACGATGGGCGTGAGCACCGTGACGACCAGCCCCGCGATCAGCGTCGCGATGAAGCCGGACGAGGGCGCCAGACCGAGTTGCCGCGCCGCGTAGGTCGGCATGTAGAGAATCATGTAGTTGGCCGTCGTGGTCAGTACCAGCGCGCCGATCGACGCCAGCACGCGCGACTTCTGTGTCGCGAGCATTTCGCGCACGGGCGAATGGGCTTTTTCGATGCGCTCAAACTCGGGCGTCTCATCGATGCGCCGGCGAATGTACAGCCCGACAGGGCCAATCAACATGCCGAACAGGAACGGAATGCGCCAGCCCCAGCCTTCGAGTTGCGGCTGCGTCAACATGCCCGTCAGCACCGCGCCGAACGCCGACGCGAGCAGCGTGCTGGCGCCCTGGCTGGAGAACTGCCAGCTCGACATGAAGCCGCTGCGCTCTGGCGCGTGTTCGATCAGGAACGCCGTCGAACTGCCGAACTCGCCGCCCGCCGAAAAACCTTGCAACAGCCGCGACACGAAAATGCCGATGGGCGCGAGCAGTCCGATCGACGCGTAGGTGGGCATCAGCGCGACCATCCCGGTGCCGACTGTCATCATCGCAATGGACAGCGTCAGCGATGCCTTGCGGCCCTTGCGATCGCTGTACGAGCCGAGCACGAGCGCGCCGACGGGCCGCGCGAGATACGACAGCGCGAAGGTGCCGAGCGTCAGCAGCAGCGAGACGGTCGCGTTGTGCGCCGGAAAGAACAGCTTCGACAGCGTGGTCGCGAAGTAGCCGTATGCAATCAGGTCGTAGAACTCGAGCGCATTACCGATCGATGTCGCGATGATCAGGCGCGAGACGCTCTTGCCCGACATCGGCTGCGCAATTGCTTCGTGCGACGAATGACCCGGATGATGCGCGGTGACGGAATCCATGTTCATTACGACTTCCTTATGCAAGGGTTGTCGAAGCATGCGGTGCGGGATTGGTTGCGTGGGTGTCCTGCGCGCCGAGATCCCAGAAGAGTCCAGCCATGATGCGAAGTCCGTCGCGCACGACGGGGCCAAGCAGATGCTCGTTCGGCGCGTGCTGCGAGCAGCCGGGATACGAGTGCGGCACCCATAGCGTCGGCATGCCGAGCACGTCGGCGAACACGTCGTTGGGTAGCGTGCCGCCCAGGTTCGGCAGCAGCACGGGTTCATCGCCCGTCGTTTGACGCAGCGAGCGCAGCGCCCACTGGACCCACGCGTTGTCGGGATCGACGCGCGTCGCGGGCGCGCCGCGCTCCACCTCCAGTTCGACCATGCCGAAGCCATGCCGGTCCAGATGCTCGCGGACGACGCGTTCCAGCGCCTGCCAGTCCGTGCCGACCACGAAGCGGATCTGCATGTACGCGACGGCCGATGGCGGAATCGCGTTGACGGGCTTGTCGGGGTTCCCCGTGCGAAACGCGAGCACTTCGAGGTTGTTCCAGCCGAACACGCGCTCGGTCGGCGTGAGGCCCGGCTCGCCGTAGTCGGTATCGACGGTGGGTTCGCCGGGATTGCCGCCCACGGCGATGCCGGCGAGCGCGCGGCGCACCGAGTCGGGAATGGGCGGCGGGCGCAGCCCTTCGACGAGAATCTTGCCGTTCGCATCGACCATCGACGCGATCGCATTCGCGAGCACGACGCCTGGATTGCGCAGCAGGCCGCCCCAGTTGCCCGAATGATGGCCGCCGTCGCGCAGCGTCAGTTCGAGCTTGAAATTGACGAGACCGCGCGAGCCGAGAAAGAGCGTCGGGCGATGCGCGGACAGGCGCGGGCCGTCGGAGGCGATCAGCACGTCGGCGGCGAGTTCATCGCGCAGTTGCGTACACAGTGCGTGCAGACCGGGCGAGCCGACTTCTTCGCCCGTTTCGAACAGCAGCTTCAGGTTGAAGCCGAGCTTGCCGCCGCGCGTGTCGAGCACGGCCTTCAGCGCGGCGAGATTGATGCTGTGCTGGCCCTTGTTGTCGGCGGTGCCGCGGCCGTACCAGCGTTCGCCGTCGACGGTGACGTCCCACGGCGTGAGGCCGTCGCGCCACTGCGCGTCGTAGCCGCGCACGACGTCGCCGTGGCCGTAGCTGAGCACCGTCGGCAGCGCGTCGTCTTCGTGGCGATGCGCGATCAGGAACGGGCCTGCGCCCTGCGCCGGGTTGTCGACGACGCGGCAGGTGAAGCCCCATTGCGTGAGCAGCGGCGTGAGTTCGTCGTCGAGATAGCCGCGCAGGCGCGCGCCGCTGTCGGCTTCCTGGCTCTCCGTGCGATACGCGACGCGGCGGCGCAGATCGTCGAGGAAACGGCCGGAATCGTATTGGCTGGCTGCGTTTTGAATGGCGATGTTACGAGTCAACTGAGCACCTATTCCTCGCGCGGTGGTCTGCGCACATTCGTGGGGTAGTAGTCGAATCGATCGTGCGGTCGCCGTTATTTCTGCACAATTACAATATTTGCCACGAATCGTTGCCGAAACGGCAAAGCGGACATGGACAACACTGCACTGCGTTACTTTCTGGAAGTGGCCCGCAGCGGGTCGCTGAGCAAGGCTTCGGAGCGGCTCTTCGTCGCCGTATCGGCGTTGAGCCGGCAGATCGGCAAGCTCGAAGAGGAACTGGGCACGCCGTTATTCGAGCGGCGTCCGCGCGGGATGGTGCTGAGCGACGCGGGACGGATGCTGGCCGACTATGCGCGGCGCAGCCTGCTCGAAACCGAGCGCGTGGTCGGCGAGATTCGCGGGCTGGCCGAGGAGGGCCGCGCGACGATACGCGTCGCCAGTTCCGAAGGCGTCGCGCCGCATTTTCTGCCGCAGGTGTTTGCGCATTTTCTGAAGACGTATCCGTCGACGCATTTTCAGCTCGACGTCTCCGCGCCTTCCGTGGCGACGCAGCGGGTAAGAGAGGGGACGACCGATATCGCCGTGTGTTTCAGCCTTGCGCCGGAGAAGGAGATCAACGTGCATTATTCGCAGCGCGCGCCGATTTTCGCGCTGGTGCGGCGCGGCCATCCGCTTGCCGCGCGCGAGTCGGTGTCGTTGAAGGATCTGACGCCGTGGCCGCTTGCCATGGACAACCAGGGCGTGACGATCCGGCAGTTGTTCGATATTTCATGCAGCCTCGAAGGGCTGATCTTCGAGCCGGTGTTCGTCAGCAACTATCACGCGGCGCTGCAGAGCTTCGTGCGGCACACGGATGCCGTGACGCTGACGGGCTATCTGACGGTGCGCAGCCGGCTCGACGTCGATGGGCTTGCCGCTGTACCGATTACGAATGCGGAATTGCATCAGCGGACGCTGCAGGTTCAGACGATGGCGGGCCGCACGCTGCCGCACACGATGCAGGCGTTTCTCGAACTGTTGATGCAGGCGATCGAAGAGCCGGAGGTGGTGGATTGAGTGCGTTGTCGTATCGGACGTGCGGTGCAAGCGCGATGCTATGATCTGGCACATGCGAACTGCCGATACGACTTTCCCTTCGCGCCCATAAAGCAGATGACACTCCATCCTACCGTGCCATTCGAGGCAATCGATAACGACAAGTCGACGCTCGATGCGGCTCGTCCGTTGCCCAAGCACTCGCTCGCAACCTTGCGCGAGAAGCTGGCGCTTGAGTGGACGTATCACTCCAATGCTATCGAAGGTAATACGCTCACGCTGCGCGAGACCAAGGTAGTGCTGGAAGGAATCACAGTAGGTGGCAAGTCGCTTCGCGAGCATTTCGAAGCAACCAATCATCGCGATGCAATCCTGTTTGTCGAAGAGCTTGTCGCCAAACAGGAGCCATTGTCCGAGTGGCAAATCCGGAACATTCATGCGCTCGTTCTGAAGGGCATCGATGACGGCGAAGCCGGGCGATATCGCCAGGAGAATGTGGTGATTGCGGGTGCAAGCCCGACGCCGCCGGATTTTCTTCATCTGCCGGCGGAAATGGCGTCACTTATCGAGTGGTACGCGCAGGCGCAAGCGCTGCACGCCATCACGCGTGCAGCCGAATTGCACACGCGTTTCGTCAAGATTCATCCGTTCGTCGACGGAAACGGGCGTACGGCTCGTCTGTTACTGAATTTCGAGTTGATGAAGGCGGGCTATCCGCCGGCGATCATCCGTAAGGAAGATCGCCTTGCCTACTACGATGCGCTGGATGAGGCCTGCGTGAGCGGCGACTACAGTGCGATCACGTTACTGGTCGCGCAAGCCGTTCAGCGTTCGCTCGACACCTACCTGCAGGTGCTGGGCTTGCGTAGCGAACGCTGAGCTTCGTCAGCTCAACACACCCCACAACACCAACGTCCCCACCAGCCCAACCACCGACACGATAGTCTGCAAAATCGACCACACGAACACCGTCTGCTTCAGTTGCAGCCCGAAGTATTCGCGGACCATCCAGAAGCCCGCGTCGTTGACGTGGCAGAAGAACACCGAACCAGCACCGATGGCGAGCGCCATCAACGAATTGTGCGTCGCCGATAGCCCCACGACGACGGGCGCCACGATGCCCGCCGTCGTCGTGGTCGCAACCGTGGCCGAGCCCGTCGCCTGACGCAGCGCGACGGCGATCAGCCACGCGAGCAACAGCAGCGGCATGTGCGCGCCGACGGCGATCTTGCCGATCGTCGTGCTGATGCCCGCGGCGACGAGCGTCTGCTTCAGGCCGCCGCCCGCGCCGATGGTCAGCAGCAGCGCCGCGATGGGCGGCAGGCTCTTGCGCAGGATGCCGCCAACGCGATCGCGCGACATGCCACGCGACCAGCCGAGCGCGACGATCGCGAAGATCACGGTCAGCCCAAGCGCGATGATCGGCTCGCCGAGAAAGTCGAGTGTGTCGAACAGCAGCGTGTCTTTTGCAAGCGCGAGTTTCGCCACCGTGCGCCCGAGCATCAGCACGACGGGCATCAGAATCGTCACCAGCGATATGGCGAAGCCGGGCAGTTCGGTTTGCGTCGACGCGGCGCGAAACAGCTTGCCCATTTCTTCCGGCTCGGCGATCTGCATGCGCTTCGACAGCGCGATGCCATAGAGCGGACCCGCGAGAATCACCGCGGGAATCGCGACGATCAGCCCAAGGCCGAGCGTGATGCCGAGATCGGCATGCAGCGCGCTCACGGCGATCAGCGGACCCGGATGCGGCGGCAATAGCGCATGCAGCGTGGTCATGCCGGCCAGCGCGGGAATCGCGATACGCAGGATCGGCTGCTGCGAGCGGCGTGCCATCACGAAGATGATGGGCACCATCATCACGAGACCCACTTCGAAGAACAGCGGCAAGCCGATAATGATCGCGACGAGCGCCATCAGCCAGGGCAGGCGACGCGGTGTGGAGTGTTCGAGGATCGTCGACACGAGCCGGTCGGCCGCGCCCGAATCGGCCATCAGCGCGCCCAGCATCGCACCGAGCGCAATGATGATGCCGACGTCGCCGAGCAGCGCGCCCGCGCCTTTGCTGAACGAGCTCGCGACGACATCGAGCGGCAATTGCGCGGCGAAGCCCGCGGCGAACGTGCCGATCAGGATCGACAGGAACGGCGCGAGCTTGAGCGCGCTGATGAAGACGATGATGAGCGCAAGGCCAAGCGCGCACGAGAGAATGAGGCGTGTGTCGTGGGCGGACCACGGAGTCAGGGCGGCGGTGAGATGCACGGGATGTCTCTTTCGGTTCGAGCGTAGGTGGTGTTGTTGGAGGAATCGAAGGTGCGTGCTGGAAGCACGGCGGCTGGCGCAGAGCGACCGATGGTAACAGCGGCTGCTTTCAGATGCCTGCTGGCGGGCAAGGGCGTCAAGTATCGATGCGCGCAATGCCTGGATACCGGGCAAAAATCAATACGCGGATTTATCAATTATTTATTGACCGATTTAAACTGTCTTGAAATACGGCAATCCAATTTCATTGTCTTACCATTATAAGAATGAGAAAGATAAATATGCAACGCACAGCTTGCAGAGTTAATGGTCGATCCCATAAAATCCGCAGGCCTGTATTCCGAGAACAGCTAGAATTGGGCACTTGGGGCGCATCCGCGAGAGGGATGCGCGCCATTTCATATGAAGTCCTGCACCATCAAAATTACGAATGCCATTACAAGGAAGATTGAGAAAGCATTTAAAGGGTGGTTTAAACACAACGACAAAGTCGAAAAGCCGATTCAATCAGATATTCTCCGCGCCACGATAGCATTCGTTATCGGAAAATGGAGAAAAGATGAAAAAGCTCGTACTCTCGACCCTCTCGCTCGCATTGTTCGGCACGGCCGGTGCCGCGCACGCTCAAAATTCCGTCACGCTCTACGGCCTGCTCGATACGGGCCTGACGTACTCCAGCAATTCCGGCGGTCATAGCAACATCCAGCAGGCCAGCGGCATCCTGAACGGCAACCGCTGGGGCCTGCGTGGCTCGGAAGATCTCGGCAATGGTCTGAAGGCGATCTTCACTCTGGAAAGCGGCTTCAATCTGTCGACTGGCAACATGGGCCAGAACAGCCGCCTGTTCGGCCGCCAGGCATTCGTCGGCCTCGCGAGCAACCAGTACGGCTCGGTTACGCTCGGCCGCCAGTACGACAATCTCGTCGACAACCTGGGCCCGCTGTCGCTGAACGGCACGCAATACGGCGGCACGCTCGCCTCGCACCCGTACGACAACGACAACCTGAACAACTCGTTCCGCGTCAGCAACTCGGTCAAGTATCAGAGCGTCGATTACGCCGGCTTCAAGGTCGGCGCGATGTATGGCTTCTCGAACGAAGCGGACGGCTTCGCGGACAACCGCGCATATAGCGTCGGCGCGACGTATACGTTCGGCGGCCTGAAGGTTGCGGCGGCTTACCTGCAACTGAACGGCGCCGGCACGAGCAACTCGAGCGGCGCCGTGAGCAGCGACGCGACCTTCACGGCTTCGCGTCAACGCACGTACGGCGCGGGCGTCAGCTACGCGTTCGGCCCGGCTAACGTCGGCTTCGTGTTCACGCAGACGCAGCTCGCGAACGCAACGTCGATCGGCGCAACGGCGTCGGGCACGTCGAGCGGCTTCACGTTGAACGGCTCGGGCGCGCACTTCACCAACTTCGAACTGAACGGCCGTTACGCACTCACGCCGGCATTGACGCTGTCGGGTGCGTACACGTACACGGATGCAAGCCTGCAAGGCGTCGATCCGAAGTACCACCAGCTCACGCTGCAAACGGACTACGCGCTGTCCAAGCGCACCGATGTGTATGCTGAAGCGGCGTATCAGCACGTCGGCAGCACGGGCAGCTCGGGCATTACCGCGCATATCGTCGGCGTAAGCGCGTCGTCGACGGATTCGCAAGTGGTTGGCACCGTGGGTATTCGCCACCGCTTCTAAGCGGCAACGTCCAGGCGATATTCGCTGCGCGTGATGCACGGGACGCCGTGATATCGCGCGCCGGGTTTCGTCGGCCGATCTGCGACCGCGCGTTCCCTGTGAGTGGGGCGCGCGTTTTTGCATTTCGGGCGGGCAGCCGAACGGATCTGCGATTGCCCAGGACACGCAGCTATAATCGCGCTCGACCGTCGCAAAGGAAGCCCCGCTCGTGAAAAAAATCCATGTCGTTGCGCTCGCCGCGCTCGTGCTCGCCGGATGCTCGTCTGCCGAAAAGGAGGCGCGCCAGGCCCAGGAATACTCGAATAACGAAACCAGCCTTGCCGCTGCGCAGCGCAATGCGGCCGTCACCTGCGACGGCGCGCAGTGCGATGCCGCATGGGTGGCGACGAAGCGCTACGTCGAGCAGCATTCCGATACATCCGTCACGCGCGCGGACGCCGTGGCGATCGAAACCGATGTGCCTTACAGTTCGGGCAAGGTGTCGTTCTCGGCGACACGCGTCGCGAGACCGGGTGGCGCGACGCTCACGCTGTTTGCGCAGTGTCGGGGCATGTATGGTCCCGACAACGCGAAGGGCTCGGATTATGACGACTGCGCAAGCAAGATCCTGAAAACGCAGAATGGGTACGTCGCGTTTATCAGGAAGCAGATGGCGGCGCAGTAAGTCGCGCTGATCCGGCGGCGCGCGCAGGCCGGTTGCGGCATGTCGTCGAGCAGGGCAGTTGCGTGGACAACGCACGCGTCGCACTCACAGTTCTTCGCTGTCGCCGAAAAGTTTGTGGCGCATCGCATAACGCACCAGCGCCGCGGCGTGCGGCATGTGCATCTTCTCCAGAATACGCGCCTTGTAGGTGCTGACGGTCTTCGTGCTCACGCATAGCTGGGCTGCAATCTCACCGATCGTTTCACCTGCCGTGATGCGCCGGAATACGTCGAGTTCCCGGTCGCTCAAACATTGATGCGGCAGCGTATCGGGTGGCTCATGAAGATTGAGTGCAAACCGCTCGGCCATCGCGAGACTCATGTATACGCCGCCGTTCGCGATCTTGGTCAAAGCGCTCACGAGTTCACTGCTCGCACTTTCCTTGGTGAGGTAGCCGGATGCGCCGGCCTTGAACGCGCGGACTGCGTACTGGTGCTCGCCGTGCATCGTCAGCACGAGAATGCGGAGCGCGGGTTCGATGTCCTTGACGACGCGGATCACCTCGATACCGTTGCGGTCCGGCATCGACAGGTCGAGTATCAGGATCTGCGCTTGCGTCGAGCGCACCAGCTCGATCGTGCCGGCGGCATTGGCCGCTTCGCCGACGACTTCGAAACTCGGGCAACTGTTCAGGATCTGACGAAGGGCTTCGCGTATCAGCGCGTGATCGTCGGCGAGGAGGATGCGGATCGCGGGCGATGTCATAGTGGGGCGTCGTCGGGCACGGTTGCGAGCGTTGCCTCCCATTCTTCGCGGGACAGTGCCGGGGTCACGGTAAAGCGGACGAGATTGCCATATCTGGCGATCTGCACCGCGATATCGCGCGCATCGTCGGCTTCCACGATTCCAACGCCTTCGGGCTCGCCAACCGCATACCATGCGTCAAGTACCTTCAACCCGGCGGGACGCAGCGCCTCGACTTCCTTTCTTCGCTGACCTGTTTCGAACGGTGTCACACCCGGATTTCTGACCCAATGCACGATGAATTTCATGGCGTCGCTCCTGGTTGGTGTCCGCGTCGTGTGGGGTGGCGCGCGCGTTGTTTCCTTTACTTTAGTACTTCGCGCGGCGCAGATCGACGGGATGCCAGTTCAGACGCTACCTCACCAGGATCTGACCGCCGAACGATGACCACGCACGCCAATGGTGAGTGCCCGGCGGCCGCTTCGAGCCACTCGTCAGTTCCCCTTGCCCAGATCACGCAGGCGCTTGCCAGCCATCAGGTCGTTACCCAGCTTCTCGAGCGAGACGCCGCGAGTCTCGGGTACATAAAAGAACACCACGATCGCGAAGATCACGTTGAGGACGGCATAGAGCACGAAGGTGTTGGCTTCGCCAACCGTGGACAACAGGCTGAGGAACGTGGCCGCGACGGCCATGTTGGCCACCCAGTTGACCAGGGTCGAGACAGCGATGCCGAAGTCCCGTCCCTGCTGGGGTTGAATCTCCGAGCAGAGAATCCACACGAGCGGACCAGCGGACATGGCGAAGCCTGCGATGAAAAGCAGCAGTGCCGCAACGGCCAGAATCTGTGCCGTGAGACCTGCCACACCGGCATGCAGCAGAAACCCGAGCGAGCACATCCCGAATGCCATGACCGCGCATCCTGCATAGAGAATCGGCTTGCGGCCCCAACGATCGACGAAGGCGATCGCGCCAAACGTTGCCACGACGTTGACGAGGCCGACGATGACGGTAGCCCACAATTGCTGTTCATGGGTGCCGAAACCGGCCAGCTCGAAAATGCGCGGCGCGTAGTACATCACGACGTTGATGCCGGTGAGTTGCTGGAAGACCTGCAGCACGATGCCGAGCAGCACGGAACGACGAAAGTTCGGGTTCTTCCGCAGCAGGCTCCATCCGCGCTGGGGTCGCGTGTTGTCCTCGGTGACCTGTGCGAGTTCGGCTTGAACGTCAGCCGGATTGCCGTGCAGGCGCTCAAGGACGGCGCGAGCTTCCGCTGCCCGGTTGCGCTGAAGCAGCCAGCGCGGACTGTCGGGGAGGGCGAGAACGCCGGCCAGGAAGAACGCAGCGGGGATCGCGATAACGCCCAGCATCCAGCGCCAGTCGGCCACGTAGGAAAGCCCGATGTTCGACAGGAAGGCCGCCAGAATCCCGACTGTAATCATCAGTTGATACGTGGAGATCATGGCCCCGCGCACCTGTCGTGGCGCCACCTCCGAAAGGTATAGCGGCGCCGTGAAGGACGCCATGCCGACCGCAAGGCCGAGCAGCAAGCGCGCTCCGATCAGATCGGCCGGGCTGCCCGCGAACCCCGACCATAGCGAGCCCACGATGAACAGTACCGCCGCCAGCGCAAGCGCGTAGCGGCGTCCGAGCCGCCACGACAGCCAGCCGGCACCCAATGCGCCGATCGCCGCGCCAACCATCATCGAACTGACGATCCATTCCTGCGCACGGTCGTTCAGAACGAAATGCTTCGCGATAAAGGGCAGGGCGCCTGAAATCACGCCGATGTCGAGACCGAACAGCAGGCCGGCGAGCGCTGCCATGAGGCAGACGAAGAGGCCATAGCGTTTGGATCTCGAATGGGTGGGGGCGATGGTGTCGGCGAGAGTGCTCATTTGATGTGTCTCCAGGGTGCTTCTCATACCAGTCACGGTCACGGGCGGGCGCTTACGCATCAATCGCCCATCTGTGTCCATGATCGAATATGAGAATTAGCGCTGGATGAGGGCACTGAATCCTTTCCGTCCTTCGCAATGCTCATTCGAAGCTAATTCACGGGACTTAATCTGCTTCACATCAGCGGTGCATGTGAAGCGGGTTCACCGACCCCATGTCATGTGCGCTGTGTCGGGTGGTGACGCAATACGGCGAACGCCGCCTTTCATACGACAAGGAGCACATCATGTTTGCACGTCTTTCCCACTTCCTCGGAAACATGGTTTCCAGCCACGACGTTTCTTCGCACGCCGACTATCTCGCGTCGTCGAGCGATCTGGCTGATCTCGAACGCCGCATGCGGCAGGTCGATGAGGAAGACCACGCGTACCGCATGCCGTTTTGCGGAGCCGTATCTCGCGATCAAAATTCGTTTGGTTCGAAGCATTGAGGGCTGGAGATAGCGCATTTCCGTGCTTGCGGGAATCATTCGGTGCGTGCGGTTGCATGCGCCTATGGCAGATCATTGAGTCGTTGAAGTATCGCGGCTAACGCGGCTGAGAGGCAGGTCGAATCGTCCTCACGGCCGCGCCTCGTTGGCGAAGTTCGATGCGGCGCTCCAGCGATGTGGTGTGGCGTTTGAGCGGGCAGCGTAGAGACGTCACCGCGAGTCAAACGCTACGCCCAACCCGCTGCGCGTCAGGCGACGGTATTCGCACATGTTTGCTTCACGTTTTCGCGCGGCACGAGAAGGCGCGTCGAGAGCCAGCAGCCGATGCCCATCAACGCAATGACGTACGCCATCGGGCGGGGCGTGCCGTCCGCAAGGAAACCGATCAACGCCGACCCCGCGATACCGGCGCCATACTGTATCGAGCCGATCAGTGCAGAGACGGCGCCTGCGCGCTCGGGGCAAGCGCCAAGCGCACCCGCGATTGCATTGGCGTTGATGAACCCGTTGGTCGAGACGAAAAGGAAGAGCGGTAGCACGAGGCCGATCAGGCCGCCCCATCCCGATCCCGCATCGAACGCGAGGAGAGCACCCGCGAGCCCGGCTACGATTGCGCCAAAACGCATCAGACGATCGCTGCCAAAACGCGCGACGAGCCGGGCGTTGATCTGGTTGGTGATCATGATGCCGACGATTCCCGCAGCGAACAGCACGCCGTAGTGCTGCGGCGACACGTGATGGTAGGTGATGTAGGCGAACGGCGTACCCGCAACATAAGCAAAGATGCCGCCGTAAAAAAATCCTACGCTCACGGAGTATCCGAGCACGCTTCGATTGCGCAACAGGCTGGCATAACCGGCAAGTGAGTTCCCGAGTGGGCCGCGAATGCGACGCTCGCCGGGCAAGGTCTCAGGGAGGCAGTAAAGCCCTGCGAGCGTCGCGATACCGACGGCGACGAGTACCCAGAAGATCGCCCGCCATGACGCAACGTGGAGAATCAAGCCGCCGACGCTCGGTCCTATCAACGGTGCAACGGCCATGACGGTCATCAGGGTCGACATCATTTGCGCGGCGCGTACACCGCTGTACAGATCGCGCACCATTGCGCGGGAAATGACCACGCTCGCGCATGCGCCGACTGCTTGCAGCACCCGCCAGCCGATGAGGGTGTGTGCGTCCCCCGATATCGCGCAGCCAGCGGAGCCGAAGATAAAAAGAACAAGGCCGATCGCGACGGGTAACCGGCGGCCGTGACGATCGCTGACAGGTCCCCACAAAAGCTGGCCCAGGCTGAAGCCAATGAGATAACCGGAGATCGTCAGTTGCAGCGTGCCGGGGTCGGAGTGGAGCGCATCGGCCATGGCCGGCAACGCGGGAAGGTACAGGTCCGTCGAGATCGACGCGAAGGCCATCAGCGTACTGAGGATCAGCAGCGTCCGCACGCGATGATGTTGCGCATCATGCTTCGTGGCAGCGGCGGTCGATTGATGGTCTGTTGGCATGATGGGAGGCGGTGGCGATACCTGGCAATAGTATGTGCTACATGAGAAGCGTGACGTGCCAGTCGCGTCCGTCAGTAAGCGGCGCGATGCTCCGGGCGTAGTCGAATGCCTCGGCAATCGCCGCTGACGGACTACGCACCTAGCGCGCCCGGCGACCTTCGACCGGGTAGCCGGGATCCGTGTAACCCGGCGTCGACGCGTGTCCAGGCGGCACCAGGCTATCGACGAACGTTTCGTCGTTGGGTCCGAGTTGCAGTTTCAGCGCCTCGATATAGCTGTCCCAATGCGCTTCCGTACGCGGACCCGCAATCGCCGCACTGACGAGCCGATTCTTGAGCACCCACGCCAGCGCGAACGCGATCGACGTCGTGCCGCGCCCGGCGGCGTGGGCCGCTACCTTTTGCGCAATCGCCAGCGACTCCGGCCGCCATTCCGTCTGCTGGATGCGCTTGTCGCCGCGGCCCGCCCGCGTGTCTGAGGGCGGGGGAGCATCCACGGCATACTTGCCCGTCAGCACGCCACGGGCGAGTGGGCTATACGAGACGATACCCACGCCGTAGTGCGCCGCCGCCGGCAACTGTTCAACCTCGGCGGTACGGTCCACCAGGTTGTAAAGCGGCTCGCTCGCAACCGGCCGGTCGATGCCGAGCTGATCCGCAAGCCGCACGATCTCGGCGATGCGCCAGCCACGGAAGTTCGACACGCCGAAGTAGCGCACTTTGCCCTGACGGATCAGATCGCCAATCGCACGCACGCCTTCTTCAAGCGGTGCATCGAGCAACGCGCGGTGAAAGTACAGAAGGTCGATGTAGTCGGTGCCCAGGCGTTTGAGGCTCGCCTCGACCGACTGCATGATCCACTTGCGCGACTGTCCCTGTTCATTTGGACCTTGCGTGGTCGGATAGCCGAACTTCGTCGCGACCACCCAGCTATCGCGGCGCTCGGCGATCGCACGGCCGACGATTTCTTCCGAGCGGCCGGCGTGATAGACATCAGCCGTATCGATGAAATTGATGCCTTGATCGAACGCCTTGTCGATGATGCGTTTCGAAGTCGCTTCGTCGGTTTCGCCGCCGAACATCATCGCGCCCAAACACAAGGGCGAAACCTTGAGGGCGCTGCGGCCCAGATATCCGTATTCCATGTCGTGCTCCTTTTGATTTAACGGGCGGTGTAGCCGCCATCGACGGCGAGTGCGTGACCGATCACGAAACTCGCGCCTGGGCTGCACAACCAGAGCACTGCCGCGGCGATCTCATCGGGCCGTCCGAGCCGGCCGATGGGCTGCTCCTTCATGAGTTCTTGCATCGCTTCGGGCTCGCGCTCCAGCATGTCCGCGACCATCGGGGTTTCGATGATGCCGGGGCACACGGCGTTGATGCGGATGCCTCTCGCTGCGTATTCGAGCGCGGCGCTTTTCGTGAGTCCGATGACGCCATGCTTCGATGCGTGATACACGCCACGGCCTGCAATGCCCACGAGCCCGCCGAGCGACGAGCAGTTGACGATCGCACCGCTTCCCTGTTCGCGCATCTGCAGCAGTTCGTATTTCATGCAGTTCCACACGCCGCGCAGGTTCACGCCGTGTACGCGTTCAAACTCGTCGCCGCTGGCGTCGGCCGTTTCGGCGACAGGGCTGTTGATGCCTGCGTTGTTGTACGCCGCATCGAGACGTCCGTAGGTGGCGACAGTCAGATCGACCATCGCTTTGACTTGCGCCTCGTCGGCAACGTTGCAGTGGACGGCGAGCGCCTGATGCCCCGAAGCGACAAGCCGGGCTGCTGCCGCTTCAACCGCGCCTTCGTCGACATCCGCGAGTACGACGCAAGCGCCTTCGGCGGCAAATGCCCGTGCTGCGGCAAGTCCCAGTCCTGAACCCGCGCCTGTCACCAGCGCGACCTTCCCTTGAAACATTCCGTCCATGTCCGTCTCACCTGAATGCTGACCAGGTGAAATGATAGGAATTGACGGTCTATCGATAAAGACCGTAAAACCGCAAGATCTTATGCACCTCATTCATGAATCAAGCGACCGCGTTCAGGGGCTGTAGCGGAGCGCATCGATCACCACCTTCATCGCGCGCGAGGACTGGCGGCGGCTTGCGTAATACGCATGGAGGCCGGCGAATGTCGGCGACCAGTCTTCGAGCACGCAGACAAGGCGGCCCGCTGTGATATGCGGCTGAGCGATGTCTGCCGGAATGTAGGCGAGTCCATAACCCGACAAGGCCGCATCAAGCATCTGATAGGTGCCATTGAAGGCAAGTTGCCCCTCTACACGCACCTGAATCTCCCGCTTTCCTTTCTTTAGCTCCCATGCGTAGAAGCCGCCATGTGTAGGTAGACGCAGGTTGATGCAATTGTGAGCGATCAGGTCTTGCGGTGTCCTGGGGGCCGCGTGCTTTTGCAGGTAAGCGGGCGTGCCGACGACGGCCATGCGCATGTCGGGGCCGACACGGACGGCGATCATGTCCTTCGCGACCTGATCGCCGTTGCGAACGCCGATGTCATAGCGATCCGCGACGATATCGGTGAGACCGTAGTCGGTGATGATTTCGACCTTGATCTCAGGATAGCGACGAAGCACTTTAGACAGCCTTGGCCAGAGGATGGTCCTGGTCGCATAGTCGGTTGCTGTGATGCGGATCGTGCCCGTCGGCATGTCGCGAAGTTCGGTGACGGCGGCCAGTTCGGCCTCGATTTCCTCGAAACGAGGCGCGACGGTCTCGAGCAGCCGCTCGCCGGCCTCGGTCGGGGCGACGCTGCGCGTCGTGCGGGTCAGCAGCCGAAGGCCGAGCCGCGTTTCGAGCGCCCGGATCGTGTGGCTCAACGCTGATTGCGAGACACCCAGTTGCGCGGCGGCGCGCGTGAAACTGCGCTCGCGCGCGACGGCGATGAACGCAAGCAGGTCGTTGAAATTTTCGCGTGGCATTGATGAACCCGTTTCATAGGTGTATGCCGATTTTAGCGCCTAGTCAGACGAGGTATGGCTGGATATCTTTGTAGGGTTCGTGTTGGCTCGAACGTTCAATGGATGGAGAAGGTGAGCGACGAGCAATACGACCAATGACGCAAGGTCCCGATTGTCCGCCAGACCTTGATTCGGCATACCGATGCAAGTTCTCCGCTCGCGCAAGGAAATCACACGTGAACAGGTTCGTCATATTGCTTGCGTCGTTTTGCCTGACGCTTTCCGCCTGTTCGCATATGCAAAGGAATATCAGCATGGAAAAAAGCCATTCGCTTTCCCCCGTTCCGACGCTCGAGGACGTGCATGCCGTCTCGCCCGCGCTCGAAAACTATACGACAGGTGCCCTTCTCGGAAATGTTTGGAAGCGTCCACAATTGTCGCCGCGCGATCGCAGCATCGTGACGCTGTCAGTACTGATCGCACGCAATCAGACCGTCGAATTGCCGTACCACCTCAACCTCGCACTCGACAACGGCGTAAAGCCTGGTGAGATCTCGGAGATCATCACGCATCTTGCGTTTTACTCGGGCTGGGCCAATGCGACATCGGCGGTCGGCGTCACGAAGGCTGTGTTCGACCAGCGCGGCATCAAGGCAGATCAAATACCGCCTGCCACGGGCAAGATGCTGCCGCTCGACGAAGCCGCTGAGGCGAAGCGAGCGAGCGCCGTGCAGCAAAATTTCGGCGCCGTCGCGCCGGGCGTCGTGCAATTCACGACCGATGTGCTGTTCCGGGATCTCTGGTTGCGTCCCGGTCTCGCGCCACGCGACCGCAGTCTGGTGACGGTCAGCGCGCTCGTCGCCACGGGGCAGGTTGCGCAGATCACCTATCACCTCAATCGTGCGATGGATAACGGCCTGACCAGAGATGAAGCGTCGGAGGCGATGACGCAACTCGCTTTCTATGCCGGTTGGCCTAACGTGTTTTCCGCGCTGCCGGTGGTCAAGGACGTCTTTGAGAAGCGTGCTCAGTGAGCGGCTGCCTTAAAAAGCCCGCAGCCACGCGGGCTTTTTGTCTAACGCTATGCGAGGTTCATCAACGTGCTGAACACGCGGACCTACGACGGGCTCAATTCGACGCGCCTGATATCCCTGACAATCACGAGATAACTGAAGATGGTTATCAGCGCGTTGACACCCACAAACGCGAGGGCGCCGTTGAACGATCCCGACTGGGCAACCAGATAGCCGATCACAATAGGCGTGACGATCCCCGCCATGTTGCCGAACATGTTGAAGATGGAGCCCGAAAGTCCGATGGCCTCCTTCGGCGACGTATCTGCAACGACTGCCCATCCCAATGCGCCCAGGCCTTTGCCAAAGAACGCCAGCGACATCAACGCGACCACCAGCCAATCCGTGTCGACGTAGTTGCATCCGATGATGCAGGCCGACAGCAGCATGCCGCCGACAATCGGCACCTTGCGGGCGACCGTCAGTGAATGACCGTGGCGAATCATGGTGTCCGACAGAACGCCACCGAGCACACCGCCGAGAAAGCCACAGATTGCAGGCAGCGATGCGACGAGACCCGCTTGCAGGATGGTCATGCCACGCGCCTGCACGAGGTAGATCGGGAACCACGTGAGAAAGAAGTAGGTGAGCACGTTGATGCAGAACTGCGCGAGATAGACGCCGAGCAACATCCGGTTAGTCAGCAATTGCCGCATGACAGACCAGCGTGCATGGCCACCATGTGAACCTGCCGCTGTCTGGTGCCCGTGAATCAGACCGCCTCCCTGCTCGATATGTTCGAGTTCGGACCTGTTGACGCCAGGATGATTGGCGGGGTTCTTCATTACCTTCAACCACGTCAACGCCAGCAGGAACCCCGCGAGACCCATCACGATATACACGTGATGCCAGCCAAATGCATGGGTGAGCCACGCCATCAATGGAGTGAAGATGACGGCCGCAAAATATTGCGCGGAGTTAAAAATTGCCGATGCCGTGCCACGTTCCTTGGTAGGAAACCAGCTGGCAACAACCTTCGCGTTGGCGGGGAAGGCAGGTGCTTCGGCCGCGCCCATCACGAAGCGTAAGACGAACAGTGCCGTTACGGCCGCCGCGCCACTGCCGAGCACGCCGATCGTACTCTGCAGCAATGTGAAGAGCGACCACAGGAAGATACTCGCCGCATACACGCGACGCGCGCCGAAGCGATCGAGCAGCCATCCGGCCGGCACTTGCGAGAGCACATAGGCCCAACTGAACGCCGAAAAGATGTAGCCCATCCGGATCGCGTCGAAGCCGAACTCGGCGCGCATCGCCGAGCCGGTGACTGACAGCGTCGCCCGGTCGGCGTAATTGAAGGTGGTGATCGCAAAGATCAGCAGCAGGATGACGTAGCGAATACGCGTGGGTGCCACGACGTCCGCCGGGTTCGCAGTACGGCTTATCGCCATGATGTCTCCTCTTGATTGCGGTGCGCGAGGCGCCCTGGCTGCCGGCTCATGCGGTAGCCGTCCAGTGCCGCCCCGCGTGTCTCCTTCACGAGCGCTTATTGCGCGCCGAGCTTGCGGATCAATGCGTCGAGTTGCGCGTGCTCTTCTTCAGTCAGGTCCGTAAGCGGCGCGCGCACGGGACCCGCATCGCGGCCAACGAGTTTGGCCCCCGCCTTCACGATGCTCACCGCGTAACCCGCACGACGGTTGCGGATGGCCAGATACGGCAGGAAGAATTCGTCGAGCAGCCGGTCAGTGGTGGCGTGATCGTTAGCGGCGATCGCGCGATAGAACTCCATGGCCGTTTTCGGAATGAAGTTGAAGACGGCCGACGAGTACACGGGCACGCCAAGGGCCTTGTACGCTGCCGCGTAGACTTCCGCCGTCGGCAGGCCGCCTAGATAGGAAAAGCGGTCGCCGAGCCGGCGCCGGATCGACACCATGCTCTCGATGTCGCCCACTCCATCCTTGAAGCCAATCAGGTTCGGGCACTTGTCCGCGAGTTGCGCCAGCGTCTCGGCGTTCAGCCTGGAATTGGCGCGGTTATAAATGATCACGCCCATGTCCGGAACCGACTTGCACACCTGTTCAGCGTGCAGGGCAATGCCCTCCTGCGACGCTTCAGTGAGGTAGTGCGGCATCAGCAGGATGCCGTTCGCACCTTTGCGCTGTGCCTCCTGCGCGAAGGCAATGGCGGTGCGGGTGGGTCCGCCAGCGCCGGCGAGAATCGGCACCTTGCCCTTGCAGACTTCCGTCGCCGTATGCACGACGTTCGAGTACTCGCTGTGCGTCAGCGAGAAGAATTCGCCCGTGCCGCCCGCGACGAACAATGCCGATGCGCCATAGGGCGCCAGCCATTCGAGGCGCTGCGCGTAAGTGTCGGCGCGGA
The DNA here is from genome assembly GCF_900100565.1 of Paraburkholderia steynii. Taxonomy (NCBI): domain Bacteria; kingdom Pseudomonadati; phylum Pseudomonadota; class Betaproteobacteria; order Burkholderiales; family Burkholderiaceae; genus Paraburkholderia; species Paraburkholderia steynii. The sequence goes on along the minus strand of NZ_FNDI01000015.1, from coordinate 182,096 downwards.
AATCGCCGTTCGCGTCGAAGTCGGTGACGGGGAAGGAAAGCAGGCCTTCGGAAACAATCTGCTTGAGCTCTTGGGGTGTCGTCATAATCTAGTCTGTCAGAGTGTGTTGTTAGACATGTGTGTGTCGATCTGTGAAGTGATCGTACAACTGTGAACCGACAGAATCAAACAAAATCCTTGATTTCAGGCTATTTAGAGGGTTTACACGTAGCCACATATCAGGCGTTTGTTGTACGATGACGTCTAAAGTTGTTTGACGAAATGTTGGCGTCGAACCGTTCGAGTTGAAGGCAATGAAACAGTCTCCGCTTTACATTCGCGTACACCCCGATGACAACGTCGCGATCGTTGTCAATGACGGCGGTCTGGACCGTGGCGCCGTTTTTTCTGACGGCCTGACTTTGTGCGAGCGTGTTCCGCAGGGGCACAAGGTCGCGCTTCAGGATCTGGCTGAAGGCGACGCCGTCGTGCGCTACAACGTGGTCATCGGGTATGCGCTCAAGGCGATCCCGAAGGGCAGCTGGGTGAACGAGCACGTCATCCGGATGCCGACACCGCCCGCTCTGGACGATCTGCCCATTGCGACGATCAAGGCCCCCGACATGCAACCGCTAGAGGGCTACACGTTCGAGGGCTATCGCAATGCTGATGGTTCGGTCGGTACGCGCAACATTCTCGCGATCACGACGACGGTGCAGTGTGTCGCCGATGTGGTTCAACACGCGGTGACCCGCATCAAGGCCGAGCTGTTACCGAACTACCCGAACGTGGACGATGTCGTGAGTCTCGGGCACACGTACGGATGTGGCGTCGCGATCGATGCACCCGACGCGATGGTGCCCATCCGCACAGTGCGCAACATCAGCCTGAATCCGAACTTCGGCGGTGAAGTCATGATGGTGAGCCTCGGTTGCGAGAAACTGCAGCCCGAGCGCCTCATGCCGCCCGGCACGATTCCGATTTCAACGGTCGCGGACGAGGTTGCGGATATCGGCGATCTTTCGACAGAGTCGGGCAACGGCGACGTGGTCACCTTGCAGGACGAATCGCACGTCGGCTTCCAGTCGATGATCGATTCGATCATGAAGATGGCCGAAGGGCACCTGAAGCGGCTCGACAATCGACGTCGGGAAACCTGTCCGGCGTCCGATCTCGTGCTCGGCGTCCAGTGCGGCGGCAGCGACGCGTTTTCCGGACTCACAGCCAACCCTGCCGTTGGTTTCGCAACGGACCTGCTGGTTCGCGCGGGCGCCACGGTGATGTTCTCTGAAGTGACGGAAGTACGCGACGGCGTCGGGCAACTTACGGCTCGCGCGGCCAATGCCGATGTCGCGGCAGCCATCATCCGCGAAATGCAGTGGTACGACAGTTACCTCAAGCGCGGCGGCGCGGATCGCAGCGCTAACACGACGCCCGGCAACAAGAAAGGCGGCTTGTCGAATATCGTTGAAAAGGCCATGGGCTCGATCATCAAGTCGGGCAATTCGGCGATCTCCGGCGTTCTCTCGCCGGGCGAGAAGGCCACGCAAAAAGGCTTGATCTACGCGGCAACGCCTGCAAGCGATTTCATTTGCGGCACGCTGCAGGTCGCTGCCGGCATCAATCTGCACGTCTTTACCACGGGCCGCGGCACGCCTTATAGCCTCGCGGAAGTGCCGGTGATCAAGGTCGCCACGCGCTCGGACCTCGCACGCCGCTGGTTCGACCTGATGGACATCAACGCTGGCACGATCGCAACCGGCGATACAACGATCGAAGACGTGGGCTGGGAACTGTTCCACCTGATGCTCGAGGTTGCAAGCGGGCGGAAAAAGACCTGCGCCGAAGCGCTCAAGCTTCATAACGCACTCGTTCTTTTCAATCCCGCGCCGGTGACGTGATCGCAGACACGGCGGGGACGAGATGGGGGCGCCGGCAACGTATCGGTGGGGCGCTCGAAGCACTACACCGATGGCCCCAAAAAGCCATGTGCGTGCGCCATCGCGATCGATAAACAGAAGGGGACATGACGTCCCGTTATCGTCGTTGCCGTATTGCTCTTTTTCGCTGGGATGCTGAACTGTGCTGGTGAGCGCGTTAGCGGCGCTTGTTCTTTCGCGAGCGATGCATCCAGTTTGCACTTGGTCCCGGATACAGTACTGTAAGGCGGGTAGGGCGCCAACCGCATGTGCCTCGGTGGTGACCTGCGTCGCTGAGCTAACTGGTTGACCAGTCCCGTAGCTCCCGGCGTGGACAAACAGTACCTCGTTTTTATATTTTGCGGAGTGGCGTAGGGGCCATTACTCGACGGGTGGACATAATCAGCCTTAATGTAAGCCCATCGCTCCTCAACTGCGGCATTCCCGGAATCTAACGCGGCACTAGCAATATTCTCGGTCGAACTTGTCTGGATTCACGCAAAATATCAATACCGATAATGCGGAGATAGGCGTGGGCGTAAACTTCGACCTGAACGACTTGCAGGCGTTTCGAGCCGTTGTGGAACTGGGAAGCTTCCGCAAGGCCGCCGATGCGGTCAACATTTCTCAGCCGGCCTTGAGCCGCCGCATCGACAAGCTCGAGGCGGCACTCGGCGTGCGCCTCTTCGAGCGCACCACGCGCAGCGTCACGCTCACCACCGTCGGACGCGTGTTCGCCCCGAGCGCCGAGCAACTGCTCGACGATCTCGACGTCGCACTGCTTGGCATCCGGGATGTCTCGTCGAGCCGCCTGGGCCATGTGACGATCGCCTGTGTACCGTCGGTGGCCTACTATTTCCTGCCGAATGTCGTCGCGAGCTATCACAGCCGCTTTCCGCGCATCAGGGTCAAGCTGCTGGATTCGAGCGCAAATGAAGTGCTTGGCGCCGTCATCAGTGGCGAAGCCGATTTTGGTGTGAGCTTCATGGGCAGCCAGGAGTCCGAGGTGGAGTTCAAGGTCCTATTGCAGGAGCGCTTCGTTGCCGCGTGCCGTCGTGACCATCCGCTCGCGCGCAAGAAGCGTGTGTCCTGGAACGAGCTTTACGAGCACGAGTATGTGTCCGTCGACAAGACCTCCGGCAATCGCCTGCTGCTCGATCAGGCGCTCTCCGCCGTGGCCCCGCGCGTGCCGAGCGTCTGCGAGACGCGCCACGTCACTACCATGCTCGGGCTGGTCGAAGCGGGGCTCGGCGTCGCGGCGGTGCCTTCGATGGCCATGCCCGGGCGCGATCACCCCATCCTCACGAGCGTGCCGCTGGTCGATCCCGTGGTGAAAAGGCGCGTGGGAATCGTGACACGGCGCGGACGGCCGCTAACGCCGGCCGCGCAGGAGTTTTACCGGACGATCATTGAAATGAAGCGCGCCGTTGTCGTGAACGGTGATGTCAAGGGCAGTGGTGTGAACACGAAAGAGAAGACTGGAAGGAAGACAGCATCGTGACGTTGGCAAGGCCACTTCGGTTGCTTTACGTGCAGGTCTTGCTGGGCATGGCGCTCGGCATGAGTTTGGGCCACGTGTGGCCACAAGCCGGCGCTTCGCTCAAGCCACTCAGTGACGCGTTCATCGGTCTGGTGCGGATGATGATCGCGCCGATCGTGTTTTGCACTATCGTCTCAGGGATCACGTCGCTCGCAAGCGGCACAACGATCGGACGCACGATCCTCAAGGCACTGGCGCTCTTCTATTTCCTGACGGCCATCGCGCTCCTGATCGGCCTTGCAACCGCATACGCGTTGCGCCCCGGCGCGGGCATGCACATCGATCCGCATCATCTGGACACGAACCTCCTCGCGCAGTTTGCCGCACGCTCGCAGCCGCGCGGGGTCGAGGAGTTTGCGTTGAGCGTGATCCCCGAGACGCTCGTCGGCGCATTCGTGAAGGGCGAAGTGCTGCCCGTGCTTCTGCTTTCTCTGCTCTTCGGCTTCGCGCTGAACGCGAACCCGCGTGCGGGGCGGCCCGTGCTCGAACTCATCGAAGGGGTCGCCAATCTGCTCTTTCGCATTCTCGCGATGATCATGCGGCTTGCTCCCATCGGCGCGTTCGGCGCGATGGCATTCACCGTGGGCCGCTTCGGTATCGGCTCGGTCAGCTCGCTCGGCATGCTGATGGTGTCGTTCTATACGGCGTGCCTGCTATTCGTCGCACTGGTCCTTGCGCCGCTCGCACGGCTGCATGGCTTCGCGCTCTGGCGATTGCTACGCTACCTGCGCGAGGAGCTCGCGATCGTTCTCGCAACCTCTTCGACGGAACCCGTCTTGCCGCGACTGATCGTGAAGCTGGAAGCACTTGGCTGCGACAGGGGGATCGTCGGCCTCGTCCTGCCCGCAGGCTACTCATTCAACCTTGACGGCACGGCGATCTATCTGACGCTCGCTTCGGTGTTCATCGCGCAGGCGTGCGACGTACCACTTACCTGGCCGCAGATTGCGACGATGCTCGCCGTCATGCTGCTCACTTCCAAGGGCGCGGCCGGTGTGTCCGGCAGCGGGCTCGTCGCGCTCGTCGCGACGTTGACCGTGATTCCGGACTTGCCCGTCGCCGGGGTGGCGCTGCTGGTGGGGATCGACCGGTTCATGTCCGAGGCGCGCGCCCTGACAAGCGTGATCAGCAATGCCTGCGCGGTAATCTTCGTTTCGCAGTGGGAGGGGGCTTGCGACCGTGGGCGTCTTTTCCAGATGCTGCGCGGCCCAGCGCCGCGCGACGCGGACGACATTGACGCCCCCGCCACGAACACGCCAGGCTGACCGGCAGGCGGCTCTCGGCACGCATTCCGGCGTATCAATGCATGGTGACGGAATCGAGCCCTGTTGATTTCACTTCGGGCTGCGCTTCGGGCGAAGCGAGATAGTCGAGGAGGGCTTTGGCCTCCTTCGGATGCTGTGCGCCGATGGGGATGCCGGCCGCGTAACGCGTGACGGACTGGAGGGACTCGGGAATCTTTCCGACGTACGTCGCGCCCTTGATGGGCAGCAACTCGCTCACCTGCTGGAAGCCGATTTCGTAGTCGCCGTTTGCCACCACCGACGCCACCGGAATCCGCGGGATCATCTTCGCCTTCGGCTTGACCTGATCCTCGATGCCGAGCCGCTTGAAGAGCTCGCGCTCGATATAAACGCCGCTCGCGCTATCCGAGTAGGCGATCGACCTGGCGTGGAGCAGGGCTTGCCTGAGTGCCTCGACCGAGCCGATGTCGGGCTTCGCCGCGCCTTCGCGCACGACCATGCCGATGCGCGAATCCGCCAGTTCGACCCGCGATCCGGGGACGATCTTGCCTTCCTTGATCAGATCGTCGAGTGCGTAACCGACCATGATCACGACGTCGGCGGGCTCGCCGCGTTCGAGGCGGTTGGGAATCGCCTCGGGCGATTTGCCCATCGAGGGCCCAAGCGCGGTGTCGAGCGTATTGCCCGTAGTGGACGCGAATCTCGGGCCGAGCAACTTATACGCGGCGGTGAAACCGCCCGAGCTCATGACGTGCAGGTCGGCGGCCTGCACGTTCGCTGCGGCGGTGGACATTGCCACGAGCGCCACCGTACAAAGTTTCAGAAGCAGGTTTTTCATGGATGAAGGCGTGTCGGGTTGCGCGTTCAGGAATATGCGGGACGAGAGCAGCATCAGTGCGCTGGCGTCAGCGTCACTGCGCGGCGGCGATAGAGCGCGAACGTCGCGCACAGGGCGCAGACGGCGGCGAAGCTCATCCAGTATCCGGGTGCGGCCTTGTCGCCGGTAACGTGAATGAGGGCGGTCGAGATCGCGGGAGTGAAGCCGCCGAACACAGCCGTCGCGAGACTATAGGCTAGCGAGAACCCTGCGACGCGCACTTCCACTGGCATCACTTCCGTCAACGCGACGACCATCGCGCCGTTGTAGATGCCATACATGAACGAGAGCCACAGGAGCACGAGCAGCATGTTGACAAAGCTCGGCGCGTGAGCGAGCAGCGACAGTGCAGGGTACGCGGTCGCGATGGCGAGCGCCGTCATGGCGAACAGCAGCGGCCGGCGGCCGATCCTGTCGGAGAGCGCCCCGCCAATCGGCAGCCAGACGAAGTTCGACACGCCGACGCACAGCGTCACGAGCAGGCTGTCCGCGGTGCTCAGGTGCAGGACCGTCTTGCCGAAGGTGGGCGCGTAGATCGTGATGAGGTAGAAGCTCGTGGTGGTCATCGCCACCAGCATCACGCCGGCGACTACGACGGCCCAGTTGTGGACCAGCGTGCGGAACACCTCCTTCATGGTCGGGCGATGCTGGCGCGCCTTGAACTCCTGCGTTTCCTCGAGATTGCGGCGCAGCATGAAGATGAACGGCACGATCATGCAGCCGACGAAGAACGGCGCACGCCATCCCCACGCCGCGATGGCCGTCGCGTCCAGCCATTGATTGAGCGCGAAGCCGAGGCCTGCGGCCACGACGATCGCCACCTGCTGGCTCGCGGACTGCCAGCTCGTGAAGAAGCCCTTGCGGCCGGGCGTGGCCATCTCGGCGAGATACACGGACACACCACCCAGCTCCGCGCCCGCAGAGAAGCCCTGCAGCAGCCGCCCGACCAGCACGAGCGCCGGTGCCATGAGGCCGATCGTGGCATAGCCCGGCACGAATGCGATCAGGATGGTGCCGCTCGCCATGATGGAGAGTGTGACGATGAGGCCCTTGCGGCGGCCGACATCGTCGATGTAGGCGCCGAGCACGATCGCGCCCAGCGGCCGCATCAGGAAGCCGGCGCCGAAGACCGCGAAGGTCATCATCAGCGAGGCGAATTCGCTCGCGGCGGGAAAGAAGACGTTGGCGATCTGGGTAGCGTAGAAGCCGAACAGAAAGAAGTCGAACTGCTCCAGGAAATTCCCGGCCGTCACGCGGAATACCGCAGCGGCCTTCGACTGTCCGGGCGAAAGGGTAGAGGACGAGGGGTGCATCGAGGTGTCTCCTGAAATCCTGTAAATGCGCGGTGATCCGGCGGATTGTCGTTTCGGGAATGTTCGCCCGGAACCGGCAAAACGATAAGTGCAATGTTCTGAACGATTGATGTTCATTGGTTATCAATCGATGCTGTCGCGTCGCCACGCCTTCCATTGCGGAAGCGCGTGGCGGCGACCGTCAGGGGCCTTCCGGTCAGGCCACGAAGCGGCACTGCGAAGCGGCCGTGCGCGTGTCCATGTTGCGGCCGCGATTGAGGTGATCGTCGATTTCCGCGGCGCAGCCGAGCATGCGCGGATACAGGAAGATCGTGAATGCGGCGGTTTCGAGGTCCGCCTCGCTGAACTCCCCGCGTCGCAGCGGCTGCCATAGCATCTTCAACAACAGCGCGGCGATGACCGCATCGACGTTGACGCAATAGACATTGCGCGACACGCCCGCGTCGAACAGCGCTTGCACCAGGGCACGGTAGTACGCATGAAACGCGTTGTATTCGCCGCGCCCTTCATACAGATTGGCGATGAACACCTCGCGCGGATCGTGGTTCACCGGCTTGTCCTTGAAGACCGGGTGATTCACGCCCGGAAGCTTGGCGATGTCGAGGCTGCCCGCATGCTTCTGACGCGCCTTGTACTGCGCATACTGCTCGACGGATCGCCGTGCGAGCGCTTCGAGGTCCACGCCGTGTTTTGCGTCGGCAGGATCGTCGAGGCCGCTGTCGCGAAACGCCTCGTTGAGGAACGCAATACCTTCGTAGCCGTTGCCGCCATGCGTATAGCCGGTGTGCGTGAGAAAGCCGGCCAGCGCCTTGTTCAGTTGCACCCGCTCGGGGCTCTCGGGGCCGTCGGCGGATACCGCGCCCTTCGCGCCTTGCGCCGAGATTGCGCCGGGTCCGTTCGTGAGCAGCAGGCCGACGAGGGTCTTGAACGCAAACAGGTCGTCCGCGGTAGGCCTGCGGTTGAGAAGCGCCGCAAAGGCGACCTCGGTCAGCGTGCGTTCGCCGAGCAACGCTTCGGCGCCGATGCCGCAGAAGCTGTCGGGGCCGTGACGCGATGCTTCCGCCGAGGCGCCGATCAGCGTGCCGAAGAGCTGCGTCCACCACGGCAGGCTCTCCGCCGTCAGACGCGAGATGCGTTTGCGCATGAGCGGGCCCCAGGCGAGGGTCGTCGTGATCGCGGCGAGTACCGCGTCCGCACGCGGATGGCCAGGGCCGCACGCAAGCCAACGAACAAACGCGGAACTCACGCCGCGCGCAGCCAGACCCGCAAGCAATGCTTCGGCCTTCGGGTCGCGTGCTTCAGAGAAGAGCGCTTCGCTGCCGGTGGTATCGACGGCTTCGACATCGAAAGTCACGTCGAACGCGTTCGTGAGCTTCGCCGCCGCGAAGCGGTCGATCATCAGCTTTGCCGCTTCGCGCGCCGCACGCTGGCGATTCGGCCCGACAATCACCGCCGCCGCCGCGAGCACCGCGTTGGGCGCATTGCCCGCCTCGCGCGCGGCCTGCGCCGCCGCCAGTTCGGGCGTGCCGTGCAGGTTCACCGCTGCGCCTACCGCCACATTGATGAGCATCTCGTCGTTTGTTCCACCGAACTCGTGCAACAGCGCGAGGCAGACGTTCGCTTCGAGCGAACGCGTCGCTGCTTCTAGCATCGATGCACCGTGCAGGCTGCTCACCTGCGTCTTCGCGTCCATCTGCGAGGCGCCCGAGGCGTCCTTCAGTGTCTGGCGCGGCGGGATCGCGCCGATCTGGCCGTTCACCCGCGCCACTTGCTCGTTGTAGGGCGCGACCGCCTCCACCACCGGAATGGCGAGTTCGTTGGGCAGTTCAAGCCCCTGGTCCGAGCCGAACCACGGCTTGAGCGCGAGGCTGCCTTCTGGTTCGAAATCGGGCATCGTCGCGTTGGCGCGCATCACCGCCGTGAGCGCGGCGGGAATGTGCGCGATGTTCGTCACCACCGCGCCCCTGGCCGAGCAGCACGGTTCGTCCGGTGTAAAGAGCCGCTCGACGCCGAACTTTTCCATGAACCAGCGCTCCTTGGCGAGCGCGTCGTCGGCGCCGCCCGCCATCGCGCCCGCATGTCCGACCGCGCGCGTGAGGCGGCTCTTCCAGCGGCCCACCACGCACGCGACCACCGGCTTGGTGAACGTGGCGTCGGCCTCGTAGTAGCCGCCCGGCTCGCAGTACAACACGGCAGCCTTGCTGCGCGCGTCGTTGGCGAGAGCGAACGCGAACTCCGGCGCGGCGTAGTGGATGTAGACGTCTTTGCCGCTGGAAATGACGGTTGACGTACCCCAGCCGCTCATCCGGAGATACTGCGCGATGGTGGTGCTGAAGCCGCCCGAGTTCGAAAAGATTGCGATCGAGCCCCGGCGCAATGTCGCAGCGGGATCGTCGCCGCCGAGCGCGCCGCCGATGCGCACGCTCTGCCACGAATCCGCGACACCCAGCCCGTTCGCGCCGAAGATGTCAATGCCCGCCTGCTGGCCCATCGCCCGGATCTCACGAGCGTCATGCACGGCGATCTTCTCCGTGATGATGAAGATCTTGCGCAGATCGGGATTCACGCGGATCAGCTCGGCCACACCGTCGCGCGCAGCCGACGGCGGAAGGTACACGACGCCGCAATTGAAACGGTGCCCGGCTTCGAGGCCTTCGCGGACGTTGTTGTAGACCGGGATGTCGCCGGAGGGCGTCGCTAGCACCTGGCCACCTTTGCCGGGGGCGGTGCCGAACACGATATTCCCGCCCGAGAACGCATGGCTTACGGGTGTCACGTCCGACGATTCACCACCGAGAATATTGAGCACGCACACGCGGTCCTCGCGCGTGGCAATCTGCGCGAGCGACTGGATGCCGACGAAATACTTGAAATGATTGCTGGCTTGCCTGTACATGTCAGTCTCCTTACGCCTTTGCCGTTTCAGACTGCGACTCGCGTGCGCCGATGCTCGCCGCGACCTGCGCGCGCCCGCCCGATTGCATCCACGCATCGGCCTTGCGTGCGTACTGGATCACTTCGCTGATGTCGGAATCGAAGCCGAAGAGGCGATAGGGGAGGCCGAGCGAATCGCAGGTGTCGCGCAGCGCCGACATGCCACGCACGAGGTTCGGACCGCCGCGCCCGAGGACGACGTAGAGTGGTGTCGGGCCGTGCTCGCTGAAGTGCTCACGCAGTGCGTCGGCCATCGCGCGCAGTGTCTCGTAGATATCGGTGTTGTTGGATTTGCCACCGATGATGAACAGCACATTCGACTGTTTCAGCCAATGCCTGAAGCAGATGCGCGCCACTTCCTTCATCTTCTCGTAGGGGGGATTGCCGCCGAAGTCCGACGAGATGACGGCCGCGTCGCCAAGCATCTCAGTCACAAGTGAGTTCGCGCCGCCGCCGAAGGTGGGCGCGAGGATCGTGCCGCGGTCGTTGATCACGTACACATCGCTTTGGCCCTGATGCGTGCGAAGCTGGTTGATCTCCTGCTCGAAGTCCGAGTAGTCGGCGGCGAATAGATGCGCTGGCAGGCCGAGGCGCGAGAAGCGCGGATCATCGCGATCGAAGCCGCATTTGAAGTCGCACGCCACGGGCGTGAGACGCCCTTTCTTGTCTTCGCGCATGCGGATCGGATTGAGTTCGAGCGTCGTCATGCCGAAGTCGTGAAAGAGCTCCCAGAGCTTCGGCAACTGCTGCACGAGCGGCGAGATGATCTCGCGCGGCGCGCCGATCTCGCTGAGTGCGTTTGCGACGACGAACGCCTTCAGCCCGGTCAATGCATCGAAAGGCACCATCGCGACGTGCTTCGGATCGACTTCCTCGATGTCCATGCCGCCCATGTGAGAGAGCGTCATCGTGGGGGCGCGGAAGCGGGTGGAATCGGTGATCGAGAAATAGACTTCGTGCGTTGCCGGCACGCCCGCTTCGAACGTCACGCCGTTCGCCTTTGCCCTCATGTGGCCCACGACGTGCTCGGCGAAGTAGAGCCGCTCTTTTTCGGCGAGGGCCGTCTTGAGGTCGGACGCGCGGCCGAGCAGGCCAGCCTTGCCCTTTTTGCCGACGCCGCCCTTGAACACGGGCTTGATAAAGACCTGGCCGTGACGGTCGATCAGTGACTTGATCTCCTCTTCGCTTGCGCCGGGGCCCAGCACTTCGCTGGCCGGGAATCCGACGAATTGCAGCAGGCGCGCGCCGTGCAACATTCCGGTGATCTGCATGTGAGTGTCTCCTGAATTTTCAAGGCAATGACGAATGAAGTAAGTACGCGGAATTCATCCCGCTCGCTGCAGCAGGCGCAAAAAGCACCGCTGCCCTGGGCGCGCTCGAAGCGGCGGCAGAAATAACAAAGCGAAGTGTTGTGATGCGAGACGCGCGTCGGTGACGGGTCGCGGCGCCCATGACCGGGCTCGCGCTGGAATACGGCGAAACGCTGTTCACGTTTCGAGCCTGTCTCCGATGCGTTCTTCTGTAGATGTGTTTATGAACCTCTTGAGCACCGATATTTGCTCAAGACGTCAGAAACGAGAAGTGCGATTTTTGGATGCATTGATGTTCAATGGTTATCAATGCGAGTGCGGCCTGCTACGCCTAAATCGAACTAGCGACGTTGTTATATGGATGACTAATTAAATTGAAGTGGGATTGATCCGGGATGGTCATCTCAAACCGGTGGTCACTATGTCGAATTGATGCCCATTGACGGCGAAGGCGTAAGACACTTGTCGGCCGCTTCAGCCTTCGCCTGGGGCACCGCACGGCGAATAGCGTCGGCACAAACGGTTTCATGACAAACCGTTCGCTATCGCAGCATTGTGCGATCAGCCGGTTGACGATCGTCGGTCATGATCCCAGATACTTGCTGCGTTGCCTATGCACTCACCGATTCAGCGCAAGGTCACCTCGGCAACGCCGGCCAGCGCACAGAGCGCGACGACGGCGAGCGGTGGAATCTTCCAGCGTGTCAGCAAGAAAAAACCGATGGCCGCGATGGCAAAGTCGAGTTCAGAGAGAACCGCGCTGGTCCAGACCGGCGAGTACAGCGCGGTGGCCAGCAGTCCAACGACCGCCGCATTCACCCCCGCAAGCAGTGCAGCCATCGACGGAAGATCGCGCAGCGCTTGCCAGTAAGGTAGCGCCGCAAGCACGAGCAGAAGACCCGGCAAAAAAATGCCCACTGTGGCGAGCAACGCGCCGGTCCAGTGATTCGGCGCTTCGGTCATCGTCCATCCGAGAAATGCAGCAAACGTGAATAAGGGGCCCGGGACAGCCTGTGCGGCGCCGTAGCCAGCGAGAAAATCGTTCGACGAGACCAGGCCGGCCTCAACGGTTTGCTGCTGAAGAAGCGGTAGCACAACGTGACCGCCGCCGAAGACAAGCGCGCCCGATCGATAGAACGCATTGAAGACCTCGAGTGCCTGGCCCGCATGGAGTCGGACCAGCGCGGGAAGCCCGAACAGCAAGACACAGAAAAGGATCAACGCGACGGCACCCACCGTGCGGGATACACGGATTTCGAGCGTGTGTCGTGGTACTCGACTGGCGTCTGACGATGTCGTCGTCTGGCAAAACGCGAGTCCGAGCACAGCACCGAGGGCGATAACGATGAGTTGCGCATAGACGGTCGTCAGAATGCTGAGCACCCCGATGGCGATGAGCGCGATGGCAGCACGACGTTGATCCGGACACAGGCGCCGCGCCATATCCCAAACTGCTTGAGCGACGACAGCGACAGCGACGAGCTTCAGGCCATGGATCAAGCCGCCACCGACCAGGCCGCCAAGACTTGGGGCGATGGCAGCAAAGCTGAGCAACAACAGGACTGAAGGCAGCGTGAATCCGCACCACGCCGCGAGTCCCCCAAGCCACCCCGCTCGCAAGAGACCGATCGAGTACCCCACCTGGCTGCTGGCCGGTCCCGGAAGGAACTGACAGAGCCCGACCAGATCCGTGAAGGTTTCGTCATCAAGCCAGTGGCGCCTCTCAACGAATTCCCGGCGAAAGTATCCCAGATGGGCAATGGGACCGCCGAAGCACGTCAGCCCCAATCTGAGAAAAACCGCGAGAACCTCCGGTGCGGAACCCTCCCGAGTCGAGTGCGCAGAGGTGACACCAGTTTCCATGATTGCCGGTTTTCCAGATTGAGAAGATCAGCACGCCCGCATGAAGATCTCGGTCATCTATCGTTGTTCGGGGGCGACAGCATCGGGATTATGACTCGATCTGGTCTCACGGTGCAGCGGCGTGAACGGTCCATGTCGGGCGTTCGCGGATATCTCGTGACTGTCTCAAAACGGGACCGACTTGAGACGCCGGCGCTCCGCGGAGCCGCAAGCGCGCGCGTTGATGCCCGATGAACGCGGCGTGCTGAACTTCCCGACTGCAAAACGGGTCACCGGGAGGACTGTTGTTTGAGAGGCCGTGCGTGGTGATGACACTTTGCGCCAGCGAGAACGCGGCGATAAGCGGAAGTGGACGAGGGGGAATTGCGAGGACGAGAAAAGCGGGGGCAAGCAACGCAACCGCGGAGGACGTGCCCCATAATCGGGCAGTGCCTGCGCCGACCAGTGATAGCGCCTCGGCGCTGGTCGTCGCGTAATTTATGCGCCTTGATTGTGCGTGCGGTGATGGGTCACGAGCAGGACTTGTCCGTCCTGCCCGTATCGGGGCACCTGGAATGCCGTCACGCTCACGGACTCCTGACACGCCGAACGTGAGAAACGTGACCCGCGCGGGGCGGGTTACGCGCCAGGATAACGCCCGTGCCGGTTACACAGGCTTGATATTTGCAGCCTGCTTGCCCTTCGGTCCCATCTTCACTTCGAAGCTTACTTTCTGGTTTTCCTGCAATGACTTGAAGCCTTCAGTCTTGATTTCGGAGAAGTGAGCGAACAGGTCTTCGCCACCTTCGTCCGGCGTGATGAAACCAAAGCCCTTCGCGTCGTTAAACCATTTCACTGTACCAGTTGCCATTTTTTGAACCTGTAGATGTTGAAAATCGCATTTGCGAACGCGGTACGGCACGGAGCGACCGCCCGCGGTGGAGACTTTTTACCATGTCGGGATGAAACCTGCCAACCAGGAGGTGCACGGACAGCACACCGGCACGCTTTCCGGTGGCCCGAACCGGTTCAGGCGCTGGTCGCTCTGGCCAACGGCGGCTGCGTCACCGGGTGATTTTTCGCGCACCGGGCCCGGCCGCCCTATCAGATCTTGATGACAACCTTACGCTTTGCACGTCCAGTTTCCACGTAAGCCAAAGCCTCTCGTGTTGACCCGAACGGGAAAACCCGATTGATCGATACGATAACCGTTGGGGAAGCCCTCAATGTCGATGATGCATCAGATCGACGTAATGGGTATCAAGCCATCGGCTTGATCGTCCCTCGCTTGTGTTCCTGTGATGGCGGGTGGCAAGCCACAACACCACGCCGACTATCAACATCACAGCCGGACCCATCAGGTACGCCATAAACGTTTCACTCACGACATCCTCCTTCAGGTCGGTCGCCGCACTTACATTCTAGGCGACGGTCGATGCCAACGCGCACCCGCCCGTTGCCACTCGCGTTGAATCCCGCCATTGCAATGTCCAGCCTGACGCCAGCTGCGGATGGCAGATTGATGCAAGTGTTCGCCGCTCAAGCACGGGTTGGGAAAGGAGATTCCGGTGAGTGCGTCAGCTTCATCAAGGATCGGATGGAAAGGTTACCGGCTGGAGGCCCACCGACAAAGCGAGGGGGCGTGCGCGCGCCAGTTCTCGACCGCGCCGACGTACGTGGGTGGAAAGGGAGTGAGGGCGACGTTACCCGGGCGCCGCAAAAGAGCCAGAGGACCGACCGTTACTCCCGAAGGTTCCGGACGAAGCGTTCGAGCATCTCTTGCACGGCCGACGCATCGCTCGCCTCTGTCCCCGAGAGCATCCGGGCCTCCAGAACCCGCACCGCACTCATGCACCGATGTAGCACCTCGCGTCCTTCATCGGTGAGGCGAAGTACAACGATACGCCCATGATTCGGATCCGGTTCGCGCGTGATCCAGTTGCGCGACGCCATCACGCTCATGACTTCGTTGGCCGATTGCGGCGTGATGAACGATCGCTCGGCGAGTTGCGCGTTTGACGCCTCGCCCCGCGCTTCCAGCACCGAAAGCGCGGTGAATTGTGCAAGAGTCAGACCCAACGGTGCGAGTGCTTCCGTCATCTTGCGGCGCAAAATGCGATCCAGGCTGCCGACCAGATAGGTGAGACGGGGACGCGCCGCCGCCTTGCGCGCTGTCGGCGCCGGGCGCTGGCGACCGGCGCTTGCGGATGCTGCTTTCGTCGTTTTTGCAGGAGATTTGCCCGTCATCAGATCGCCGGATGCTGTCATCGAAGACGCCATGTTACCGCGCGATTCGCCCGGTACATCGTCCTGTTGGCTTTCACGCCTTGCAACGCGCGGCATAGATCACGGTTGGATCGTCGCGCCGCGCATCGTGCATTGCCTCGACGAGTTCCGCACGATGCGTCAACACCGCGCGCTGGTTGATCGAGCCCTTGTCGGTGATCTCGCCGAGATCGAGCGACGGAGCCACGTCGAGCAGTTGCAGCCGTGCGATCGCCGTCGCGCTACCGGTCGATTCGCGGTTGAGCCGGTCGAGCAGATCGATGAAGAACGCGCGCACGGCCGGGGCGCCGACAATCTCGCCAGCACCCGCCGATGCAGGCAACTGCGCGAGCCGCCGGCAATCGTCGAGCCTCGGAAACACGAGCAGCCCGACATCGTCGCGGTTCAGGCCCGTGACGACCACGTCCTGCACATATGGTGTACCCGCCGAAATGACGCGCGCCCTCATGGGCCCGACGCTCACGAAAGTGCCCGAACTCAGCTTGAAGTCTTCGGCGATGCGTCCGTCGAACGCCAGGCCGAGTTCCGGGCGCTGCGGATCGACGAACTTCAGCGCGTCGCCGCTGCAGTAATAGCCTTCTTCATCGAACGATCCGGCGGCGGAGGCGTCGTTCATTCGCCAGTATCCGGACATCACATGCGGGCCGCGAAAGCGCGCCTCCAGCTTGCCGGAGACGGGCACGAGCTTCACTTCGCAGCCGGGCGCGGGCATGCCGACGTAACCCGCGCCCATGACGGGGCCCGTCGTGAACAGACACGAAGGCGATGTCTCCGTCATGCCCAGACCGGCCATGATGCGGATGCGCTCCCCGCAAAAACGTTCAGTGACGCTCTGAAGCCGATCCCACGCGGCCTGTGACAGTCCCGCGCCCGCGAAGAAATACACCTTCACGCGCGAAAAGAATGTCTCGCGCAGCTGCGCGTCGGTTTCGAGCGCGCTCGTCAGTTCTTCCCATCCCTTGGGCACGTTGAAGTAGATCGTCGGCGCGATCTCGCGCAAATTCCGCAGCGTTTCGTCGAACTTCTTTGCAACGGGTTTGCCGTCGTCGATATACAGCGTGCCGCCGTTATAGAGCGCGATGCCGACGTTATGACTGCCGCCGAACGTGTGATTCCACGGCAACCAGTCGACCAGCACAGGTGGCTCGTCGGCGAACTCCGGGAACGTGTCGAGCAGCATCTGCTGATTGCTGCACAGCATGCGATGCGTCGTCGGCACGGCTTTCGGCAGCATCGTCGAGCCGGAGGTGAACAGGAACTTGGCGATGGCGTCGGGCACGATCGCGTCATGTGCGGCATCGACTGTCGTGGGAAGCGTGTCGAGCAACGCTGACAGGGGCGTCGCGTTACGTGCTCCGCACGTACCCGTGGCCGTGACCACTTCGACATTGCCCGGTACGGTGGCGTCGATGGCGGCGGCGAATGTGTCGCCATCGGTGGCGAACACGAGTCCGGGCGTCAGCAGATCGAGCGTGTGGCGCAGCTTGCCATAATCGCTGGAGACGAGCGAATAGGCGGGCGAGATCGGCGCATAGGGCACGCCCGCCCACATCGCGCCGAGCGCGACCATCATGTGCTCGAGATCGTTGCCGGAGAGAATCACGACAGGCCGTTCAGCCGACAGATTGCGATCGAGCAGTGCCTGACCGATTGCCCGGGCACGCGCAAGCATCTGCGCGTAGCCAATACCCTGCCATTCGCCATCGGCGCCGCGACGCGCGACGAGCCAGCGGTCCGGATGCGCCTGCGCGCCGCTCGCGAGCCGGTCGGTCAGCCGCTTCGGATACGCGCCCGGCGTCGCGCCCGATTCCATGTACCAGATGTCGCCTTCGCGGCGCACGCGGACGGGCGCAGTACCGATCCGCACCGCGCGGTAAGGCACAGACGTCTCTCTGTCGACAGCGGATTGTGTCGGCTGGGAATTCACCTTGTTGTCTCCTGTCGGCCCGCGTTGGCGCTTTGACTCTGACGCGGGTGTGGGCTCGCTCAAGCGGCGCGCCGAAGCCCGCCGCGAGATATCCGCCTTGTGCGAAGCATGCCCGATTTAGATTGGTATGCGTGAACGGCGCGTCGATATCGACGCGTTCAGATCGGGTAATGACGTGGACCCGTTTGTATCGTGATCCACCGCAGATCGGTGAATTCGGCAATCGACGCCTTGCTGCCGAAGCGCCCGTATCCGCTGCTCTTCACGCCGCCAAACGGCATCTGCGCCTCATCGTGTACGGTCGCCCCGTTGATATGACATATGCCGGACTCGATGCGTCTGGCGACCTGCATCGCGCGCGCAATGTCACGACTGAACACGGCAGCCGACAAGCCGAACTCGCTGTCGTTGGCGACGCGCACCGCTTCGTCGTCGCTATCGACGCGCAGCACCGTCACAACGGGCGCGAACGATTCCTCCGCGTACAGCTTCATCTCGGCAGTCACGCCATCGACGATGGTCGGCTGCATGATCGCGCCATCCGTTGGGCCGCCCGCGCGTATCGTCGCGCCATAATCGCGGGCGTCCTGTACCAGCGCCGTCGCGCGCTGCGCAGCCTGTGCGCTGACCATCGCGCCGAGCACGGCACCCTGCGCGGCGGGCGCCGCGGCCACCAGTTTGCGTGCTTTCTCTGCGAGCTTGTCGACGAGCGACGCTGCAATGCTGCGATGCGCGATCACACGCTCCGTCGACATGCAGATTTGCCCCTGGTTGAAGAACGCGCCGAACGCAATGGCTTCGACGGCCGCGTCGAGATCCGCGTCGTCGAGCACGAGCACGGGCGCCTTGCCGCCGAGTTCGAGCAGGGCGGGCTTCAGATGCTTTGCCGCATGCATCGCGATGATTCGGCCGACATGCGTCGAGCCCGTGAAATTCACGCGACGCACGGCGGGGTGCGCGATCAGCCGCTCGACGATGGCAGGCGCATCTTCGGGCGCATTCGTCACGACGTTGACGACGCCGTCGCCGAGCCCCGCTTCCTGCAATACGCTGCCGATCATCCGATGCACGGCGGGGCAGACCTCCGACGCCTTCAGCACCACCGTATTGCCGCACGCGAGCGGCATCGCGACGGCGCGCGTGCCGAGGATCACGGGCGCATTCCACGGTGCGATGCCGAGCACCACGCCGCACGGCTGACGCACGGCGAGCGCCAAATTGTCTGGCGTGTCGGTGGGAACGATGCTGCCGTCGATTTGCGTCGTCATGGCTGCGGCTTCGCGCAGCATGTTCGCCGCGAGATGTACGTTGAAGCCGTACCAGTTGGCCATCGCGCCCGTTTCCGCGATGCCCGTTTCGATGAATGCGCCGGCCCGCGCGTCCATGATGTCGGCGGCCTTGAGCAGACGCGTGCGGCGCTCCGTGGGCGGCAGCGCCGACCATGCGGGGAACGCGGCTGCGGCGGCATCGACGGCCGCGTCGGCGTCTGCCAGCGTGGCAGCGGGCGCGCGCGAAGCCACGGCGCCCGTGACGGGATTCAGGCGCGCGAAAGTCGCGCCGCTAACGGCGGCGCAGTCCTTGCCGCCGACCAACATGCTCACTTCGTTCACGATGGCTGTCTCCTTTGTCGACCGGAACGCCCGGCGTCATTGCACGCCGGGCGTCGTGCGTCGTCATTCCGCGCGCTTGTAGGCCTGAAGGCCGGGCTTGATCGACTTCTGGTCGAGGAACTGTTTCAGTCCTTCTGCACGTCCGTTCTCGGGGTCGCGCAACTGGGCCTGGTCGAGCTTCGCGTACAGATAGTCTTCGTTCTGTTCCCACGTCAGCTCGCGGCAGCGCTTGAAACCATGCTTCGCGACGCGCAGCACGACGGGGTTCTTTTCGAGCAGCTTCGCGGCCAGCGCAATCGTCTCGGCGCGCAACTGCTCGCGCGGCACGCTCCGGTTCACGAGCCCCATGGCGGCAGCCTCCGTTCCCGTGAAGGTGTCGCCCGTCATGATGTAGTAGAGCGCCTGCCGATGCCCGACCGTATCCGCCATGGCCTTGCTGACGAGATTGCCCGGCGGAATGCCCCAGTTGATCTCCGAGAGGCCGAATACGGCCTCGTCGGCGGCGATCGCGAGGTCGCACGCGACCAGCGGCGAGAAACCGCCGCCGAAGCACCATCCGTTGACCATCGCGATGGTCGGCTTCGAATACATGCGCAGCAGTTTCCATTGCCACTGGCACGCATCGCGGCGAATCTTTTCCTGCAGGATCTCCGGGCCCGCATCGACTTCGCGGAAGTATTCCTTCAGGTCCATGCCGGCTGTCCATGCATCGCCTGCGCCCGTCAGGACTAGTACCCTGGCGTCGGCGTCGAGTTCGAGCGTCTCGAGTACCTGCACCATTTCGCTGTTGAGCGTGGGACTCATTGCATTGCGCTTCTCCGGGCGATTGAACATCACCCATGCAATGCCTTCCTCGACCTTCACGTCGACCGTCTTCCAGCGACCCTCATAACTTGCCATGTTCGTAGCTCCAGCGCGTGTTGCGCGTATCAATGTATGCCGTGATGTCCGAGTTACCCGACAGCGTTTTAATATCAGGTAGCCTGATACGAAGTCTATTATCAAGCAGCCTGATAAACAATCGTTCTATCCTCGGTGAAAACCCTCGTATGGGAGTGGCCACGTTCGGCACGCGTGCCACGGATGGCGCCTGGATACGGCTTCGCGCGGCGTTCGCGATGCGGCGCACGATAGAGATGTCCCTGTTCCCTGGGGTATTCACCAAAAGCATTCGCCTTGCATTGTCAGGTTGCCTGATATTAAATGCGCTCCATCGCGGTGATCTGTTGCGCGTTCTCACGAACGCGCTTTTATTCGGCCTAAATATCAGGTTGCCTGATATAAACGGAGGCGGCCTCAAAGCGTTTGCAGGTATCGACACAACAATCAGGTGACAGACATGAAATCCAGAACAGCACTGCCAGGAGACGGCATGACGATGCAGCCCATCGCGGGCACGGGCGCCGTCATGACATTGAGCCTTTGTTTCGCTATCGCCCTGTTGGAGGGGCTGGACCTGCAATCGGTCGGCGTCGCGGCGCCACGCATGGCGCGCGAATTCGGCCTCACAGTCGCGCAAATGGGCCTTGCGTTCAGCGCGGGCACATTCGGCCTGTTGCCCGGCGCGATGTTCGGCGGCCGTCTTGCGGACCGCATCGGACGCAAGCGCGTGCTGATTCTTAGCGTGTGCGTGTTCGGCTTGCTGTCGATCGCGACGGCGTTTGTCAGCAGCTTCAACATGCTCGTGCTCGTACGCGTGTTGACGGGCATCGGTCTTGGCGGCGCGCTGCCGAACCTGATCGCGCTATCGTCGGAAGCGGTCTCGCCGAAGGCGCGCAACACGGCCGTGAGCGTGATGTATTGCGGCATCCCATTTGGCGGCGTGATCGCATCGATCATCGGCATTGTCAGCATCGGCGATACGGGCTGGCGTCACATCTTCTACGTAGGTGGCGCGGGGCCGCTGTTGCTGGTGCCGCTGCTGGTTGCCTTGCTGCCCGAGTCCAACGCGTTTCGCAAGGCGTCGCACGGCACGAACCTGACGCCTGCACCCGTCGGCGAAGTGCTGTTCGGCGCAAGCCGCGGCCTCTCGACGCTGCAAATCTGGATCAGCTACTTCTGCACGCTGATCGTCCTGTACTTCCTGCTCAACTGGCTGCCGTCACTGATGGCTGCGCGCGGTCTGGCGCGGGCCGAAGTCGGCTACGTGCAGATCTTCTTCAACATCGGTGGCGGCCTCGGCGCGCTGTGCATCGGCATGTTGATGGACCGACTGCGCGGAGCCGTCGTCGTGTCCGGCATGTACGTCGGGATCATTGCTTCGCTGGCGGCATTGTCGGTTGCACCAGGCTTCGCGGCGCTTGCTGTATCCGCATTCTTCGCCGGGATGTTCGTTATCGGCGGGCAATCGGTGCTGTATGCGCTCTCCGCCGTGTTCTATCCGACGGCGATGCGCGGCACGGGTGTCGGCGCAGCGGTGGCGGTGGGGCGGGGCGGCTCGGTGGTGGGGCCGCTCGCAGCGGGCCAACTGCTGGCGATGGGCCGCAGTTCGTCGACGGTGATCGGCGCAAGCATTCCCGTCACGCTGATCGCCGCCGTTGCGGCGCTGCTTCTCATCCGCCGCCCGCGCGCGACCGATTGATTCTCGACTTCAAAAAACTAATCACACTGTTTGGAGACAACGACATGCAAACAACACCGGCCCGCTTTCTGATATGCGGCGCAATCTGCACATTGAGCACGACTGCTTTCGCGCAATCGAGCGTCACGCTCTACGGCATCATCGACACGGGCATCGAATACGTATCGCATGCGAATGTCGCGGGCGATCACGTGTTTCGCATGCCGGCTGTGACGGGCGAATTGCCGTCGCGCTGGGGGCTGCGCGGCGTCGAAGATCTGGGCGGCGGCTACAGCGCGATCTTCACGCTCGAAAGCGGCTTCAACGTGCGTGACGGCAGTTCGGGGCAGGGCGGACGGCTGTTCGGCCGCCAGGCCTTCGTCGGCCTGAAGAGCGCGTATGGCACCGTCGCGTTCGGGCGGCAATACACGATGACCTATCTGGCGCTGCAGGGCGCCGACATCATCGGGCCGGACATCTACGGTATGGGTTCACTCGATGCGTACGTGCCCAATGCGCGCGCCGACAATTCCGTCACCTACATGGGCACCTATAAGGGCGTCACGCTGGGTGCTGGGTATTCGTTCGGACGCGATTCGGCGGGCACGGGCAACTCGCCGGGCCAGGGAACGTGCGCGGGGTCGGTGCCGGGACACGCAACGGAATGCCGCGACTGGTCGGTGATGCTCAAGTACGACGCGCCGAACTTTGGCGTGGCGGCGTCGTATGAAGAGCAGCGCGGCGGCGCCAACGCGGCTGCCAATTTTTTCGACGGCGTTGCGACCACTCCGCTCACCAATGCCGCCGACAAGGACGCGCGCACGCATGTCAGCGCGTATGCGCAGTATGCCGGCGTAAAGGTCGGCGCGGGCTGGCTCGGGCGCCGCGTCGTCACCGATTCTCCCGCCGTGCCGAACGTGCGCTCGAATCTGTTCTTCGTCGGCGCTTCGTATTACGTGACGCCGGCGTTTCTCGTCGATGGCGAGGTGTTCCGCATCGTCAACAGCGACCACGATACGCGCGCGACGATGGGCACGCTGCGCACGACGTATCTGCTGAGCAAACGTTCGTCCGTCTATGCCCAGGCCGCGTATCTCGCGAACAGCACGAAAGCGCGCTACTCGGTGAGCGGCGGCGGTGGCGGCACGACGCCGGCGGCGGGCATGGGGCAGACGGGCGTGATGGTCGGCATCAAGCACATGTTCTAGGAGATATCGGATGAAGACTTCTGCGATTGCATTGTGCGTGTCGGCCATGCTTGCCGCCTGCGGTGGCTCGTCGAGCAATACGTCGACGTTGCCCCGACTCACCGCGGCGACGCCCGCGACGCTCGCCGGAAACTGCGCGACGCTCGCGGCCAGGCTCGCGTTTGCGAATACGACCTTCACGTCCGTGCAGGACGTGCCTGCGGGGACGCTGACAGTAGCGGGCAAGCCGATCGCCGAGCATTGCGTGATCGAAGGGCAGATGAACCAGCGCGTGAGTTCCGTCGATGGCAAGACGTATGCGATCGGCTTCGAGATGCGTCTGCCCGTTGCCTGGAATGGCCGCTTTTTCTACCAGGCCAACGGCGGGCTCGACGGCAACGTGCTGACTGCAACGGGCGAAATCGGCGGAGGCGGCCCGCTCAACGATGCGCTCAACATGGGCTTCGCCGTCATCAGTTCGGACGCGGGGCATTCGTCGTCGCAGAACCCGCTGTTCGGTCTCGATCCGCAAGCGCGCATCGACTATGGCTATAACGCGGTCGCAACGCTCACGCCGATGGCGAAGCAGGTGATCAAGACCGCGTACGGCAAGGCGCCTGATCGCAGCTATTTCGGCGGCTGCTCGAACGGCGGGCGTCATGCGATGGTCGCAGCGGCGAGGTCGTCGGCGGAGTACGACGGCATCATTGCGGGCGACCCGGGCTTTCATTTACCGAAGGCGGCGATCGGCGAAATGTGGGGCGCGCAGCAGTTCGCGAAAGTCGCAACCGCAACGACGACGAACGGCCTGCCCGACATCAAGACGGGTTTTACGGCGGCCGAGCGGCAACTGGTGGCGTCGCGGATCGTCGCGAAGTGCGATGCGCTCGACGGCGTCGCGGACGGCATGGTGCATGACATCAAAGCGTGTCAGGCGAACTTCAGCCTGGCCAACGACGTGCCGACCTGCTCCAGCAACGTTCGCGACGGCACGTGCCTAACCGCCGCGCAGAAGGACGCGATCGGCAATGTGTTCTCCGGCGCGCGCAACAGCGCGGGTACCGCGCTCTATGCGAGCTTTCCATACGACGCCGGTATCAACGGCGCAAATTGGACCTTGTGGAAGCAGAGCAATTCGATCGCGCTCGATCCCGCGGCGGCCGCCTTCACGTTCACGACGCCGCCGCAGAGCGCATCGTTGCTCAGCCAGTTGTCCTCGTACGCGCTGAACTTCAGCATGGACACTGATGCGCCGACAATCTTCGCCACCAGTGGCGTCTACACGGAATCGTCGTGGTCGTTCATGACGCCGCCCGACGAGACGAACCTGAGCGCGCTGAAACAGCGGGGCGCGAAGCTGATGGTGTATCACGGCACAAGCGACCCCGTGTTTTCGTCGAACGATACGACTGACTGGTATCAGCGCCTGATGGCCGCGAACGGGGGCGATGCGAGCAACTTCGCGCGGCTCTATACGGTGGCGGGCATGAACCATTGTTCGGGCGGTCCAACGGCGGACCAGTTCGACATGCTGACACCGATGATCGCGTGGGTCGAGCAGGGCCAGTCGCCAGACAGCGTGATCGCGACGGCGCGCGATGCAAGCAACGCGATACCGAACAGCGAGGTGCCCGCCGATTGGGGCGCGGGACGCACCCGGCCGCTGTGTCCGTATCCGAAGGTCGCGCGCTACAAAGGGGGTGACGTGAACTCGGCGGCAAGCTTCTCATGTAGTTGAAGCAACTGTTGTCGACGCAGTCTCACATGACGCACCAGGACGAAAGGTACTCGTCGCTTGACAGGTCTGGCGAGTGACGAATACGCGCTTGTGATGATGCGTCTTGAATCACACGCCAGACAGCCAGTCAGGCTAAAGCAAATCGACGTCCGTGCCGATAAAGCGGATGCGGCCGTCCGAGCGTCAATGGCGCTACATCATGCGCTGAATTCTTCGCATAGGAATAAGGAAATGAGTGACGGCGCGCAATAGCCCTAAATAATAGTTACTGAGAGATTGACATGAAAGTTCGAGCTATCACCACTTCACTCATCGGTACCTTGCTCCTCGCAGCATGCGCTGGCAGCCCATCGATGACGCAACTCCCGCCCGATCGTGGTCATGACGTAACCGTTGCACTCGCCAACGGCGTGGGCGATCTTCAGATCGATTCTGGTTCCTTTGAGATCTCGGATGAAGCGAAGAAGGAGCTACTGGGTGCGTTCCACACCGAGATGACGAAAATCGGCGTACCGGTAACGCCCACCGGCGCACCCGTCACGCTGCATGTCAGTGAATTCAAAACACGACCGGTGGCGGCTCGAATCCTGCTCGGCGTTCTCTCGGGCAGCGACCATATCAAGGGAACGGTATCGGTCGCCGGAACCGGATTTGATGTGGCCGACACAGGGGTCTCGGTCGTTGGTGGGTTGGGAGTGGTCGCGAGAAACGTGGGCACTCAAACCGCGGACGGAATTGGGCAACTCGCCGGGGTAGCGGTCAAGTAAATCGGAAGCGGGGCTACCCTGAATTCCTGGCAGATGAAAATGAAAATTCGCAAACTTCTACTTCTTGCGTTTAGCGCCGTCAGCACGGCTGGTTGTGTATCGAACTTCCAGGATTCAACGAAGACAGATGCCGCAACAATCGTGTTCCGCAAGGAAGGTGATTTTACGGCGCAGGCGTTCATCTATGACGGCGCGGCAGAATGCACGAATCGCCACAAACTTCCGATGATGACGGCGGCGAAGGAAGTCGCCAGCAAGGTTGACACGCGAGCGCCGCTGTCATTTTCGATGTTCTATACGAAGAACATGGGGATCGCGGAGAGATATTGTGTTGCGACGCGAACCTTCACGCCTGAGCCGTCACATCGTTATCTTGCTTCTTTGTCGGTGATTGATGGGCACTGTCAATTGAACCTCAGTGACGAAGGAACACCAGCCAGCCCCATCGACCCGCCATCCAGAATCGAGTCACAGACGAAGTCATGGAAGCGTGCGATGAGCGAGCAGGGACCCTTCTGCTAGCGTACCGTCGCGTTAGCAACCGGATCAAACGGAGCGTTGGTAAATCAATTGAATGGAAAATGAAAATTCTAAGAAATGTGAGGCGTTTTCCCGTTAGTCGTACGTTGTTTACGTTGACTGCAGTGGCGATACTGGCTGGATGTGACACTATTCCGAGCACCCAATCGAATACTGCGACACCGACACAGAAACAGGCTTTGGCAGCCGAGATTGTCAAGTTTGGAATCGAAGGTGATGTGAGCAATTCGAGCTCGATTGCACAAACGTTTAACGTGACATTCACAATCAAAGACCGCTACCAGGCGTTGATAGGCGGAGATTCAACCGAATGGTACCGGGTGTTCCAGAAGCAACGATCCTTTACACCTGGATCAACTTATACGCTGCGATTCCATAAGGGGAAGCTGTCAGACGCGTCGCTCGATCTGAACGTCAACGCAGCATATTGTTTGACGCCGAATGATGTACAGGAAGTAATCCCTGCGCACTATCGAGGTCAAGGGAAATTGGCAGGAATAGTGGGGATCTTTGAGCCGACCGGAGAGAAATTGAAGAACTCGACGATGTTCTCTTTTACACCGGATAATTCGTGTCTGAAATCAGTTTCCTTTTGGTCTAGAACTTGATCTGGTGTTTGTGGCCGACGCCGGGCATTTGAACCTCGAAATAGACCTGCGTTGGTCCGAACCAACCCATTAATCGATGCTGAAAGCGGCGGTGCGTGGGCGGCTAACGTGCTACCGGCAGTCCCCGGAAGATGGCCGGTCGGCGCGATGCCTTAGCTCTTCAGTCGTCTCGCCCTTGCCATCGGGCCGCCAGCCTGGTGGTTCGACAATGAACCCACAAATATCGCGCACTGAACGCGACGAAAGAAGATCGCGCCACAACGCACGCCAGTGGTCAAACTCAATTGCGAGCAGGTTGCCGGTCGTAATCGGCTTGACGAGACCGAAGCGACACGGCACGTCGTGTCGCTCTGCGATATAGGTGCCAAAAAGCCGATCGAATACGATCAGCACACCGCCATAATTGCCGTCCAGGTATTCGAGGTTGCAAGCATGATGCACGCGATGGCTCGAAGGCGTATTGAAGATCCATTCGAGCGGGCCAAGGCGCGGAATCCACGTGACATGCAGCCAGAATTGATACAGCAGATTGAGCGAAAGCAGTGTCAGCACGATCTGGGGCGGCATACCGAAAAGCGGTGCAACCAGAAAGAACGTCAACGAACCCGTGAGGCGGCCAGTCCAGCCGAACCGGTATGCGGCAGAAAGATTGAGCTGATTCGGCGAATGGTGTACGGCGTGTGTACACCAGAACCAGCGCATCCGATGCGCGGCGCGGTGATACCAGTAGTAGCAGAATTCCTGGCCGACGAAGCAGGCCAGCCAACCACTCCAATGATTGATCGGCAAAGTCCAGAATCTGTGCTGCCAGACCCAGTTCATGGCGTTCCCCCAGAACGCGAGCGGTAGCAACCAGCGCAGCGGATACTCACGAACGAGAAAATCGGCGACCGACACGGTAGCTGCTTTCCAGTCGTAGCTTTGTCGACCGTACCGGAGAGCAAGAACCAGCGCCTCTGCCACAGAGGCGACCAGAACCAGAGCATTAGCGTATTTCAGCAACGCAAGCAAAGCAGCCATAACCGGACCGTAGGTTCGATGATGTCGTCCAGCGTAGACCGCAATCCCATGCGCCGCAACTCGTGCGGGAGCCGGTGTCACTGGTTGATCGTTAAGCAGCTTCCGCGAGTCTTAGGCGTTGAACGGTCGCCGCCACAGTCTCTCCCGTAAGACATTTGTAGACGCTGTGAAAGAGTGAAAAGGAAAAAATGCGCGATCGCCGCGAGGCTATCGAGGCTATGAGGCTTGCCAGGTTCCGTGAGAATCGCTTCTACGACACGAGCGATCGTTCGTAGGTCGTCACGTTCGGTGGTTGATTTCACAATGAAACAGCTTGGCTTGCCGGCGCTCGATGAACGGTGCAGGGTTTGAGCATTTTTCGACTGAACGGCAATCGGTCGAGGACCTCACGACGCCCGAGTGCCAGTGCTTGAAAGCGCTGTGTTCGTCGTGCGAAAGGTGATGCGTATTGCCGGTCGGGATATCGGTTGTGCGCGCATGGCGAACGCGTGTCTCCAGCATTGACGCAGCGAAGATGTCAGGCGACCCCAAAGAAGTCGTTCGCTTGGCGACGGAATGTCTGTCGTCGGGGCGTTTAATTGCATGGCGTGCGAAAACACGGCACGCAAGACGTCAGCAACGCTAACCGTTCAACCGGACCAGAACGACAATGAGAAGCAACGAAGACTCCTCCTCATCAGCATCGATATGGGCGGCAATCCGGACTGAGGCTTCGATCGCGCTACGCGCATCCGTGGTGGAGATCACCGGATGGATGATCCCACTCGATCCGACCGCAACCAATGTCGACTACTTTCTGCTTGCCTTCCAGGAACCTTGTTGTGGCGGGTGCGTGCCACGCGATCCTTTCAGTTGCATTGAAGTCATGGCGCATGAGCCGGTTGTGCTCAACGCGGGCCCCGTTTGTCTCCGTGGCCGTCTGGTACGGCTGGTTGACGATCCGGCAGGCTGGCGCTACCGACTCGAATCGGCTGAGCGCGTCTTTGGCGCAACCGGCGAGTCGGCGTCGCAATCCGGAATGAGCAGGCGAGCGTTTCTTGCGTCGGGGACGGCATTGGGACTTGCGGCATGCATGCCGGGTCGCTTTGCGGGATACACGGATGCGCACACGGACGCTGAACCGGGCGACATCGAACAGACGAAGTGGCAGGCAATCGCGGGCGTATTGACAATCGACATGCACAGCCATGCTGGCCATGTCATCGTCTCGCGTGATCCGGCTATCGGCGCACATCGGCCGCTGACGCCCGTCAGTGCCCCGATGCGCGCAGGCGGCATGAACGTGATCTGCCTTGCGATCGTCACGGATACGGTTGTCACGCGCGTGTCCGCCGACCGAAAGCGCTTCGAGGCGTGGCGCACGCCGCAACCTGGAGAGCTTTACCAGCTTGGTCAGACGGAGTTTGTACGCGTGAAGGAGTTGGTCCAGCGCGAGCAGCTTGATATCGTGACGAGCGCGGGCATGCTCATGTCGACCGATACGCAGAAACCACGCGCGATCATTGCGGCAGAGGGCGCCGATTTTCTGGAGGGGCAGCTAGACCGTGTCGACGAAGCGTTTTCGCTCCATCAGCTTCGGCATCTTCAGTTGACGCATTATCGGGTCAATGAACTCGGCGACATACAGACAGAGGCGCCCGTTCATGGCGGCTTGACCGATTTTGGCGCGGACGTCGTGCGCCGCTGCAATACGCTCGGGATCGTGGTGGATATTGCGCACGGCACCTACGATCTCGTGAAACGGGCGGCGTCTGTCACGACAAAACCACTGGTGCTCTCTCACACGGCGCTGGCAGGACATCCGGGCCCGCGCAGCCGTTTGATCACGGCCGACCATGCGCGCGCCGTCGCGGAGACGGGTGGCGTTATAGGCGTCTGGCCGAGTTCAGGGTCATTCCGCGATCTGGATGGGATGGCGCACGGCTTCAGACGCATGGCGGATGTGGTGGGCGTCGAACACGTGGGACTGGGCACGGATATGCTCGGCTTCATCTCTCCCCCTGTGTTCCGTAGCTATGAGCAGTTACCCGCGCTGGGCGCGGCACTGCTTGCCGCTGGTTTTTCACAGGCAGAAACAGGGCAGATTCTCGGTGGCAATTATCGGCGCGTGTTTGAGGCCTCGGTCATTTGACGACGCATCATCACGACGACAACGGGAGCATCGGACACTCAACCTATGTGCGAAGGATGACCGCGTCGGCTCGCAAATAGTCCCGGTCGAATCAAAATCGCGATCCGCAACGCTCGGTAGAACGTGAGCGGCGGATAGACATAGCCCGCCCCTGTAGGCCAGCTCGTGCCAGGTGCGCGCAATTCGAACAGGGATTGTCGCGACCTGTTCGAATCACGACTGCACATGCGTGTGATCAATCAGGCCGCCCAGAGGCCTGTACCCATTTCAAGACGGCGTCCGTCCGGCGGGAATACGTGCCACGTGTGGTCGGCGTGACGAAAGAAGAACAGTGAGAACGAACCGTCGTATCGCTCGATCTGAATGCACACGCGACGCACATTGCCGACGCGCGAGCGCTCCAGCAGCCGTACTCGCGCTGTATGCCCACGCGTCGTGCCGATCAGTTTTTCCACCTGAAAGCGAAGTGATGTGTTGCCCACCGCCATATCTCTTCCCCCGATGTCCGATGAATCGATGCTACGCAAAGCGTCATGCGCATCAAATCGGGGGGCAACGGAATCTGTCCTCAGGAAATTCTGATTTGCTTCATCAGGATTTCCCGGGCGGTTGCGGCGTGAAGCGTCGGCATACGACAGTTTTACTCAACCCCGGTGGCCTCCCGGGCGGCTAGTATGCCGTTTTTGCATGCCGTGATCCGGCAGCGGAGGGGCAAGCGTCAGTGCAAGTGTTGCCCGGTTCAGTTGCCGAAGTAGATCGAACGTGGCGACGTAGGATCTGCTGCTACACGATGGCCTGCCTGATGCGAACCTTTGGCGACCGAACCATAGCCGCTCGCGTCACCATTCTGGGCAGCGACCTTCGCTTCCGCCGCCTGGATGTTCTGCGGATAGTCATCTGGGTTAGATGTAGCCGGGTTGTATCCCGCCTTCTCCAGCTGAACCAGCTCTGCGCGAACCTGTGCACGTGTCACTTCGCCATTCGATTGGGCGAAAGATGCAACGGGAACGAAGATGATTGCGGCGAGTGCGACAGCCTTGATGAGCGACTTCATGATTGACCTCCAGTATCTTGTTTTCGGTTCTCGCGGACCTGTTGTTCCGTAACCGTTGAAAAGATTCTAGACGCGGGGAAGTTTAGGGTAAACGCTTGGTCGACCAATTCATTGTTGTGGCATTTAAGACAATGCGACGCCCTACGAATCTGGGTTGTGGGTGTGGATTTGTGTAGCGGGTTCGATCAAATACCACCCTATCAAAGATGCAATTTCCATGCGTTATTTTCATCCGGTACGCGCCCCGTTTCCGATTTAACATTTGGGTCCGGCTCTGGAGGCTGCCGAATTCGCAGGGTCGGACATAAGAAGACTGGAACAAAACTATCGAATACCAAACGGTCGGGCGGCGTCAGCAGAAACGATGCGCCTGGCAACGTTTAATCCAGATAAGGCCGGAGACAAATTCATGCTGAGCCCTCACGAATTCGCCACCCTCATGCTCGTGAAGTCCGCGCCCGAGCAGATTGACCTGAACCGGGAAGAACTTGACACCCTGCTGGAACGTCAGTTGATCGCGCTCGAAGAGCTTGCGTCTGGCGCCCAGCGTCCCCGCCTCACCCGCGATGGCGATTCAGTCCTTCGCGCCATCACCGGAAAACACTGAGCGGCAACCGTCACGGACGTGTTGAGGATTGCATTGTCGCAACCCGAACGCGTCACGCGTATAGCGACGTGTCTACGGTGACGGTCGATTCCGCAAGCACGCTGTAAAAGCACCGCACATGCGCGCGCCACCTCTGTGCATGTGCGGTCTACTCACGCGATCCCGATGTCCCACGTGACCCGCCAGAATGGTGCGGCACGTCCACGGGAATCGCCCACATGGGAGTTCAACATGCTTAACCAGGACCAGATTGCTACAACCCGACAGGCCAATCTCGATCTGTTTTTCGGCCTGAGCAGCAAGGCAGTCGAGGGCGTCGAGAAACTGGCTGCGCTGAACATTCAGGCGATCCGGGCAACGGTCTCGGACACGTTCGATCTGGCGCAGAAGTCGTTGTCGGTGAAGGAGCCGCAAGACTGGCTTGCGCTGCAAAATGGCGCCGCCGCGACGATCGCAGAAAAGGTACAAAGTTACAGCCGCCAGGTGTTCGACATCGCATCGGCGACGCAAGCCGAATTCGCACGGGTTGGGCAGGCGCAGGGCGAAGCCTACCGACGCCAGATGCAGACAGTGGTGGAGGACGCGACCAAAAACGCGCCGTCCGGCTCTGAGGCCGCCATGGCCGCGCTGAATTCCGCCATCGCGGCCGCCAACACGCTGTATGAAACCTTGCAGGGCGCTGGCCAGCAGGCGGTCGAAGTCACGCGGAGCAACCTCGACATGGCCGCGGCCGCCTCGAAAAGCGCCCGACGTGCGATTGATCCCGTATTGCCTGCAGCAAAGCGATAGCTGCAGCGAGCCGGTGCCGTTTCTGATGACGACAACATCAAGAAATCCCTGACAGGGGCGTCACCGGCTGATAGCTGTGCGAGGCACTCCGGGTTCGCAAGGCCGGCCGTCTCAGGCGGACCGGCTCCGCGATTCCCGCCAATCCGAGCGACGGCAGGCAGTGGTCACATTCACTTTCCCATTGCGCGGGTGGAATCAGCAACGGCTCTGTCTCAGTACGGATGACGCCGCGTGAGTATCCGGCATGGTCAGGAATGCTTATGTCGTAATCAATGAAAAAAATTGCCCTGACCCGCAGTAGTGGGCTATCCATCACTACGGCACGACAGCATCTAAATAGTCCGACTATAGTTAAGGGTATACGTTGATTAGTGAGAAAAAGTACGTGATATAGGATTTTTGGCAGGGTCGTCAGGCGCACACGCATGCACACGGGGTCGTGAAGTGTGGTGCGGCCCGGCCGGGGCTTCACGCCTGCGCCGTCATGCACAGCAAGTTATCCAATAACTCAAAGTCTGGAGGATGACATGACAGGCAAGCAGGGCCCCAAAGACGAAGTTCAGGGCATGCGTCGCGGCATGCTGCAAGGCGCCGCGCTGACTGCGGCAATGGCAATGCTTGGCGGAGCGATCACACCGGCACAAGCGGCTGAGGCGGGGCCGTTTCCCGCCCACAAGCGCTGGAAGATCGTCTTCGTCAATCATGTGACCACCAATCCCTTTTTCGTTCCGACGCAATACGGCATTCAGGACTCCACGGCTTTGCTCGGCATGGACTACCAGTGGACGGGCTCGGCCAATGCCGACATCGCTGAGATGGTCAATGCCGTGAATGCCGCCATTGCCGGTAAGGCCGACGCGATCGCCGTGCCCATCGTCGATCCAAAGGCTTTCGACAAACCCATCCAGGCCGCGCTCGACGCCGGTATCCCGGTGTTCGCGTATAACGCCGATGCGCCACAGGGGTCCGCGAATCCACGCTTGAGTTACATCGGTCAGGATCTTTATCTGTCCGGGTATCAGATGGGTGAGCGCATCGCCAGTCTCGTCGATAGCGGTCTGGTTGCGCTGTTTATCGCAACGCCGGGGCAACTCAACATTCAGCCCCGGCTCGACGGGGCCGTCGCTGCCATCAAGAAGTCGGGCAAGAAAATCGACGTGCAAACCATTGCCACTGGCGCGACCGTCAACGAAGAACTCTCGAAGATCAAGTCGTTTTATCTGGGCCACCAGGATCTCAAAGGCATGTTTGCCGTCGACGCGGGTAGCACTCAAGGCGTCGCCGAGGTGATGAAAGAGTCCAATCTGCCCGCCAAGGGCGTGCATGGCGGCGGGTTCGACCTGCTGCCGCGCACGGTCCAGCTGATTCACGATGGCTTCCTCGATTTCACGATCGACCAGCAGCCTTACGTGCAAGGCTTCTATACGGTGGTCGAGGCGTTCGTGTTCCTGGCGTCGGGCGGGCTCGTCGGACCGGCCAATGTGAACACCGGCCTGAAATTCGTGACCAAGGGCTCGGTCGATCCTTACCTGAACACCTCCACGCGTTACGAAGGCAAGAGCACGAAGCCTGAAATCGTGCCACGCACGGGGGCGATCAAGGGGTGACCTCGCCTGTGGTGGACATCAAGAAAGCACAACGACCGCGGCTCCGGCCGTGGTCGTTCGTGCGCTCGAGCGAAATCCGTATCCTCGCGGTGGCGATCATCCTGTGCGCCTACTTCGAGACTGCGAATCACGATTTTCTGCTGACGCACGCGAGCCTCCAGAACCTGTCTCAGTTCATTGCGCCCGTAGCGATCATTGCCTTTGGCGAAATCATGTTGATGATCGGCGGAGAGATCGATCTTTCCGCCGGCATGGTCTTCGCCTTTGCGCCTTTCGTCATGCATTTCGCCCACGAGGCGGGTGCGCCCGCCTGGCTGGCGTTGCTGGCGGGAGTCGTCGCGGCGGGCCTGGTTGGGCTTTTCAACGGCGCAGTATCGGTCTATCTGCGGATCCCTTCGTTTGTCACCACGTTGGGCACGCTGTTTTTCGTGAACGGATTCACGCTGACCATTTCACGCGGCACGCCTGTTTCACCGCCAGAGGAGGGCGTTTTCGCCGAGTTCGTGGGGGCGTGGGGCTACAGTGAAATCATCTGGACAATCGCCATCGCCGCGATCATGCACGTGCTGTTGCGTCACACGCGCTGGGGTTTGCACACGATCGCATCGGGGGCCAATCCGCTGGGCGCGAGCGAAGCGGGCATCCATGTCAGGCGTCTGAAGCTCCGCAATTTCATACTCGCTTCGGTGCTCGCGGGTTTGACCGGCATCCTGGAGGGCTTCCGTATTTCGTCCATCGATCCGCAAGCGGGCGGCAATCAGATCATGTTCCTTGCGGTGGCGGCGGCGGTGATTGGCGGCACGCCACTCGCGGGAGGATCGGGCACGATCATCGGCGGTCTGATCGGCGCGGCCGTCCTCGGCATTCTGAACGATGGCTTCACGCTGATCGGCATCAACGCGTTTACCTTCAACATGATTCTTGGTGCGGCGATTCTCGCTGCGATGATCTTCAACATCCACGTCGTTCGTCTGGCGCGCAAAGGAGAGTTGTGATGTCCTCGTTGCCGCAAGAGGCATTGCGTGGGGAAGATATCGTCAAGCGATTCGGCGCTGTGACCGCGCTCGATGGCGTGTCCCTGACGCTCAAACAAGGGGAAATTCTCGGCATCCTCGGCGACAACGGCGCGGGCAAGTCGACGCTCATCAAGATTCTCACCGGCTTTCATCAGCAGACGAGCGGCAAGCTGTTTCTTGGCGGCGAAGAGACCTTGCTGCGTTCGGTCGATCACGCGCGCGCGCTAGGTGTCGAGTGCGTGTATCAGGATCTGGCGCTCGCGAATTCGCTGAGCATCTATCACAACATGTTCCTGAACAGGGAGATCATTCGTCCCGGTCCGTTCCGTCTGCTGAATCATCGGGCGATGCGTCAGCGCGCCGCGGAATGTCTCGAAGAGATCGGTGTGCATGTTCCATCCGTCGACCTGCCTGTCGAGCAGCTTTCCGGTGGTCAAAGGCAGGCCATCGCGGTGGCGCGCGCGGTCAACTCGAACGCGCGGATTCTGTTGCTCGACGAACCGCTCGCGGCGATGGGCGCCCGCGAGGCGGGGCTGATCATCGATCTGATCCTGCGCCTGAAGGAAAAGGGCGGTCTGTCGATCATCATGATCATGCACAACTACGCACAGACGCTCGACATTGCCGATCGCGTGATGCTGATGCAACGAGGCCGTGTGACGTATCAGCGCGAGACGGCCAGCACGTCCGTCGCCGAGTTGATGGATATCGTTCGCCGCGAATATCGGACGATGCGCGGGCAGGCATCGTCAAGCTGAATCAACTACGGCAATTCCTCAAGCGCTCGCGAACGAGAAGTTCTTCATCGCATCGAAGCGCTGACAGTCTCGCGGCGTCTGGATATCCGGTTTTGATGAAAAGTATGCTTTTTGAACGGCCGGTTCTCGTTACATTCTTGCCAGCCTTCACCTTTTTGGCGGAAGGCAACGCGACACGTCCTTCCAGTGATGCCTGAGCCAATGACATCGAGCGCGAGGGTACGAATCGTTAGCACGGGAGCGAATGGCGGCATCGTGTTCTGCCACGGCATTCCGTCGCAGCGTTGTCGGAGTGCGCTCCGCTCGCATGTTTTCAGATGCGCGTTGTGAAATAAGCCTTCGAAAGAAGCCGCTGGCAGCATTCTCGATGCCTCGCGGAGCACCAACACTTCAATCAATCTCTTATAGGAGGTACCAGCGATGCCTACGATCACCACTCCGGACGGCGTAACGATCTTCTACAAGGACTGGGGGTCCGGTCAGCCGATCGTCTTCAGCCATGGCTGGCCCCTGTCGGCCGACGACTGGGACGCCCAGATGATGTTTTTCCTTCACCACGGCTACCGGGTGATCGCCCATGACCGGCGCGGGCACGGTCGGTCGGAGCAAGTCGGCACCGGCAACGACATGGACCACTGGGTCGCCGACCTCGCTGCACTGACCGAACACCTCGACATCCGCGACGCTATCCACATCGGGCACTCGACCGGCGGCGGCGAGGTCGCCCGCTACGTCGCTCGCCACCAGGAGCGGGTCGCCAAGGCAGTACTAGTCGCCTCGTTGACGCCGAACATGGTGAAGACCGACGCGAACCCTGGAGGTCAGCCGCAGGAGTTTTTCGACGGGGTTAAGTCAGGCGTGCTTGGCAACCGGTCGGAGTTTTACCGGGCAGTCCCGGAGGGTCCGTTCTATGGATTCAACCGCCCGGGCGCCAGGCCATCTGAGGCTGTGATCGCGAACTGGTGGCGCCAGGGCATGGCTGGCAGCGCCCAGGCCCACTACGAGACCGTATTCTCCTGGCTGGAGGACTACACCGAAGATCTGAAGAAGATCACTGTGCCGGTACTGGTCATGCATGGCGAAGACGACCAGATCGTCCCATTCGCCAGTTCGGTGCCCCGCGCGGTCGACCTGCTCGCGAACGGTGTGCTGAAGACATACTCTGGTTTCCCGCACGGCATGCTGACTACCCATGCGGACGTCCTCAACCCCGACCTTCTCGAGTTCATCAAATCCTGACGGGACGCCAGCCCGAACCAGAACCAGGCAATTCGAGCGGCGCGCTCCACGGGTGCGCCACTCGACCTACGTGTCCGCTTAGGGTCAACCTGATCCAACCGCGTCAGGCAGAAGTTGGCTGCCCTATGCTATTAGGCGTCGTTGCATCATTCGCTGTAGCTGTGGATTCCTGTGATCTGCTAGCGACCGTGGCACAGTGGCGCGCGTGTCTGCGCTCAAACGCGAAGGCCGCGGCGCATCTTTCGGAAATGTGACACGCGCGTGCGTAGCGTCGGTGCGCGTCGCAGGACAGGTGCCAGTCAAGTCGCGCAAGCCGTTACCGCAAGTGCTCTGACCAACGCGTCAAACACGTGCCGCACCCGCTTGGGTACGGGGCCGCGCTGCGGCCGGTAGACATAGAGATTCCATGGATCAGGATCGCTGCGCGGTAGCACCCGTACGAGCCGGCCCTCCGCCAGTTGCTCGCGCACGAGGTACTCTGGGCACTGGCTGATGCCGCGCGCTGCGATACAGCCGAGCACTTCAATCTCGGGATCGTCGGTGACGAGTGCCGGCAGCGGCGGGACGAGCTGACGGTTATGGCGAAACGTCCATGGCCATGCACGGCCGGTGCTGCGCTCGATTAGCGCGGTCAGCGGCATGCCGAGCAATGCATCGACGCTCTTCGGCGCGCCGATCGTATCGAGCAGGCGCGGTGCCGCAACAGTGTGAATCGGCAGCGCGCCGACGCGCCGCGCGATGAAGCGGCCATCCGTGATGAAGCCAGCGCGCACGCCGATATCGATCTGCTCGTCGACGACGGACGACAGCGTATCCGACAGGCGCATGTCGATCACAATCCCAGGCTGCTCTTCCATCAGTTGCATCAGCACGGGAGCGACATAGCGCCTGCCGAGTCCGCCCGGGGCGGTGACGCGCACCGTGCCGCTGATTGAACCCGCCTGATCGCTGTTCACCTCGAATAGTTCGTCGACCGACTGCAGGAGCGCGTACGCACGCACGGCAAAGCTCTTCCCGAACGTCGTGATGCGCACGCTGCGCGTGCTGCGATGAAAGAGCGTTTCGCCCAGCCGTTCTTCGAGTTGCTGGATTGCACGTGTGACGACCTGAGGCGACATGCCAAGGCGGCTCGCCGTCTCGCGGAAACTGTCCGATTGCGTCGCTGCCGTGAAGATACGGATGAGTTCGATCTGGTTGTCCATGGTCTGCCGGTTTTATGTCCGTCGATGCCGTCGATGCCGTCGATGCATCTTAGCGCAGCAGAAAGACGCTGCAATTATTCCTTGAACGGGAATTCTGAATGCCCCGTATGGTCATTCTCTTCGACATCGGTGCTCCGCATAATGCATTGCATGCGGTTAGCCGCGATTCAACTGGAGATCATCATGAACGCATCGGATACCTCGACAGATAGCAGCCATTTCCGTCAACTGGAAGGGAAGGTCGCGCTCGTTACGGGCGCGAGTTCTGGCATTGGCAGGGCAACGGCGATCCTGCTCGCGCAACGAGGTGCGAAAGTGATTGTCACGGCGCGGCGTCGAACCGAACTGGACGAAGTCGTGGCCGCGATCACGGCGGCGGGCGGAGACGCGACCTCGCTCGTCGTCGATGTGACAAAAGAGGACGACATTGCCGCGATGGTGAGGCTGGCGGTCGATACTTACGGCAAGCTTGACATCGCGTTCAACAACGCAGGTACGGAAGGTATATTTGCGCCGCTCGTTGAACAGAACAAGGAACGCTTTGACATGGTGTTCGAACCAAACGTGCGTGGCGTTTTCAACAGCATGAAATATGAAGCGGAAGTCATGCTGAAACAGGGTTTTGGAAGCATTATTAACAATGCGTCGATGGGTGGGGTGATCGGCTTCGAGAACGCGTCACTCTACATCGGCACGAAGCATGCTGTGATCGGAATCACGAAGACGGCGTCGATCGAATGGTTCAGGCGCGGCGTGCGCGTCAATGCCCTATGTCCGGGGCTGATCGAGACGCCGTTCCATCATCGTGGCATCTGGCCGTCGGTCGAGGCGCAGCATGCGTTTGCCGCCAGCACGCCAGCGGGCCGCTTCGGTTCCGCCGAGGAAATGGCGACGGTCGTCGCGTTCCTCGCATCCGACGACTCGTCGTATGTGTCCGGTCATGCGCTGCTTGCGGACGCTGGCTATTCCATCGCCTGAAGGTTCCAGCGCGGAGCGCGGCTCGTTCATTTTCAAGAGGTCGTCATGAATATCAGCATCATCGGAGCGGGAAACATCGGCAAGGTGCTCGCACGTCGTTTCGTCGAAAACGGGCATGCCGTGCGGATCGCGAACTCGCGCGGAGCGGCATCGTTGAGGGAGGTTGCGAAGGAAACGGGCGCGACGGCAAGCGACGTGCAGGATATCGTCGCGGACGCGGACGTGATCGTCGTGACGATTCCGCAAGCCAGGGTGACGAATTTGCCGAAAGGTTTGTTCGAGAACGCAAAGTCGTCAGCTGTCGTCGTGGATACAGGTAACTATTACCCTCGTCAACGTGATGGTCGCATCGACGGCATCGAGATGGGCGCGCCCGAAAGCCGCTGGGTTGAGGAGCAGATCGGCCACACCGTCGTCAAGGCGTTCAACAACATTTATGCCGCGCACCTCGAAGGGATGGGCAAGCCGGCTGGTACGTCGGGACGCATCGCGCTGCCCGTGGCAGGCGACGACCCGACGGCGAAGGAAGTCGTGTTCGGACTCGTTGATCAGATCGGCTTCGATCCAGTAGACGCAGGCACGATCGCTGACTCATGGAGGCAGCAGCCCGGCTCGCCTGTCTATACGGGCGATTTCGATGTACAAGGCGTTAAAGATGCGCTGGCGCGGGCGACGAGGGAGCGCACCGAAAGCTGGCAGGCGACGCCCACAAGTCCTGGCACGTTTGATCGTCCGGCCTGAAGTGATGTCCGGATGAACCGAGCCCGCGCGCGACGAGCAGTCAGTGTCCCGCCAGGGCTCGCGCCGACACATTCGGCGCGAGCCGGCCAACAGAGGACATTGCCGCGATGAGTTCCGACACGGTGAAGGTGTCTGTGATGAAAGGAAAGCGGACGCCTTCTTTAGACAGGCGTCCAGATCCTCATCGCGCCAGATAGAAGTCCAAGGGGATAAGCTCCACGGCCCATCCGCCTTCTTCGCCCAGTGTGGCAGCCGGGTGCATGGACGCGATGCGTAACGCCTCGTCAGGGCTGTCCGCCTCGATGATGAACAGGCCGCCCACGACTTCCTTCGACTCGGTGTAAGGCCCATCGGTGATGCGCGTTTCTCCAGTGCGCGGGCGGAGGGTCTTCCACTTGTCCAGATCGCCAAGAGAGGCGGAAATCAGAACCTTGCCGGTAGCGCGCATCTTCTCGTCCAATGCCGGGCACTGGTTCACCAATTCCTTGACGTCGTCTGGCGCCATCGCGGCGAATTTTTCGGGGGAGAAGTAGGCCAGGCCGAGGTATTTCATGGGAGATCCTTTGAATGGGGTTCAGTGACGACGAATCTGATGATCGGAAATCGACAATGCCCTGGCTAGTTTGTAGCATGTCTCGCCAGCCTGTCCGCTTTGGGCCCCCTCCTGATTTGTACTGCAATACAAAATGCGAGGTCGGCGCGACAAACGGATCAAACCAAACGGATCAAACGACTTTCTCGAACACCACGCCCTGAGGACGGCCGCAATCCGCGATTGGCGCAAATGCGAGTTCGCGTGCTTCAGCCTCGTCGACGCCGAAACCGCGTAACAGGGCGAACATGGACTGTTCGGTGTAGTCGTCGGGCTGGATCCAGTACGCAACAGTCGTCACACCTGAATCCGCAATCCCCGGCTCTTCAAGCGGTAAACCAGTTGCGGCCTCGTAATACCCAGCGTGCGCGCCGCCGCCGACAGATTGCCGTCGGCGCGCTGCACCGCGCTCTTGAGCAGCGCGGTTTCGATGTCGTCGAGCGATGTCGGTTGCGCATCGTCGCCGCCGATGCCGAGCAGCAGGCTGTTCACCTTGCGCGTTACCCGCTGGACTTCGCCGCCCGTATCGCCCGCCTGCGCCTGCAGCGCACTCGCTGCCGTGAGCGAACCATCGCCGCCGATACCAAAACTCCCGGTTTCGATGCTTTCGCCGCTCGTGAACAGATGGCCGATATCGATCGCGCCGCCGTCGTTGGCGAGAATCACGCCGCGTTCCACGATGTTCTCCATCTCGCGGATATTGCCCGGCCAGGCATAGTTGAGTAGCGCGTCGAGTGCTCGTGGCGTGAAGCCCGTGACGTCGCGCTCATGCCGCTCGCGATACTTGCGCAGCATGTGATTGAGCAGCACGGGCAAGTCCTCGCGTCGTTCGCGCAGCGACGGCACGCGAATCGGAAACACGTTCAGGCGGAAGTACAGGTCCTCGCGAAAGCGGCCCGCGCGGATCTCATCGCGCAGATCGAGATTGGTCGCGGCGACGACGCGCACGTCGACACGTTTGGTCTCCGTGCCACCGACGCGCTCGACCTCGCCTTCCTGCAGCGCGCGCAAGAGCTTGCCTTGCGCGGTCATGCTGAGAATGCCGATCTCATCGAGAAAGAGCGTGCCGCCATGCGCACGCTCGAAGCGCCCGGGTCGGCTTTGCGTTGCGTCGGTATAGCCGCCTTTCTCCACGCCGAAGAGCTCGGATTCGACCAGCGCCTCGGGAATCGCAGCGCAATTCACTGCAACGAAGGGGCCAGCGCTGCGCGTGCTGATCCGGTGCAGCGTTCGCGCGCACACTTCCTTGCCCACGCCGCTTTCGCCAAGAAACAGCACAGTCGCGCGCGTACTCGCGACGCGCTTGATCATGTGGCATACGGCATTGAAGCCGGGTGACGCACCGACCATGTTCACATCGCCGAATGCGCCTTCGCTGCCGTGATCGACTTTGCCGGACGCAGATAAGCCTTGCGTGAAAGCCTGCGCTTGCATGAAGCGCAGATCGTCGGCAGCTTCGTCGCCCCATTCCTCAACCGGCTTGCCGATGATGCGGCAATGCGCCTGGCCGAGCGCGCGGCATTCCACCTCGCGGTAGAGAATCGGGCGGCCCATGAAAACGCTCGTATAACCCGCCGCATAGCCGAGTTGCGTCCAGCACACCGGTTCGGCACCGATGCCGTAGATGCGCACGTGCTCCTCGTCTTCCGCGCAGTTCTTCCAGATGAATTCGCCGTAGTACTTGCCGCGCTCGACATCGATTTCGAGCCGTACTGGCTCCACCACCGTCATCCCTTCGAGCATATGCAGCTGGGGACCGACCGCGAACATTTCGGTGATGCTGTTCTCCGGACGCACGCGGCGCGCGAGTTCGGCATCGCGCGCGCCGGAGTTGTAGCCCATGCGGGTGAGCAGGCCGCGTGCGGCATCGATCCCGAGGCTTTCGATCAGCTCACGGCGCATCGAGCCCATCGCGCCCGTGTGTACGAGCACCATGCGCTGCTCGTCGAGCCAGATGCGGCCGTCACCGGGCGAGAAGTGCAGCCGTGACATCAGATCCGCGATGTCGGGATAGCGGAGGCTGTCGACGGGGGCGCCCTTGGGCGCGACCATCGACATGCCGTCTTGCGCGCTCGCGGGCGCTTTCTCGCGGCGTGGCATTGCTCGTGTCTCCTGCTGTCTGGTCATATTCATTGCGCCACGATAGGCGATCTCCGTACGTGGAGCAATGCTTTGCCGCATGGTTCGTGGATGGCGCCAGCGGCGCCATCGGTGCGTTCCCTGATACGGATTTGATCGATACGCGGCGCACGAAATGATGGGTTTTTCGAGCATTTCATCAAACCGATTGTGCGCGCATCCGGGCCGCACTGCCTGCTTCCGGAAATGATCGGTTGTCGTCATGGCCTTGCAGGGCAGGGGCTTCACGGCCTCACACCGCTGCCGTCGGCTCGCCTGCAAACCCACGTTGGCATACGTGTTGCCTTATAGGGTCCGCAAGCCGGTTCCCGATCAAATCATTCAATCACAACGCCGGCCACGAACACGAAACCCAAGGAGACAGCGATGCAACTGCCCGCTTATGCGCAGCCCCCACGTGCGTTTGACATCACCCGTCGCTATGTGCGCTTCAGGGAGCAGAGGGACGACGGCTTCGTCGAGTTCGATTTCTCTATTGGCGACCCGGCCCTGAGCGTCGAGCTCGTGATGCCGTTGCGCGACTTCCAGTCGTTCTGCCGCGCGAATCGCGTGATCTATCTGACGCGAGACGAAGGCACGCAGCTCGACCACGATCAGGCGAAGTGGCGCTACGGCCAGCCCGGACTCTCTGAATGAACACCCAAAGAAAGGAGTGAAGTATGCAGATCGACATCAAGACTTCGGCTGTCGAGCAGGTGCGGCAGACATTCTCTCACGTCGCCCGGCGGCTTGGCGCAGACAAGCCCGCGTCGCGCTATCAGGAAGCCACCTTCGACTTGCAGCCCGAGGTGAATTTCCACTATCGACCGCTGTGGCAGCCGGAATTCGAGCTCTATGACAAAGGGCGCACCGCTATCGTGATGAGCGACTGGTATGCGTTCAAGGACCCGCGCCAGTACTACTACGGCGCCTACACCATCGCCCGCGCGAAGCAGCAGGACACGATGGAGAAGAACTTCGAGTTCGTCGCAAAACGTCGCCTGCTCGCTGATCTTTCCGACGACGCGAAGGCGCATATTGCTGCGCTCATGGTGCCGCTGCGTCATGTCGAATGGGCCGCCAATACGAATAACTGCTTCGTGACAGGCTATGGCTGGGGCACGGCCATCACGCAGGCGACGATGTTTCATTGCATGGATCGCCTTGGCATCGCACAGTACCTGTCGCGCATCGGGCTCGCGCTGGACGGCAATCAGGGCACGTCGCTCGTCGAGGGCAAGGAGCGCTGGATGAGCGATCCCATGTGGCAAGGACTGCGTCGCGTGGTGGAGGACACGATGGTCGTGAAGGACTGGTTCGAGACCTTCGTCGCACAGAACCTGGTGCTCGACGGCCTGTTGTATCCGCTCGTGTATCGGCATATCGACGAGCGCATCGCGCGTCTATATGGCCCGGGCTTCGGCATGCTCAACGAGTTTGCAAGCAGCTGGTTCGATGAAACGAGCCGCTGGGTCGACGCGACTATCAAGACGGCGGCCACGGAATCGCCTGAGAACAAGGCATTGCTCGCGCAGTGGGTAGCGAAGTGGCGGACGGCCGTGCTCGATGCACTGAAGCCGCTCGCGATCGCAGGTCTCGGCGACGACGCGCATCACGCACTCGAACACATCGCACAAACCTTCGACGCACGTGTCGCGAAACAAGGCGTGGAGGTGAGTCATGGCTGATTCCGTTTTCATCGCGTTTCAGGCCAACGACGATTCGCGGCCGATCATCGAGGCTATTCAAGCCGACAACCCGCATGCCGTCGTCAACGCGTTTCCCGCGATGGTCAAGATCGATGCCGTCGGCAAACTCGTGATCCGGCGCGAATCGATCGAAGCACTGATCGGACGTGAGTTCGATTTGCGCGAACTGCAACTGAACCTGATTTCACTCGGCGGCAACATCGACGAGACGGACGACGAATTCATCCTCGAATGGAAAGCCTGAACGGCGACATAAAGGAGACAGGACAATGAGCACACAACAGGCAACCCCGAAGAAGCTGAGTATCAAGGAAAACTACGCGATGCTCACACGCGGACTCGGCTGGGAAACCACCTATCAGCCGATGGACGAGGTCTTTCCGTATGACCGGTTCGAAGGCATCAAGGTACACGACTGGGACAAGTGGGA
This sequence comes from Paraburkholderia steynii, assembly GCF_900100565.1. Classification (NCBI taxonomy): domain Bacteria; kingdom Pseudomonadati; phylum Pseudomonadota; class Betaproteobacteria; order Burkholderiales; family Burkholderiaceae; genus Paraburkholderia; species Paraburkholderia steynii. The sequence goes on along the minus strand of NZ_FNDI01000015.1, from coordinate 137,924 downwards.
AGATCCGTTCCGCCTCACGATGGACGCCTACTGGAAGTATCAGGGCGAGAAGGAGCGCAAGCTTTATGCGATCATCGATGCCTTCCAGCAGAACAACGGCCAGTTCAACGTCACTGACCCGCGTTATATCAACGCGCTCAAGCTCTTCCTCACTGGCGTGAGCCCGCTCGAATACGCGGCGCATCGCGGTTTCGCGCTGGCGGGGCGGAACTTTCGTGGCGCGGGCGCGCGCATCGCATGCCAGATGCAGGCCATCGATGAACTGCGTCATGCACAGACGCAGGTGCATACGATCAGCCACTACAACAAGTACTTCAACGGCTTTCACGACTTCCGGCACATGCACGACCGCGTGTGGTATCTGTCGGTGCCAAAGTCGTACTTCGAGGATGCGATGAGCGCGGGCCCGTTCGAGTTCGTGACGGCCATTTCGTTCTCGTTCGAGTACGTACTGACCAATCTGCTCTTCATGCCGTTCATGTCGGGCGCAGCTTTCAACGGCGACATGGCGACGGTCACGTTCGGCTTCTCCGCGCAATCCGACGAATCGCGCCACATGACGCTGGGTCTCGAAGTCGTGAAGTTCCTGCTGGAACAGGACCCGGGCAACGTACCGATCATCCAGAAGTGGATCGACAAGTGGTTCTGGCGTGGCTATCGGCTGCTGACGCTGGTCGCAATGATGATGGACTACATGCTGCCCAAGCGCATCATGTCGTGGCAGGAAGCGTGGGAAACGTACTTCGAAAAAAATGGCGGCGCGCTTTTTCACGACCTCGAGCGCTACGGCATCCGCATGCCGAAGTATCACGACGTGGCAATGAAGGAGAAAGACCGTCTCTCGCACGAGGCGTGGGGCATCTTCTACAACTACACGCATGCAGCCGCGATGCATACGTGGGTTCCATCCGATGATGAAATGCAATGGCTCGCGGAAAAATATCCCGCCACGTTCGACAGGCTCTATCGTCCGCGCCTCGAATACTGGCGTGAAGAGCAGAAAGGGGGACGCCGCTTCTACAACAATACGCTGCCGATGTTGTGCCAGATCTGCCAGATCCCGATGGCGTTCACCGAGCCCGACGATCCGACGAAGATCTGTTATCGCGAGAGCGACTATCTCGGCAACAAGTTCCACTTCTGCTCGGACGGCTGCAAGGACATCTTCGACAACGAGCCGGAGAAGTACGTGCAGGCGTGGATGCCTGTGCAGCAGATCTATCAGGGCAACTGCTTTGCAGAAGACGCCGATCCGGGCGCGCCCGACTTCGACCCGATGCGTGAAGTGCTGCGCTACTACCACATCCATGTCGGCGAGGACGGTCACGAGTTCGAAGACTCGCCCGACCGCAAGAACTGGTTGCGCTGGACGGGCAAGCCAAGCCACGGCGGCGAGGAAGCCCCCGAGGCGAATCAGAAAGCTGCATAGGCACCGAACAGATCAACCCTCTTTCATGGGACGGGAGTAAGGCGCTAAAGCGCCGACTCCCGTCGACACAGGAGACGAACCATGTCAGTCATCGCGCTCAAGGACGGTTATACCGGCGAGATCAAGGACCGTGTCGAGAACTTTCACGGCAAACAGTTGCTCTTCGTCGGCTGGGAGGATCATCTGATGTTTTGCGCACCCCATTGCATTCCCGTCGAAGCGGCCATGCCGTTCGGCACGCTCGTCGACACGATGCTGCCGGCCATGTATGCATCACATCCCGACTGGCAGAAGGTCGATATCCGCGCTGCCGAATGGTTCCGGTCGGGCCGGCCGTTCACGCCCGACTTCGATGCGAGCCTGGGCGAGAACGGGCTCGGTCACAAGGCGGTGATCCGCTTTCGCACGCCGGGTCGGAACGGCATCAACGGATCGTTCAGCTAGAAGGAGGATGATGCGATGAGCTATCAACTGACCATCGAGCCGATCGGGCAGACGATCGAAATCGAGGAAGAGCAGACCATACTCGATGCATGTATGCGCGCGGGCGTGTGGCTGCCGCACGCGTGCTGTCACGGCCTGTGCGCGACCTGCAAGGTGCAGGTCGTGGAAGGCGAGATCGAGCATGGGCAGGCATCGCCGTTCGCGCTGATGGACTTCGAGCGCGACGAGCGCAAGTGCCTCGCGTGCTGCGCGACGGCGCAATCGGATCTGACGATCGAAGCGGACATCGACGAGGACGAGGACGCGTGCCATTTTCCTGTACGCGACTTCACAGGCCGCGTGAAAGAGATGGTCGACCTGACGCCGACCATCAAGGGCATCTTCATCGAACTGGAGGGCGACGGCATCGAGTTTCAGGCGGGCCAGTACGTGAACGTACACATTCCGGGCGAGGGCATGCCGCGCGCGTTTTCGTTGGCGGACAAACCGGCTTCGCGCACGCTGATCGAATTGAACGTGCGACGCGTGCCGGGCGGCAAGGGTACAGGTTATCTCCACGATGAGATCACGTCAGGTGACGAAATCCGTTTCAGCGGCCCGTATGGGCGCTTCTTCGTACGCAAGTCGGACCCACAGCCAGTGATTCTGATCGCAGGCGGGTCCGGTCTGTCGAGTCCAAAGTCGATGTTGATCGACATGCTGGAAGAGAACGACGCGCGGCAAATCACGCTGGTTTATGGCGCGCGCAATCGGCCAGAGCTGTATTACCACGATCTCTTTTTACAGCTCAAAAGCGTGCATAAGAACTTTACCTATGTGCCAGCGCTGTCCGACGAGCCGGCGGATTCGTCATGGGAAGGGTTTCGCGGCTACGTGCATGACGCGGCGAAGGCGCACTTCAACGGCGTCTTTCGCGGACACAAGGCCTATCTGTGCGGGCCGCCCGTGATGATTGAAGCGGCGATCCGCACGTTGATGCAAGGTCAGCTCTTCGAACGCGACATCTACACAGAGAAGTTTCTGACCAGCGCGGACGGCGCCGAGGCGCTCGCAAAGAGTCCGCTATTCAAGTCGATCTAGATCTTCTTGTCATTTCGATATCGACTCAACGGAGACATCCATGAATCACATTGCGATCCAGTCATTCATACGATAAAGCAGCATTCCTGCAGGACAGAGATGGGCGAACTGCTTTTACGCCCGGATTTGATGGTGCGATGTCTTTTGTCTGATTACGACGTCGCACCGAACCGAACGCAGAAGAGATGAGCACGGGGGCCGAAAACGCGCTACGTCAGAAGAATCTTTCTCCGCTTCCGCGCAGCACACCGGTCGATTGCCTAACGTCTTTGCAGCGTTTATGCTGAATGGAGTGCTGCGTGGTGAAGCGAACGGCAGTCCGCGCGGCCAGATGGCCTATCCCACTTGCTGTGACATGGGACTCAGGTTAGCCCGACGCGGGACATCCAATGTTTCAGTTCGAGTCGGATCGTTGAACACAAGATGTTCGAGCGACGGGAGAAGTCCATGCGCAAGCCTCTACAGACAAGCGCTATGTTGATGGCACTTGTCCTCAGCGGAAACGCGGTTGCTCATCCGAACATCGAAAGTTGCTGCATTCGAGAATCTGGTTCCGGAGAGAATCCGGCAAGCTCATCGCGGGCAATTGCGACTGGCGATGACAGGAACGTAGAAACCCAGGATGCCGCTCTTCCAGGGGATTCGTTCCGTCCTACCGAACGCGTTGCGCCCGGTAGACTGGACAAATCGGTAGGTAAGGTGAGCACTGCTCCTGAGGGACCTACGATCAGCAACAGGGATGATGGAAGGGGCGACATCGAAAACGGCAGACCGGCCCTCCATCCGGCGACGCCGGATACGGTGACAACACTACCTACCGCGTTCGCCGCGCCGCACGTTGTCCTTGACGGCACACCCGTGCTCACCGGCAGCTGGCTGAGCAACGGCCAGTATGTACTCACGTTCGGCCTGAATGCCCGGAATTGACGCTGAGCGACCACTACGCGCACGAGCGGCTTGAGAGAAACGGGATCAAGCTTCAATGCGCGCTGCTCTACTGACCGCGCACAAGCGTTTGCCGCACGTCATGCGTGAGGCTGTCGCGTCTGTTCCAGCCATTCGACTATATTGCGAACCGTATCGCCGTAGAACGTCTGATACAACTCCTGCGTCACATACCCGATATGCGGCGTCGCAAGCACGTTGGTCAGCGAGCGAAACGGGTCCGTCAGTTGGAGCGGTTCGGTGTCGTATACGTCGACGGCGGCGCCCGCGATCTGTCCGCTCTTTAGCGCGGCGATCAACGCCGCCGTATCGACGATCGGACCGCGTGACGTGTTGACGATGCGACTCGTGCGCTTCATTCTGGCTAGCTCTTCAGCACCGACCAGACCCCGCGTTCGGTCACTCAGGCGGACATGGATGGAGAGGAAGTCGGAAGCTGAGAACAGGGTATCCCTGTCGACCAGTTGCACGCCTTTCGACTCCGCGCGCTCGGCTGTCAGGTTCTGGCTCCACGCAATCACATTCATTCTGAACGCGCGGCCGATCACGCCGACGGCCGAACCAATATGCCCAAGCCCTAGCAGGCCGAGCGTCTTGCCCGCCAGTTCCGTGCCGAGCATCTGTTGCCAGCCGCCTTCGCGCAACGATTGGTTTTCGGCCGGGATATGGCGTGCCATCGCGAGAATCATCGCCCATGTGAACTCGATGGTCGGCGTGGACGAATAACCCGTGTGGACGACCTTGACGCCGCGCTCTGCCGCTGCGTCCGTGTCGATCGACGCGTTGCCCGATCCCGTCGACGCAATCAGCTTGAGGTTCGGCAGGCGTTCGATGATCTCACGCGTCACCGGCGTGCGTTCGCGCATCGCGCACACGACGTCGAAGGGCTTCAACCGTTCTATCACTTGTGCCGGGTCTGCCAGATGGTCGTTGAAGACCGTGATTTCCGCGCGATTGTCTAGCGGTGACCAGTCCGCCGCTTTGAGCGCGACGTTCTGGTAGTCGTCGAGGACAGCAACCTTGATGAGGGGCGAGTTGGTCATGATGAGCTTCCATATTTGATTGCCGTCATGTGCATCGCGCAGCAAGGGCTGCCGGGCAGTGTGACATAAGCCTGCAGCTATTGCTGGTGCTCTGCCAACTCATATCGCTTGGCGTTCGAGCAGTTGCAGGCTCGAGCCGGCGCGTCAGTCGCGCTCAATCGCGATGGCGTGTCGTGCGCCGTGCTGCAGCAGCCTGACAGCGTCCACCAGCCGTCGCCGGAAAACCTCCCGGTTCGCCAGTTCGGGCGGGAACACCTCCTTGATCGCCAGCATCGTTTCGACGAGTTGCTGCGGCTCGCTAGCGACACTCGCCGTGAGGCGTGCAGCCATCGGATCGCTGATTTCATAACGCGTGCCGTCGTCGGCGTGTCCGCGCAGGAACACGAGCCATGCCGCGACGGCCAGCGTAAGCCGTTCGATCGATTGCCCTGCGTTCAAACGCGCCTCGATCGTTGCAAGCAGCCGAGGCGGAATCTTCTGGCTTCCGTCCATCGCGATCTGCGCGGTGCGATGCTTGAGCGCCGCATTCGCATAACGCGCGAGCAGTGCGTCACGATAGGCGAGCACGTCGAATGAAGGCGGCACGTCGAGCGTCGGCGCGATTTCGTCCGTCATCATCGCGTGGATCAGTGCTCTCAGCGGCGGATGGGCGATCGCTTCGTCGATGGTCGTGAAGCCCGCGAGCATCGACAGATACGCGAGCGTCGAATGCGTGCCGTTGAGCATGCGCAGCTTGGCGAGCTCGAACGGCATCACGTCATCGACGAGTTGTGCGCCGGCTCGTTCCCACGCGGGGCGTCCCGACGGAAAGTAGTCTTCGATCACCCATTGGCGAAACGGCTCGCACGGCACGGGCACGGCGTCGTGCGTATTCAACGCGTTCAGCGCCGCTTCGCGGTCGGCGTCGGTGGTGGAGGGCACGATGCGGTCCACCATCGTCGAAGGAAACGCGACATGCGCGTCGATCCAGTCGGCGAGTTCACGCTCGAGCATGCGTGCGAACGACACGACTGCCTGCTTCAAGGCCGCGCCGTTGTGCGAGAGGTTGTCGCACGACAGCACAGTGAAGGGTGGCGTGCCGGAATCGCGTCGTTGTCTGAGAGCGGCGGCGAGGATGCCAGGCACAGTGGACGGCTCGTCCGGATGTGCCAGGTCGTGCGCGATCCCTGCGTGGTTCAGGTCCACGTCGCCCGTTCGCGTATCGCGGCAATAGCCCTTCTCGGTGACCGTCAGCGAGACGATGCGCACGTTTTCATCGGCTAGCAGTTCGGAAAGACGCGCACGGTCGTGAGGCATCGCGAGCACTTCCTTGAGCGCACGAATCACCGTGACGCGCACGCCTTCGGGCCCGCGTTCGACCACGCTATACAAACCGTCCTGCGCCATCAAGGCATCGCGTTTTCCCACGTCGCCTTGCAACGTCACGCCGCAGATGCCCCAGTCACCACCCGCCACGAGCATGGCTTCTTCCGTATAAACCGCCTCGTGCGCGCGATGAAAATTTCCGATCCCCAGATGAACGATACCGATACGTGGATCGCGCCACGCCGGCCCCAGCAGGTGGTCGTTCAATGAGTCGAGTGCATTGCGGCAAAGCGATGGCTTGGCGGTCATGTTCAGGTCCGAAGCGCGGGAAAACCCGTTGTTGACGATTGAATATACTTGTATGGTAGCATCACTTCCATCGAATGCGACTCAAGGAAATCCCCATGAAAATCGTCCGCGCCGATGTGATCGTCACGTGTCCCGGCCGCAACTTCGTCACGCTCAAGGTTGTGACGGACGAGGGCGTGCATGGCATCGGCGATGCCACGTTGAACGGCCGCGAACTCGCGGTGGCGTCGTATCTGAAGGACCATGTGTGTCCGTTGCTGATCGGGCGCGATCCGGGACGCATCGAGGATATCTGGCAATTTCTTTACAAGGGCGCGTACTGGCGCCGCGGCCCGGTAACGATGACCGCGATCGCCGCCGTCGACATGGCGCTGTGGGACATTCTCGGCAAGGTGGCGAACCTGCCGCTGTACCGCTTGTTGGGTGGCGCGTCGCGTGAAGGCGTGATGGTCTACGGCCACGCGACAGGGCGCGACATTCCCGAAGCGCTCGACCGTTACGAGGAACACATCGAAGCCGGCTACAAGGCTATTCGCATTCAGTGCGGCGTGCCGAACATGCGCTCGGTCTATGGCGTGTCGAAGGGCTCTGGCATGTACGAGCCGGCGACCAAAGGTGTCGTCGAGGAGCAAAGCTGGTCGACAGAAAAGTATCTCGACTTCGTACCGAAACTCTTCGAAGCCGTGCGCGACAAGTTTGGCTTCGATACCCACATGCTGCACGACGTGCATCATCGGCTCACGCCGATCGAAGCGGCGCGCCTGGGAAAATCGGTCGAACCGTATCGGCTCTTCTGGATGGAAGACCCGACGCCCGCCGAAAACCAGGCGGGCTTCCGTCTGATCCGCGAGCACACGGTCACGCCGATTGCGGTCGGCGAAGTGTTCAACAGCATCTGGGACTGCAAGCAACTGATCGAAGAGCAGTTGATCGACTACATCCGCGCGACCTTGACGCACGCGGGGGGCATCACGCACCTGAAGCGCATCGCCGATTTCGCTTCGCTCTATCAGGTGCGCACGGGCTGTCACGGGCCATCGGATCTGTCACCCGTCTGCATGGGCGCGGCGCTTCACTTCGACCTGTGGGTGCCGAACTTCGGCGTGCAGGAATACATGGGCTTCCCGAAGGAAGCGCTCGACGTGTTCCCGCATGCGTGGAGCTTCGATCGCGGCATGATGCATCCGGGCGAGGCACCGGGACATGGCGTCGATATCGATGAGGAAGCGGCCGCGCGCTATCCGTACGACCCGGCGTATCTGCCCGTCGCGCGGCTCGAAGACGGCACGCTGTGGAACTGGTAAGCCCCTTCGACAGATAAAACGACAGCCAGGAGACAGGCATGGCAGACAGGAAAACCCGTGCGATGCTGCGGCGCGTGGCGGCTGCATCGACGATCGGCACAGCCGCCGAGTACTACGATTTCTTCGTGTACGGCACGGCTGCCGTGCTCGTGTTCGGCGCGAAGTTCTTCCCGTCGAGCGACCCGCTGATCGGCACGCTCGCGGCATTTGCGACCTATGCCGTGGGGTTCGTGGCACGGCCGCTCGGCGGCATCGTGTTCGGCCATTTCGGCGATCGCATTGGACGCAAGAAGGCGTTGATCGCCACGATCCTGATCGTCGGGCTGGGGACGTTCGCGATCGGCTTGCTGCCGGACTATTCGCAGATCGGTGTCTGGGCGCCTGCCTCGCTGATCCTGATTCGCGTGCTACAGGGCTTCGGGGTAGGCGGTGAACAGGCGGGCGCGGTGTTGTTGACGGCGGAATATGCACCGCCTCGCGAGCGCGGTTTTTTTGCGAGCCTCGTGCAACTCGGCGCACCTGCGGGCTTCCTGATTCCGTCGGGTCTCTTTGCGTTACTGAGCGCGACACTCACGCATGAGCAACTGATGGACTGGGGCTGGCGTCTACCGTTTCTGGGCAGCATCGTACTGGTCGTAGTCGGTCTGTATATCCGGTTGCGCACGGAAGAGTCGCCCATCTTCGCCAGCATCCGCGAAACAAAGGCAGTCGAGTCGCGGCCAGTGGTCGAGGTCGTGAAGCAGTTCGGGCCAACCATCGTGAAAGGCGTCGGCGCAAAGCTGATCGAGGCATGCACCTTCGCGATGTACACGATGATCGTTCTCGCCTACGGACGTGCGCACGGCATCAGCGAAAGCTTGCTGCTGCAGACCATTATCGTTGCTGTCGTGCTCGAGCTATTCGCCATTCCGCTGGCGGGCGCGCTGTCGGATCGGATCGGCCGGCGCACGACTTTCATCGCAGGAGCGGTGCTGCAGGTGCTGCTCGTCGTGCCGCTGTTCCATGCCGTCGATAGTGGCAACCGCCTCGCGATCCAGGCCGCGATGATCCTCGCGATCTCAGTCGGTCACAGCCTGTGCTATGCGCCTCAGGCGTCGCTTTTTCCCGAGCTTTTTCCTGCGCGCGTTCGATGCAGCGGCATCGCGCTCATCTGGCAGATTGGATCGCTGATCGGCAGCGGCGTGCTCGGACTTGTCGCGGTCAAACTGATTCAGGCGACGCACGGAAATTCGATCGGGCTCGTCATTTATGTGGCGCTGCTCGGGATCGTCTCGGCCGTGTGCATTTTCCTTCTACCCGAAACGGCTCCCGCGCGACGCGGCGGGGATCTCCACGACTGGGGCGCGCCGCAGCGCGAGTCAGCCTTGCACGAAGCACACGCATCGGCCGCATTCGCTGCGCGCCAATAGCACGCCAACAGGCGCGCCGATACGACAGTACTTTGATACAGGATCACGATCATGTTTGCAGCCGTTCTCCACGAACCGAAGAAACTCCTCATCGACGAACTCGATGATCCGCAACCGCAAGCCGGTCAGGTCCAGATTCGCGTGCGCGCCGGCGGCATCTGCGGCTCCGATCTCTCGTATTACTTCAAGGGCAAGAGCGGCGATTTCGCGGTACGCGAGCCGTTCGTGCTGGGTCATGAAGTCGCGGGTGAAGTTGCGGCGCTAGGCGAGGGCGTGAGCGGCCTTGCAGTCGGGCAGCGTGTCGCCGTGAATCCGGGACTCAACTGCGGCGTCTGCCGATACTGCGTCAAGGGCATGCCGAATCATTGCCTGAACATGCGCTTCATGGGCAGCGCGTCGACGTTTCCGCACATGCAGGGCATGTTCCGTCAGTTCATCGCGGTGAGCGCGCATCAATGCGTGCCCGTACCGGACGGACTCGACTTCGCGCAGGCGTCGATGGCCGAGCCGCTTGCGGTGGCGCTGCATGCGCTGCGTCTTGCGGGGTCGCTGGTGGGAGCGAAGGTGCTGCTGGTGGGTTGTGGACCGATCGGTTGCATTCTGCTCGCGGTGGCGAAGCGGGCGGGCGCGCACCGCATCGTCGCGCTCGATCTCGCGGAGAAAGCGTTGCAAATGGCAGCGACACTCGGCGCCGACGAAACCGTGCTCGCCAACGATCAAACACGCATCGATCAGTGGGCGCAGCAGCGCGGCACCTTCGATGTGGTACTGGAAGCGTCGGGTAGTACGGCGGGCCTCGACACGGCACTACGCGCCGCGCGCGCGGGCGGCACGGTCATCCAGGTCGGCAATCTGCCGGCGGGGCAGTCGCCCGTGGCGGCAAACCTGGTGATGTCGAAGGAGCTTCGCTATCAGGGCTCGTTCCGTTTCACCGACGAATACGCCGTTGCTGCCGAAGAACTCGGCGCGCACAAGATCGATCTGCGCCCGCTGATGACGCACGCGTTCTCGCTAGAAGAAGCGAACCGTGCGTTCGAAGTCGCGCATGACCGCACGCAATCGATGAAGGTCCATCTGAAGTTCGACTAACTTTTCCACATGAACCGCCCGGGCACACAAAGAGGCGGAGCACTGGAGACACACACCATGATCAAGAGCCAGCGATGGTTCGTCGTCGGCCTGCTGTTTCTTGCGGGCGTCATCAATTATCTCGACCGCGCGGCGCTTTCGATTGCCGCGCCGCTGATACAGAAGGACCTGAACTTTTCGCATGCGCAGATGGGCATCGTGTTCAGCAGTTTCTTCATCGGCTATGCGCTGTTCAACTTCATCGGCGGCGTAGCCTCCGATAAATTCGGCGCGAAGAAAGTGTTCGGCGGCGCGATGGGCATCTGGTCGATCTTCTGCGGCGCCACCGCGCTCGCGAGCGGGCTTGTCTCGCTGATCGTGCTGCGCGTGCTGTTCGGCATGGGGGAGGGCCCGTTCAGTTCGTCGAACAGCAAGATGGTGAACAACTGGTTTCCGCGCCGCGAAGTGGCGAGTGCGATCGGCGTCATCAGCTCGGGTACTCCGCTCGGCGGCGCGCTTGCGGGGCCTGTGGTCGGCTATATGGCGATCCAGTTCGGCTGGCGCTGGGCGTTCGTCGCGATCATGGTGTTCGGCCTCGCGTGGCTCGTGTTCTGGTCGTTTGCCACGACCGAGCATCCGCAGCAGAACAGGCGCGTGAAGCCGGCCGAACTCGATCTGATCGTCGCCGGCCAGCAGCAGGCTTCGTCGATGGAACATGCGCCTGCGGGCAAGAAGACGGGACTGGGCTTCTACCTGAAGCAACCCATCATCCTGGCGACCGCGCTGGCGTTCTTCTCCTACAACTACGTGCTGTTCTTCTTTCTGTCGTGGTTCCCGACCTATCTGACGGAAGCTCATCACATGTCGCTGCACGACATGAGCATCGCGACGGTGATTCCGTGGGTGCTCGGCAGCATCGGGCTCGCGGCAGGCGGCTTCATCACCGACTTCATCCTGCGACTGACGGGCAAGCCGTTGCTGTCGCGCCGGATCGTGCTGTCGGTGTGCCTGGGCGCGGCGGCCGTATGCGTGGGCTTCGCCGGACGCGTGCAGAGCATGCAGGGCGCCGTGGCGCTGATGTCGGTTTCGATTTTCTTCCTGTATGTCACCGGCTCGGTCTACTGGGCAGTGATCCAGGATACGGTGCGCCGCGAGAACGTGGGCGGCGTGGGCGGCTTCGTGCATCTGCTCGCCAATCTCGCAGGCGTGATCGGACCGGCCGTGACGGGCTTCATCGTGCAGGCGACGCACGGCGCGTACGGCAGCGCGTTCGTGCTGGCTGGGGCGATCGCGGTGATCGGCGCGCTGTGTGCGCTGGTTTTCATCCGCGAGCCCAAGTCGCAAAAAGCCCCGGCAGAGCGTAAACTAGTATGGTAGTTTGACGATACTAGTCTTCGATTACCTGTATGGATACGAAAATTGCAAGCCCGAAGCCCGCGTCGCGGCGCGAGAAGAGAACCGCCACGCTGACCGTTGCCCACGTCGCAAGTCAGGCCCGCGCGGTTTCCGACGGCGAAGTGAAAACGCCGCTGCGCGGCGCGCTGATGGGTTTGTCCGTCGAATCGCACGAACCGATCGGCAAGCAGATCTTCCGTTCGTTGCGCGAGGCGATCTTTACGGGGCTGCTCGCGCCCGGCACACCGCTTTCGGAGAAAGAGGTGTCGGAGATGTTTCAGGTGTCCCGGCAGCCCGTGCGCGAAGCCTTCATCAAGCTCGTCGAGGCTGGCGTGCTGCAGGTGTTGCCGCAGCGCGGCACCTTCGTGAAGCGGATCTCCCCGCGCAAGGTGCGCGAGGGGCGTTTCATTCGCGAGGCGATCGAGGCGGCGGTCGTACGCAAGGCGGCCGTGGCCATTACCGATGCCCAACTGGCGGAACTTGCCGCGAATCTGCGCGAGCAGAAGGTGGCGGCAAAAGTCAATGACACGGCCGCGTTCCTGGCCTGCGACGAGCAGTTTCACTTCCTGATCGCTCAGTCCATCGATTGCGTGGCGGCGTGGGAGACGATCCAGGACATCAAGGCGCAGATGGATCGTGTGCGCTATCTGAGTCTGCATGAAGTGTCGCCGCTCGACCTGCTGATCAGGCAGCACGCGCTGATCGTGAGCGGGCTGAAGGCGCACGATCCCGATGCCGCGGAAAACGCGATGCGCGCGCATTTGCGGGAGATTCTGGTGTCGCTCGGGCCAGTGGCGCAGCTCAACCCGGACTGGTTCGAACCGGACGAGCCTGAAGCCGTACGGTTGATGCTCTAGAGCTTCTCGGGGTCTTCAAAAACGGCTGTGTGCCTGGTAAGGCGTCCTGCTGCGGGAATGGGCCGGGTGCGGCGCAACGCCGGGCGGTGGGACTTTCGTTTTCGGCGACCGACTCAACATCGCTGCGTGGAGGGCTTGCCAGCTGTAAAACGCGACATCTGTAAATAGCCAGAACACGACATTAGGATATAGCCGCTACCCAGACAATGTTGATAATTAAGATTATGTAAAATCACAAACAGGTAGCAGCAAACCAACCACCGCTCCCTCCAGCCTCAATCCTCAACGACCCGCCGGATCAACCCGCAATCGATCAACCTTGCGCCTGATCCGCAGCCGGTGCATTTCCTTCACCGTCCGTCTGGTCCGTCTGCGCCGCAGCCGCGTCATCCGCAGGCTTCGCAGCCGCAGCCGCATTTTCACCAGCCTTCACAGCAGGCTTGTTCCGTCCACCCGAACGGCGTCGCGCGAACGCGGATTCCGACGCGGTGACCTTGCTCGTTTCCGCGCCATTCAGATCCACACGCGACGCGCCTTCCGTCAAGCTCGCCCAGTAGCGGCTGCCACGGCACCAGGTGCTCACGGCATCGCGGACTTCCTGCTCGGTCAGCTTCAGTTCGCCGGCCTGCTTGAGCAGATCGTCGAGAATGCCAATTTTCAGCGCCACCTTCGGCGCAGGATTCTTCGGAAACGCCAACGGAAAACGCTTCTGCAGCTTGCCGATCGTATGCACGACGGGATCGACGGGATTCTGCTGCTTTGCCGCCGGACGAGCCGACGCCGGCTTGCCGTGCGTCTTCGCGTCCGCAGACCTGGGCGCCCGTCGCGCGTCCCGGGGTTTCGCGTCGCGCGCATTAGCGTCGCGCGGACTTGCGTCCTTCGCCTTCTGATCCTTGCCGCCCGCGTGAGGAGCCGGCTTGTCCGCAGCCTGCTTTTCCTTGCGCTGCGCCTTTGCCTGCTTGGCGAGTTCGTCCCTCAGCTTCGCCAGTTGTTCAAAGCCCATGTCTTCACCTTCATTGCAATGACGCAGGATTGTAGCAGCCGCTGAGCACCTTCATGCCGGGCGACTTCTCGCTGCCGTCCGCCAATCATGCGCCCGGTCGATGGCCGTTTCCTGTCATCGCCCCATGTCGGCGCGGCAAGCAACGGACTCCGCCAGCCGACGCGAGCAGCAAGCGACGGTCCTGCATCGAATGCGCGCGCAGCGCACATCGCCACGCACAAAACGAAAAAAGCGCCGCAATCGCGGCGCCCTGTCCTGCTTTAGCTTCGTCGTACAGCGTCAGAACCGATGCACCATGCCGACGCCGACACCCACCATGCTGCGCGATGACGAAGGCGTCGAATTGAAGCCGTCGCCGATCGTCGCCGTCGCGTTGATGATGCTGCGGCCGTTCGTGCCGAGCGTCTGGCCGTTCGCGCGCTGATACGCCTGCAACGCATACAGACCCGTACGCTTGGACAGCGAGTAGTACTCGGACAGGTTGACCTGCGAATACGACGCGCTGCTCGAGATGCCATTGGCCTTCGTCGCGCGCGTGTAAGCGTAGCCCGTTGCGAAATCCCATGCAGCCGCCGGCTTCCAGTGCAGCACGATGCCGCCCGTGTTCCAGATCGACAGGTCGTGGAAGCCCGAACCGATGCCCGGAATGTACTGCACGTTCGAATACGTCGCCGTGATGTCGAACTGGCTGTTGAACGTATAGCCCCCGCCGACGGCGAAGCGCTGCTGCGCGCGTGCCGACTGGTAGCCATTGGTCACGGCCGAAATGCCCGCCTGCGCGCCCGCGTTCGACGTCGTCGTATCGGTGCCGAACGTGCCGCCATTCACGTTCGAGTTGTTGATCTTCGAGAAGCCCACCGCGATGCCGATCGGACCTTGCGAATACTGGACCGCCGTGCTCCACGTCGAGCCCTGATACGCGCTGCCCGGCACGCCGCCGAACGAATACGAGCCGCTGAACTTGAAGCCGTAAAGCTGCGGCGACATGTACAGCAGCGTGTTGTTCGCGCGATAGATCGTATCGAGACCGTCGACGTCGCCCGCATGCGCGCCGTAGAAACCGGTAAGCCACGTCGTCGGGCTATACGGCGACAGCAGCTGGTAGTACGACGCGTACTGGCGGCCAGCCGTCAGCGAACCGTACGTGGCGTTCGTCACGCCGACGAACGCCTGGCGGCTGAACATCAGGTTGTTCGTCGACATCGCTCCGCTGTTCGCGCTGAAGCCCTCTTCCAGTGTGAAGATCGCCTTCGTACCGCCACCGAGGTCTTCTGCGCCCTTCAGGCCGAAGCGGCTGCCCGCCCATACGCCCGTGACCATCTTGACGGCCGAGTGTCCGCCTGTGGTCGAACCGAGCGTCGTCGAGCTCGACTGATAACCGATGCCGTTATCGACGATGCCGTACAGCGTCACGCTGCTTTGCGCGAACGCGGGCAGTGTGGCCAGCATCGCTGCGCCAGCCAGGGCGGCTTTGACTTCGGGGTAACGTCGTTTCATCTCCTGATCCTTTGTCATTGAGTGTTATGACGATGCGTCGCATCGTTTTGTCGGCGGCGGGACAAACGCGTGCCGTCGCCGCCGGTGCTGCGGGTAGTGCGAAAAGCTGAAGTAATGCGGGAAAATCCGGATGCTGCGAGGATCGCTACGGGTAACCACCACTATCGGGCCAAGCGATCCTTCACTGCATGCCGTTGCGCCTAGCTGTGCTTGCGCTGGGCCTGCGCTGCGAGCCTCACAGGCGCATTGACTGCGCCGTATCCGTCGTAACCGCCCTTGCGCTGCACGACCTCCAGAAAGAAGCGGCCATCCATCTGCTCGGTGTACACATGGAAGAACTCGCCGCCCTGCGCGTCTCTGTCGTAAAGGACGTGGGCCTCTTTCATCTGCTTCACCACGTCGTCGGCGAAATCGTAACGCGCTTCAAGGTCATCGTAATAGTTCGACGGGATTCGCAATAGCTGAACGTCGCGTGCGCGCAACTGTTCGACGGCCGCAAAAATATTGTCGGTGTCGAATGCGACGTGATTGAGGCCCGATCCACGATACGTGTGCAGCGATTGCGCGGTCGAAGTCCGTCCGTCCACCGACGCGTTGAGAACGATGCGCACCGATCCGTCTGCGCTGCGCACCGCGCGGCTGCGCACGAGTCCGTAAGGATCGGGAAGCAACCAGGCGGGCTCCGCGTCGAAACCGAACACGGCCCTGAAGTAAAGAATCCACGTATCGAGTGTGTCGGCGGGCAGGTCGAGGCACACGTGATCGATGCGCTTCAACTCGCCCTGCACTGATTGCGTGCGTTCGCTGTCATGTGCGCTCAGCACGAAGTCAGCTTCATAGAGCGTCGGCTCGTCGGGCCGCGCATCGACGAAGTAATGCAGGCTGCCATCGGGCGCGCGCACACCCGGCACGACGCGTTCGTTCGGACCGACTCGGCCCGAAAACGGTGCATAGCCGAACGACGTCGCGCGCTCGAACACGCGCGCTGCATCGTCGACCTGAAACGCCGACGCGCATAGCGACAGCCCGTGCCTGTGAAAGAACTCACTGGCGAACGAATCGGTCTCCGCGTTCAGCACGATCGACGCCCCGCCCTGCTGATACAGCGTCACGTCCTTCGAGCGATGCTTGCCCGCCGCATGAAACCCTGCTTCGGCGAAGCGCTGCGCGAGACGCGGCGCGCTCGTCGAATCGACGGCGAACTCGATGAACTGGAAGCCCGAATGCGCGGGCGGCGCAGGCGGCGTGAAGAGCGGCTGACCGTCCTTCGAGCGGGCGCCCTTCAGCCCGGCCTGCTCTTCGAGATACAGTAGCGAGCGGTAGCCATCGGCGGCCGTGGCGGCTGTCGGCGCGGCGCGAAAACCGTCGTTGAAAATTTCGAGCGAGAACGGGCCTTGATAACCCGTTGCGAGCACGCGATCAGCAAACCCGGCGACATCGAGGTCGCCCTGCCCCGGGAAGCATCGATAGTGTCGGCTCCATTCGAGCACGTCCATCTTTTGCAGCGGCGCATCGGCGATCTGCACGAAGGCGATGCGATCGCCCGGAATCTCCGCGATGGGATCGATCGGGTCGTCGATCGACAGCGTGTGGAAGCTGTCGAGTATCAGGCCGAGACTCGGATGATCGACGGTATCGACGAGCCGCCATGCATGTCGATACGAGTTTATGTACTTGCCCCACGCGAGTGCTTCGAAGCCCACGCGCACGCCTTCGCGTTCGGCGAGCAACGCAAGCTGGCCGAGCTGATCGACGATCAGCGCATCGTCCGCGATCACGTTTGGATTGACGTTGCTGCACACGAGCACGAGATCCGTGCCGAGTTCGTGCATCAGCTCGAACTTGCGCTGCGCGCGGTTCAGGTTCTGCGCGAGGCGCTCCTGCGTTACGCCCTCGAAATCGCGGAACGGCTGGAACAGCGTGATCTGCAGGCCGAGATCGGCGCAACGCTTGCGGATGTCGGCGGGCGAGCCGTCGAAGTACAGCAGATCGTTTTCGAAAATTTCGACGCCGTCGAAACCCGCTGCACGAATCGCAGCGAGTTTCTCGACGAGCGTGCCGCTAACCGACACGGTGGCAATGGAGCGAAGCATGATATGGCTTAGGTCGGGAATCGTGCGGGAATCGTGTTTATGCAGCGGGCTTGAGCGCCAGCAGCTCGCGAGCCTGCTTCGCCGTCGCGACAGGACGGCCGTATTCGCCGCATAGCTTCGCGACGCGCTCGACGAGTTGCGCATTGCTTTTTGCAAGCGTGTCCTTATCCCAGCGCACGTTGTCTTCGAGACCCGTGCGGCAATGGCCGCCCATTTCGAGCGTCCAGTAGTTCACTTCGAGCTGATGCCGGCCAATGCCTGCTGCCGTCCACGTCGCGCTCGGCAGCAGCTTCTGCAGTTGCGCCACTTCGAATTCGAGAATCTCGCGTCGCGCGGGCAATGCGTTCTTCACGCCCATCACGAACTGCACATGCACGGGCTCTTTCAACAGGCCTTGTTGCACGAGATCGACGGTGCTGTACAGCATGGCCAGATCGAAGATTTCGATTTCGGGCTTCACGTCGTGATCGAGCATGGTCTGCGCGAGGGTGCGGACGAAATCGGGCGGATTCTCGTAGACAGTGGTCGGGAAGTTCACCGAGCCCGTGGCCAGCGACGCCATATCGGGCCGCAAATCGAGCATCGCGCCGCGTTGTTCGAACGAACGTCCGCGCCCGCCCGTCGAAAACTGGATGATGATGTCCGGGCAATGCTTGCGGATGCCTTCCTGCAGCGTCGCGAAGCTGCTGCGGTCGGAACTCGAGCGCTCTTCTTCGTCGCGCACGTGCAGATGCACGAGCGTCGCACCGGCTTCATACGCTTCATGCGTGCTCTCGACCTGCTCGGGTATCGAGATCGGCACCGCCGGGTTGTCCTTCTTGCGCGGCACGGAACCTGTGATCGCGACGGAGATGATGCAAGGCTGATTCGTGGCGTGACTCATGGCAGAACCTTTCTCGATGAAACCTGTGATGCCGCTGCGCGGCGCATCCGAAGTGCTCATCCGATGCGGCGCGGCCTGAAGCGCTAAGGTGGCTCAAGAATAGGCAAGCGCCATGGGGTGGGCAATGCTCCTGGTGCCCGGAATGTGCGTTAATCGCACGTTTCTGTGCGATTAACGCGCGCTTCGCGGGTTAGCACCAGGCTGGGTGTCGTGTGGCGCATACAGTGGCGGCGCGGTTTTCCGCCTGATGCGGAAGTGATCGAGGCGACATTCCCCTTGCGCCACGCGATCTCGACAAACGGTGCGTAGTGGCCGATAAGTGAGCGATAATCGCGCATACCGATACGTTAGCCGCGCAAAATCAGGGATCGATTGCCATGAACCGACCGCCATTGGACAAACGCGACTGGATCGCAGGCCTCGAAAAAGGCCTTGCGATCCTGGAGTCGTTCGACAGCGAACACGCCCGCCTCACGCCGAGCCAAGCCGCCCAACTGACGGGCATGACTCGCACGGCTGCGCGCCGCTACCTGTTGACGCTCGAACATCTCGGCTATGTGCAGGGCGACGGCAAGCTGTACGGGTTGACGCCGCGCGTGCTGCGCGTCGGCTGGTCGTATTTCGATTCGGCGCGGCTGCCGAAAACCGTACAGCCGTACCTGCAGCAACTGAGCGCGACGATCGGCGAATCCGTCTATGTGAGCGTGCTCGACGATTGGGAGCTGGTGTTCATCGCGCGCAACGGCACGTCGCGCGTGATGACGACGGGGTTCGTGCTCGGCGCGCGCGTGCCCGCCCCGCTCACCTCCCCCGGCGTCGTGCTGCTCGCGTATCACCGCGATCAGGAAGCGATGCAGACGTGGCTCAACGACGCCGAGCTCACGCCCTTCACGCCGCACACGGTCACGAACAAGACGGGCCTGCTCGAAAAGGTCCGCCGCGCGCAGGCCGACGGATTCGCGGTGATCGAGCAGCAGCTGGATATCGGCGTGCGCGGCGTCGCCGTGCCGATGAAGAACCGTCATGGCGAAGTCGTCGCGGCGCTCAGCACGAACATGCCGATGGGCAAGGAAACGTCGGAAGCGGCGCTCAACCGCGTGTTGCGCGCACTGCAGGAATCGGCACTCTCGATGCTCAACGTCCTATAGTGAATGACGTAGAGGTAGCGGACGTGGGAGCGAATCATGCACCGTCGATTTGCGGATCGCGCCGACGCGGGCCGTGCGCTCGCCGATCAACTGAAGCATTACGCACAACGCGACGATGTCGTCGTGCTCGGGCTGCCGCGCGGCGGCGTACCCGTTGCGTATGAAGTCGCCTGCGCACTGGGCGCGCCGCTCGACGTGCTCGTGGTTCGCAAGCTCGGTGTGCCGTGGCAATGCGAGCTGGCAATGGGCGCGATCGCGTCGGGCGACGCGCTGTATGTGGACGACGAACTGATGCGCGAAACGGGCGTATCGCAGCCCGAATTCGAACGCGTGCTCGCGGATGAGAAAGCGCAACTCGCGCGGCGCGAGGCGCTGTTTTGCGACCCGCGGCGCGCGAGCGTCGACGTGGCGGGCCGCGTCGCGATCATCGTCGACGATGGGCTCGCGACGGGCGCTTCAATGAAGGTAGCCGCGCGTGCATTGCGCGCACGCGCGCCGGCGAAGATCGTTGCCGCGTTGCCCGTCGCGCCGCACGACGCGGCCGGGCGCATTGGCGATGACGTCGACGAATATGTCTGCGTTACCGCGCCGGAACTGTTCTTCAGCGTCAGCCAGTTTTATTCGGACTTCAGCGAAACCACCGACGACGATGTGCGCGCAATACTCGCACGCGCATCGTCGGCCAGCGGGCCCGCGTCGTCCGGATGACGCGCGCGCTTGCACCGACTGACCTGCAGCGCGACGGCCGGTAGACGCGCCGTCGTTGCCGCAGGCGTTGCTTTCAGGCGGCGGCCGCGGTCAGATGCAGCGGCAGATAGCTTTGCAGATAGTCCTCGAACTCGTTGCGCACTTCCGGGTGACGCAGCGCGAATTCGACCGTCGCCTTCAGATAGCCAATCTTGCTGCCGCAATCGAAGCGCGTGCCGAAGTAGCGATACGCGAGCACCTGCTCTTCCGTCAGCAGCGATTGCAGCGCGTCCGTCAGTTGCAGTTCGCCGCCCGCGCCCGGTTTCAACGCGCGAATGTGCTTGAAGATGGTCGGCATCAGCACATAGCGGCCGACCACGCCGAGATTCGACGGCGCCTTGTCGGGTGCCGGCTTCTCGACGATGCCCGACAGCTTGATGACGTCCTCTTCCCACTCCTTGCCGTCGACCACGCCATACGAGCGGCTTGCCTCGCGCGCGATGGTTTCGACACCGACCACGGAGCTGTGATAGTGGTTGAAGACGTCGACCAGCTGCTTCATCACTGGCTGTTCGCTGTGCAGCAGGTCGTCGGCGAGGATCACGGCGAACGGGCTCTCGCCGACCAGCTTTTCGGCGCACAGCACGGCATGGCCGAGACCGAGCGCTTCGGCCTGACGCACGTAGAAGCAATCGACGTTCGCCGGTTTGATGCTGCGCACGAGATCGAGCAGTTGCTCCTTGCCGCGCGCTTCGAGTTCCGCCTCGATTTCATAAGACTTGTCGAAGTGATCTTCGATCGCGCGCTTGCTGCGCCCTGTGACGAAGATCATTTCGGTGATGCCTGCCGCGATCGCTTCTTCTACCGCGTACTGGATCAGCGGTTTATCGACGATGGGCAGCATCTCCTTCGGGCTCGCCTTCGTGGCGGGCAGAAAACGTGTGCCGAGGCCCGCAACAGGAAAGACGGCTTTGGTGACTTTCAGCATGGTATGCATTTCCACTCGGTTGATTGAATGTATGCAATCGCCGTGAGAGGCGGCGCATTGTCGTTCGGGAAAAGACTAGCGGAAAATTATTTTGAAAGGACTGATAGCGCCCCGTTGAAATTAATTCAAATTGTTCCTTTCCAATGCTTCGTTCCGATATTTGAAACTCGTGCGGAAAGAATGACGTGAACAATCTGAATCGCCATGCATGCGGCGCGTAAATCTTGCCAATCACGCCGAGGGCGAGCGCCGCCCTCATGCGCTCATTCGTTTTCTTCGAACTGCGGCATCTTTTCCGGGTTCATCCGGATACGACTGATCGGCTCGTTGCGCAATGCTTCACGGTACGCGGACACGGCAACGAGTAGTAGCAACACGGCGACGCCGGCGATCAAATGCAGGTTCATGACCCCACCCCTGTCAGAAGTTTTCCCCGCATGAACGTAACACGAAAAAAACGTCAAATAATTCAGACGCCTATTTGAATTTCTGTCGGTTTCGGCAATCCATTGGCAATATGAAAGCTTGAATAATTCGAATCATTTCTTGTCGATTTTTTGCACGCCCTTTCACCTAGGATACGCAAGCGGGCGTGCTGCGTCTTGAGGGCGGCGCGCCAATTCATTCATCAACGAACAAGGACCGCGCATGAGCGACACAGCACTGGACGCCACCGGCTCGTCCCTGTCCTTTGCGCCGGCGGCGCGCAGCGAGGCGAAGGTCGCCGGGAAGGAACATGTCATCGACGCGATGCGCGGGTTTGCCGCGTTGCTGGTGGCCTATTTTCATTGCCGCCAGGTCGAGTGGGTGGGCATGCAGAGCTTTCACCATGTGGCGGGCAAATCATTCGATCTGAATACGATCGTTGCGTACCTGACGCTGCCCATTGCGTGGGGTTCGGCAGGGGTGCCGATTTTTTTCGTTATTAGCGGGTATTGCATTCATCGTGGTGCTGCGCAGCGTCTTGCGAACAATTCTGCGTATCGGCTCGATGCGATGAATTTCTGGGCGCGGCGGTTTGCGCGCATTTACCCTGTGCTGTTTGCCGCGCTGCTGCTCACGCTTGCGCTTGACTGGGCCAGCCTGCACTTTCCGCCCGTTAATCACAAGATTCTCGATATCGGGCCTCAGGCGTTTTTTGTCAATCTGTTCTCGCTGCAAGGTTTGGCCGGCAAGACGTATGGCTCGAATGGCGCGCTGTGGACGCTGTCGCTCGAAGTGCAGTTTTATGCGGTTTATCCGCTGGTATTTGCGCTGCGGCGCCGGCTTGGGATCTTGCCTGTGCTTGGGATTGTAGCGCTCGTTAATCTCGCTTCGGTTTTTGTGTTCGAGCGGCATGACTTGCAGTTCTTTACATCGTTCTGGTTCTCCTGGATGCTCGGGGCGTGGATCGCTGAATTGCAGCTGAAGCGCGGTGATGATTCTTCGCGTAAGCGCATGCCGTGGCTGATGTATGGGTTGGCTGTCTTGCTGACGGTGCTTGGGTGTCTTGCTTTTCGATTTGGGCAGTATCTGGCGTTTCAGTTTTGGGCTGTTGGGTTTGCGTTCTATCTGAATGAGGCGCTCAAGAGCCGGCGGCAGAACGATACGGCTGTGATTCGGGTGCTTTCTCGATTTGGCGATTTCAGCTTCTCGCTCTATTCGATTCATTTGCCTATTTTTGTGTTGCTGTCTTCGGTGTTGTATCGATCGGCGTTGCAGATGTCGATCTTGCCGACTTTTGGTTTTATGGTTGTGGCAGTCGCTGTTGCGTGGGTCTTTTATCGTTGTGTTGAGTTGCCTGCGATGAAGTGGTCCGGTAGTTTGAAGTCTGTTAGTCGTGGGAGTGCGCGTTAACGTGGGCGTGGGCTGTTTGCGTTTTCGCTGGCATCCGCGTTATGCCTTCGTGCTTCAGGCGTTGCCGGTTGGTGTTTTGGCCTTTGCGCTGGCATCCGCGATTTGTTAGCGCGCTTCAAGCGTCGCCCCTGTGCGGGGCGGCACCTACTTTTCTTTGCCGCCGCAAAGAAAAGTAGGCAAAAGAAAGCGGCTAACACCGCCAGTTCTTGTGTTTGCCTGAGGGCCCCCAAAGGGTCTTACGCTTCACACGGCAACCACGTGACCCACGTTCGTTGCCAGCGCTCTTGCGGTGCGCCTCACCCGCTTCACGCTCCCGCACTACAGCGCGCCGTGCCAGCTATTCCACTGCCGCCCAGGTGGCAAACTGTGTGTAGGCCGTAGCACCACACACGCCTCACTTCGGACCAATAGCACACGCGTCCCACCTTGTAAGAGCGCCAGGCTATACGACGCGACAACCTACACACAGTTTGCCACCTGGGCGGCACATATCATTCGCTGCCGCGAGCTCTTCTGCGGGTGTTTGAAGTGGGTGAGGCGATCATTCGAAGCGTTGGCAACGCACGCAAACAGAAAGGCTGCCGTGTGAAGCGTAAGACCCTGTGGGGGCCCTCAGGCAAGAACAAGAACTGGCGGTGTTAGCCGCTTTCTTTTGCCTACTTTTCTTTGCGGCGGCAAAGAAAAGTAGGTGCCGCCCCGCACAGGGGCGACGTGTGAAGCACGCTAACAAATCGCGGATGCCAGCGCAAAGGCTAATACACCGACCGGCAACGCTTGAAGCATGAAGGCATAACGCGGAGGCCAGCGCAAAGGCCAGAACAACCAAACCGGCCGCGCCACGAACCACGAACCACGAAGCCAAACCGCGGATCCCATCGCAAGAGCAAAAAACACCGCCCCTGCGTCGCAGACAAAAAAACAAAAACTCAAACCCCATTCGCCACAGTGGCAAGAATCCTCTCTACCCCTTCGACATACGCCTGCGTCCCAAACTTCCGCACAGCGGTCTGATACCCCTGCGCAACAAGCCGGTCGCGCAGCGCCTGATCCGACCGCAACTCAGCAAGCGTATCGGCCAGCGCATGCGCATCGCCCGGCGTACACATCAACCCATTCACGCCATCATCGATGATCTCAACCACACCACCAGCTCGTGCCGCCACGACCGGCCGCCGCGCCAACATCCCCTCAACGATCACGCGACCAAACGGCTCCGGCGTAATCGAAGTATGCGCAACGACATCGACAGCACACATGCACGCAGCCACATCATCCTGAAACCCAAGAAAATGCACCCGCCCTTGAAGCCCATTCGACGCAACAAACTCCCGTAGCCGGGCCTCGTAAGCATCTTCACCAAACAGCGGCGCGCCCACCAGAACCGCATGCATCTGCGGATTGAGCACCATCGCCTCGAGCAACACATGCTGCCCCTTCCACTGCGCAAGACGGCTAAACGAGCCGACAAGAAACGCATCCTGCGGCAGCTTCAGCCGCGCACGCAGGACACTTTGCGGCGTATCCCGCAACGCACTGAACGGCGCCGCAGAAATCCCGTTGAACACCACATCGATGCGCTTGTCGCCAAAACTGGTCAGCTCGGCAAACGCACGCGCCGAAGCCGCCGAATTGGCGATCACATGCGCAAGCCCCAATTTCGCGCACCATTTGATGATCGCAAGCTGCTTGCTGCCGAAATGCTCGGGGCTAACAATATCGCGCAGATGCCAGACCACAGGACGCCCCGCGAAGCGCCCAGCAATCGCGCCAATCACCATCGCCCGCTGCGTGTTCGCGTAGATCACGTCGCTCTGACGGGCCCGCGCGACCGTCGCGCGAACCAGTGATGCAACGCCCTTCACCGCCTTCGCGATGGGCGGCGTGCCGCCCTGCTTGCGGATGTCGCGCGTGGCGCCGGGATCGAGCACATCGACGGCCACGCCCTCGCGATGCAGCGCCATGCGAAACGGTCCGTCATCAAACAGCACGACCTGCACGCGCGCCTTGAGCGCCTTCACGACTTCCAGCAGCGACAGTTCGGCGCCACCCATCACGCCGCTCTGATCAATCGCAAGCACGCGCAAGGCGCTCGATGCCGGCTTCGGTTCGCTAACCTTCGCGGGCGGTTCATCCACAGGCAGCGTCGCCCCCTGCAACGCGGGCACCGTTTCGCGCACGAAGCCAAAGAAGCGCTCGCGGAAATGCCGGATCGAAAAACGCTCGGCATTCGCGCGGCAATCGGCGGGCCTAAAGCGCGTGGGATCGTCGGCGAAATCCTCGATCGCGCCGATGATCGAATCGGCCGTCTGCTCGTTGAAGAAAATCCCCGTCGGATGCGACTCGTACTGGTCGCGCACGGTTTCGAGCGCCCCGCCCTTGCCGTATGCAATCACGGGCGTGCCGCACGCCTGCGCTTCCACCACGGAAATGCCGAAGTCTTCTTCCGCTGCGAACACGAACGCCTTCGCGCGGCGCATGTGATCGCGCAACACGTTGAACGGCTGATAGCCCATGATCTGCACGTTCGGCGTCGCCTTCGCGCGCACCTTCTGCATGTCGGGGCCGTCGCCGATCACGACCAGCTTGCGCTCGGGCATCCGCGCAAACGCCTCGACGATCAGGTCGATCTTCTTGTACGGCACCATGCGCGAGGCCGTCAGATAGAAGTCGTCCTTCTCTTCGCATAGCGAAAACGACTCGACGTCGACGGGCGGAAAGATCACTTCGGAATCACGCTGATAGACCTTGTGGATGCGTCGCGAGATGAACTCGGAGTTCGCGACGAACGCATCGACGGAATTCGACGTGCGGATATCCCAGTTGCGCATGTAATGCAGGATCATCCGCGCCAACGCGGACTTCGGGCCGCTCGTCAGCTTCGACTGCTGCAGATACTGATGCTGCAGATCCCACGCATAGCGGATCGGCGAATGCACGTAGCTGATATGCACCTGGTCCGGGCCCGTCAGCACGCCCTTCGCGACGGCATGGCTGCTCGAGATCACGACGTCGTACGCGGACACGTCGAGCTGTTCGATCGCGAGCGGCATCAGCGGCAGATAGCTGCGGTACTTCGTGCGCGCCTTCGGCAGCTTCTGGATGAACGAGGTCGTCACGGATTTGCCGCGCAGGAACGTGCGGTCGTCGAGAAAATCGACGAGGCTGAAGATGTCCGCCTCCGGAAAACACGCGACGATCTGTTCGAGCACGCGCTCGGCGCCCGCATAGGTGACGAGCCAGTCGTGAATGATGGCGACACGCACCGGACCGACGCTGCGCGCGCCGCGCCGTTTCGCGGGCGGCTTTGCACCGGGCGTGGTCGTGATGAGATCGCGGCCCGCATCGCGCGTCACGGGCGTGGGACGCAGGAGGTCTTCTTCAACGATATCGTGGTTCATGCGCTATTCCTCGGATTGAGTCGCAACTTCAGACGCACAAGCAGCGAACGCGCAAGATCGCGCAATGCAGGGGTCATCGTGAGCGACCACGCGACGTTCGCGCTCACGATGAGCGCGCCCGCGGCAATGGCCATCGGCAGGCTGGAGAGCAAGGTGGCGAGCCACAACGTGCCCACCAGAAAAGCAAGATGCGCGAGCATGTCGAGCACGATCGGGCGCGCGTGAATGGCCGACAGTTTCAGCAGCGCGACGTAGTCGAACAGGCCGCGCGCGGCCACGACGACGGCCGCGCCCGTGAGCCCGAAATGCGCAATGCCGAACCACAGCGCGCCCGCGAAGAAAGGCAGCTCGAAGAGACCGAGGCGCGCGGCGGTCGCAGGATGGACCTGCGATTGAATAAGAATGCGCGCGAGGTTCGCCTGGCCGACGAGCCACACGGAGATGATCAGAATGCGTCCCACGGGGCCGCCCGCGTCGGCGACTTCGCTGCCCACCCACGCATGCAGGAACGGTTCGAGCACGATGATCGCAACCAGCGCAATGGGCGTGAACACGCCGTTCAGGAATTCAAGCGACTGCCGCATGATGACGTCGGCGTCGTCCCGGCCCACTGCCGACAGACGCGGAAACAGCGTGCGCTGCAGCGCAGTCGGCACGATGTTCAGGCGCGTGACGAGGTTCTGCGGCACCGTGTAGTACGTGACGAAACGCGCGCCGAGACTCGTGCCGAGCATCACGCGGTCAAGCGATTCGGCGACCATCCCCGAGATGCTCGCAATCAGCATCCAGCCGCCGAAGTTGAAGAGCCCCTTAGCGACCTTGAACTGCGGCGCGCGGATATGGCGGATGCCGAGCACGTTGAGCGCCGAGCGTCCGAGCAGGATCGCGGCGAGCAAACGCGCGACGACGGCCGCCGCGAGCACGTTCTGCAACGTCGGCCCCATCATCCATGCGGCGGCGAGCGGTAGCAACTGGAACAGGAATGTGCCGAGCGTCTGGTTGGTGTTGTAGATGCCGAAGCGTTCCGCGCCATTGATCGCGCCCGCGAACACCCACGACACGTTGGCGAGCGGAATCGCTACCGCGAGCCACGGCAGCGCCATATAGACCTCGTGCTGCAACTCGGGCGACACCTTCGAGAAATACGCGGTATAGAGCGCCGCGCCGAAGTAAATGACGAGCCCGCCGACGATGCCCGTCGCCAGGTTCAGCCACGTCGCGCTCCAGAACACCTGCTCGCACGCCTGCTCATCGTTCGATGCACGCGCCTTCGAGATGTGGTTTTGCGCGGCCATGCTCATGCCGAGGTCGAGAATGCTGAAGTAGCCGATCAGCGTCCAGACGAGGCTGATCACGCCGTAGCGTTCGACGCCCAGCAGCTTGATGTACGACGGCACCGTGACGAGCGATACAAACGTCGGCAACACCAGTCCGATCAGGTTGATCACTACGTTTCTGAGGATGCCTTTATCCATCGGATGCCTTTCTGGTCAGTCATAGGTTTGGGTAGCGTGTGGGTGGAGAAGCGTGTTGTTTATGTCTTTGATGCTGGTTTCCAGCGGTACATCAGGACCTTGCCGCGCGCGTCTTCTTCGACGAACACGAGGTACTCGCCGTCGTCGCGGCGATACGCGCTGATGCCGTTGGGCACGTCGACCCAGCCCGATGCATGGCCCACTTCCGGCCCCGGCTGCATCGTGCCGACGGGCGTGCCCGTCTCCTTGTCGTAGACGTGTACGGTGCCGACGGGCTCGACAGCGAACACGTACTTGCCTTCGACGGTGAGGCCGATCAGCGTCGAGACGGGCTTCGCTTTCGTGTCCCACGGCAGCGGCAGCGTGTAGCGCGCAACGGGGTTGCCGCTCGACCACTTGTCGTAGCGCACCATCACGCGGCCCACTTCCTTCCAGAAGCCGCGGTCGAACGGCGCTTCGGCTGTGTAGCCCGTCACATACATCGAATCGGTTTGCGGGTCGTAGATCGCGCGTTTGACTTCGCTGAACGGTTGCGGCACCGGGTATGAAGTCATGTCCGCGTACGAGTAGACGGGATTGCCCTTCGCATCGAGACCGCCGAACCGGAAGCGGTTGATGCCCTTCGAATCGCGCGCGCGCCAGATGTCGCCGTTCGTGTCCACCCACCAGCCCCAGCCGCCCGCGAGGTGCGTGCCCGTCGTGTTCGGCGTGAACTCGTCGGCATCGAAGCGGCCATTGCCGTTGCTGTCGCGCCAGATCCAGTCGCCGCCCTTCGGCGCGTTCGGCACCTTCAGTACGGCACGCTCGCGGCCCGCGATGAAGCCCGAAGGCGTCGCCGTCTCGCCGTCGCGGCCGCCGTCGAAGCGATAGATCTTCAGATGGTCCGCGTACATGTCCGTGAGGAACAGGAACGTGCGGCCCTTCAGCTTGCGGGCGATGGGCAGGCCCGGCCACTGGTCGGTGTTGAAGACGGGATCGTCGGGATACCTGAAGCGGTTCGTCAGGAAGCCCGCGTAGGTCCATTGCTGGCCCGCCGGCTTCGACAGATCGAGCGTGAAGCGCTTGTTGCCCGTATAGACGCTGTCGGGCCGCGCCGGGTCCATCCACGCGCCATCGACGAACAGCAGCCCTTCGACCTGCCACACGCGCTTGCCGTCGGGCGCATAGCTTTCGAGCGTCGCGCCCAGGCCCGCGCCCGTCGGCTCGAAGCGCGGACCGATGCCGTTGGTCGATACGTAGACGTTGCCGCGCGCATCGACGCCCACGCCTGTGAGTCCGTTGAAGCGCTGTGGTCCCGGCTTGCCCGCGACGCCCGAGAAAATGCCGCCGCGCTCGCCGAGCGTCGATGTCAGCGCATAGCCGCCATCGCGTTTGCTGAAGAACAGCACCTGCTGGCGCGGGCCGTTATCGGCGATCAGCACGCGGCCTTGAGGATCGACGGCGATATCGACGGCAACCGTGTCGGCAGGCAGCGGTAGTTCGTCTTTCAGACGCTGGCCGTTCGCGTCCAGGTGCGCCACTTTCGGCTTGTCGCCGAGCGTGTCCGTGAGCACCCACAGCGTGCCGTCGCCCGCGCGCGCGATGCGGCCCGGTGCAGGCACGCTCCACTGCGCCTTGCGCTGCATCGATTCGGCGTCGTACACCTCGACGCGGTTCTGCGACGTGTTCGACGCGTAGAGCGTCGTATCGCTCGCAGCAAGCCCGTTGATGTCGCCGCGCGTGCCCGTGGGCACATCGTTGACCATCGCGAACGCGGCGGCCGCCTTCGCATGGGGATCGATGCTGCTCACGGCGGCCTGGAACGCGGCGACGCGCTTCGTATCGCCGATCTCGCGCCGCGAGATGCCGTACCACTGGCGGCCCTTGTCCGGCCACACGCCCTGCCCGACGAGATGCCCCTTCTCGTTGCCGACGCCGACAGCCACATACGCATAGCGTTTGTTGATCGCGATCGCGTTGCCGCCGCTGTTGCCCCAGCCGTGCGTGCCGCCCGCGAAGCCGAGCATCTTGCCGTTCTCATAGACGCTCGCTTCCGCGCCGCTCTCGTCCCACGGCGCGTTCGTATAGACCTTGCCATCAGGCGATACCGCGAGCGCCGTGATGTTGATCTGCGTCCATGCGCCGTCGCCAAAACCGAAGGTATTGCCGATCCATGACGTCTGCACGTTCAGCGCGGGTTCGGCGAACGCATGCAGTGTCGCGAGAAGGGCAAACGCGCACATCGCGCGGGCAAGCGTGAGTCGGGACAACGCGAGTTCTCCAGTCGAGGCGAAACGAAGGCAGGCGATAACGATGCGTGTTCGCCGGATGCAAGGCGGAAATTCGAATGGCGGTGCAATACGCTCAGTGGCGTTAATGCCCATTGATCCAATCAGCGCTTAACGGTAAGTGCAAAGAATGCAGGACGAAATTCGCAAATAATTCAAAATTATTCGTCGGTTGAAACGCACGAAAAGAAAGCAGAAAAAATGTGCGCCGAATTTTTTTCGGGCATTTTTTTGCTTGAAACCCCCGTCATTTACCGATACGACCATCCGATCCGAAGTTCTTACCGGTTCACATCGCGTGGATGTTTCGAGGTGTAACCGGTCGTATGCGGATATGAAAATCCGCTTTCCATTATTCAAATCAATTCGTTTATTTCATTCGTGTTTTTTAGGGTTTTTATTTACCTAGAATCAAACCCGTTTTTACCGTCTTCATGGTGATCGCCTCGCGACACCGTGCATGGCCCATTGACAGCCGCATCAGGCGCATACACGGACGCTCATGACAGCCAGCACCCTGCCCGCTACGCCCTCTCATCACCGACGCATCGTCCAGCTCGACGGCTTGCGTGCGATCGCCGTGCTCGCGGTGTTCGCGCAGCATGCGCTGAAGGCGCCGCTGTGGATGGGCGTCGACCTGTTCTTCGTGCTGAGCGGCTTTCTGATCACGGGCATCCTGCTGGATCGCAAGGCGCGCCAGCAGTCGTATTTCAGCTACTTCTATGCACGCCGCGCGCGCCGCATCCTGCCGCCGTATCTGCTGCTGATGGTGGTGTCGTCGCTGCTGTTCGGCTTCGGCTGGGCGCAGCACTGGGAGTGGTATGCGTTCTTCGCGACGAATATCGGCGATGCGCTCAACCAGAGCGGCCATGACAGCCTGAACGTGCTGTGGTCGCTCGCCGTCGAAGAGCAGTTCTATATTGTCTGGCCGTTCGTGATCCTGTTCGTGCCCGAGCGTGCGCTCGGCTATGTCGCGGGCGCGCTGATCGTGCTCGTTCCCGTGCTGCGCGCCGTCGCGACGCCGTGGTTCGATTCGTTCTGGCCGATCTATTACCTGACGCCGTTCCGCATGGATCTGCTGGCGGCGGGCGCGCTGCTCGCCGTCGCCGTGCGGCGCGATGCGAACGCGCTTGCGCCGTTCAAGCTGCTGGCCGTCCTCGGCGTGTGCGTCGCGCTGGCCGTGCTCGCGTGGCTGCATCTGCACTATCCGCGTTTTCGCGCGGCCAATACGCCGCTGTCGAATGCGGGGCTGTATAGCGTGTCGCTGTTGCTGTGTACGTCGGTCGTCGTAATTGCGCTGCAGAGCAAGGGCATCGTCAAGCGTGTGCTGTGCAATCCCGTACTCGTCTATATCGGCACGATCAGCTACACGATCTACCTGATCCACCTGACCGTTCTCTACGCGCTCTGGCCTCTGCATTACAACCGCTACACGACGGCCGCGCTCGCGCTCGCGATCACGCTGGTCTATGCAAGCGCATCGTGGTTCGGCTTCGAGCGCCGCCTGATTCATGGTAGCGCGACGCGTAGCCAACAGCCCGACGCCGCGTTGCATGCGACACGCGAAGCATCGAGGACAAGCGCATGACGCGCGCGCCGATGCTGCGTGCCGCGCTGTGCGCGCTCTTTTGCGCCGCCGCGCTCGCACATGCTGACCAACGCGCACAGCCGCAAGTGCTGATCGAAGCCTACGGCGACTCGACCACGCTCGGCATTTCGTGCAGCGACGGCCGCTGTGGGCCGCGCGCCGATAACGCGGTGACGTATCTGCAGGACGCATTGCGCGCGAAATATGGCGGGCGCGTGTCGGTCGTGAATGACGGCGTCGGCGGCACGATGGCGACGCAATTGCGCGACGGCACAGGCCCGGGCCGCAACGGCCCATGGAAAGACCGTCTGGCAGCATCGAATGCGCAGATCGTCACGATCAATTACGGCATCAACGAAGTGATGCACAACCAGACGCCCGAGCAGTTCTATCAGGCGGAAACCGATCTCGTGAAAACGGCGCAGGCGCTCGGCAAGCTGCCCGTGCTGCAAACCTCGAACCCGATGCCCGATGGGCGTCTGAATGCACGGCTCGCTGAAATGGCCGCGATGACACGGCGCGTCGCGGCCGAACAGCAGGTCCCGCTCGTCGACCACTACGCGGAAATCTCCGCAATGGCCGACTGGAAGACCCATATGTCCGACGGCGCGCATCCGAAGCCCGAACTGTATCGCGTGAAGGCGCAGCAGGATTTTCAGGTGATCGATCCGCTCGTGCGGCGTGTGTTCGGCGTCGCAGCCGACGCGCAAGACCAGCCGCCACGCGCCGCATCCCCGCTTCACTCCACTTCCGACAACCCGACGAGAGGCAACTCATGACCACACAACGCAAAGCTATCATCACGGGCGTATCCGGCCAGGACGGCGCCTATCTGACGAAACTGTTGCTCGGCAAGGGCTATCAGGTCACAGGCACGTATCGCCGCACCAGTTCTGTCAATTTCTGGCGGATGGAAGAACTCGGCGTGATGGACAATCCGAATCTGCAACTCGTCGAGCACGATCTGACCGACGCCGGCTCGACGCTGCGTCTGCTCGACACCGTGCAGGCCGACGAGCTTTACAACCTCGCAGCACAGAGCTTCGTCGGCGTGTCGTTCGACCAGCCTTCTACGACCGCGCAGGTCACGGGCGTGGGCGTATTGAATCTGCTCGAAGGCATTCGCACGGTGAACCCGAAGATGCGCTTCTATCAGGCGTCGACGTCGGAGATGTTCGGCAAGGTGCAGGCCGTGCCGCAACGCGAAGAAACGCCGTTCTATCCGCGCAGCCCGTATGGTGTCGCCAAGCTGTTCGCGCACTGGTCGACGATCAATTATCGCGAGTCGTATGGCATGTTCGCGACGAGCGGTATTCTGTTCAATCACGAATCGCCGCTGCGCGGTCGCGAGTTCGTCACGCGCAAGATCACCGACACCGTCGCGAAGATCAAGCTAGGCAAAGCCGACGTGCTCGAACTCGGTAATCTCGATGCGAAGCGCGACTGGGGCTTCGCACTCGAATACGTCGAAGGCATGTGGCGCATGCTGCAGGCGGATGAACCCGACACCTACGTGCTCGCGACGAACCGCACGGAGACGGTGCGCGATTTCGTGAAGATGGCGTTTGCCGCTGCGGGTTATCAGCTCGAATGGTCGGGCCGCAACGAGAACGAAAAGGGTATCGACGTACGCACGGGCAAGACGCTGATTCGCGTGAACCCGAAGTTCTACCGCCCTGCCGAAGTCGATCTGCTGATCGGCTGCGCGGACAAGGCACGCGAGAAGCTCGGCTGGAACCCGGAGACCTCGCTCGAGCAGTTGTGCAAGATGATGGTCGAGGCAGATGTTGCGCGCAATCAGAATGGGGTGTCGTGCTGATAGCGGCTTCTGACCACTGACCGCAAAAGGGCGCGTGAAGCGCCCTTTTGCTTTTCTAAAGCAGCTTGCGGTCGACCTGCGGGACCATCGGCGCGAATTGCAGCAGCCGTTCGGCTTGCACGGCGATGAAGTCCGATATCGTATGCACCAGCGCCCGTTCGTCGCCGACATAGCCGTCCGAACGTGCCAACTCCGGCGCGAGCGCCTTCGCGGCCTGCGCCATGCGCGTCATTTCGCGGCCGAGAAAGCGTGGCACCGTGCCCGTTCGCCGCGCGAAATCCGCCAGCGCGAACGGCGTGATGTCCTCCAGCCGGAAGGCGTCGCCATAGCCCATCGCCATGTCCTGCTCGACGCGCTCGCCATACGCATTGACGGATACCAGGTCGTAAAGCGGCGCGGGTTCGAGACCGCCGCCATGCATGAAAAAGGACAGGTTCTTTCCATGCGCGTCGCTGTTGCCGATCAACAGTTGAAACAGCGCCCACCGGATCATGAAGGTACGCGCGGCAGCGGGATTGTCGAGGTGCCGCTGAAGCGCGAACAGCTTCTCGAAGCTCACGCCTTCGCGGATGTTGCGCACGTCCGGCGTGTTGCCGAAATTGCGCTCGTATTTGAACGTGACGGGTAGATCGAGCGCCTGGCAGCCGTCGATCACATGCCGCCGCCGCACGGCCTGAACGGACTCGCCATCCGACGGGTCCAGCTCGACCGTCCGGTCGAACCGCCCGATCAACAGGATCGGCTCGGGAATGCGCCGGATCGAAACGGGCGCGGTGAGCAAGCCCATGCGGGACGCCAGCGTCATGCAGTAATGCTCGTTCGCGACCATGCAGGGCGTGACGGGGCTGCGCGATTCCGGTTTCAGGATGTGCGTCGAGCTGAGCGGCCCGTCGGCAAGAGCGATGCGATCGCCTTCCACCAGCACTTGCAGCTTGTCCTGATAGCCCGCCACCGACAGGCGAACCTTGCCATCCCATACAGGGAACGGAATCACGTCGCGCTCGCGGATGCGCTGGCTCAGTTCATCGGGTGAAATTTCGCGGCGCGCGGGCGGCCGTTGTTCCGGGTGAACGGGCTGGCCGTCTTCGTCCGCTGCAAGAAAGCTCAAGGCGCCGACGGGCTCCTTGCCGAGCATCCGGATAAGCCCATACGTGTTGTCTTTCGACACCTGATAGACGACCGACGCGACATCGAGCGCCCGCCCCTCCGGCAACAGATTGGCGATGAATCGATGCACGGCGCCCGCCGGCGGCTCGTCGCGTGATAGCGGGATGTGCGGAGACAGTGGAAACGCATTCCGGCGGCCCGGCCAACCGGCGTCGTAGTCGAAGCGGTAGAGGCTTTGGCGCGCGTCGAAGTCCAGACGGCCTACGGCCCCTTCGTGTGCCGTGACATGGAGGGCGTGGGGCATCAGGACGTCTCGCGCGGCGTGCCGGGCGCCGTGTTCGCGTCGAACGGTTCGACGGCGTCCAGCACCGCGCTGATTTGCTGGTTCGTGAAAATCAGCATGTTCAGACCGAGTCCGTTCAACACCTTGAACACCTTGTCGAGACTGACCGAGCGGCCGTTTTCCAGCCGCGACAGCACGTCTTTGGAGATGCCGAGCATATCGGCGGCGTCGTCGATGCGAAGCTCGCTTTGCGCACGCCGGTTACGCACGAGCTGACCCAAGGCTGCCATGTCGCCAGCTAATGGGTTGACGGAGGTGGGTCGAGGCAAGGTGCGAGCCATAGTTCCGGGATTCCAGGAATAAACCGTCTCACGGAAGTCATGAGATCGATAATTACGAGAATATCGGAATTATGGGTGGGAAATGTGCGAACTGTCAATAGTTCTGATATTCAAGGAATTAAGCGTCGTGAGTTGTGTGAAACCTAGATAATTCCTTAAATATCGGAATTATAGCGGCGCTGGTCAGCGACGAATGCCTGGCCGCCCGGTGCCGCAAAAAGAAAGGGACGGCTCACGGCCGTCCCTTTCCCTAACGGCGTTATCCGCCCCTACGCCGCCGCCTGAATCGCCTCGTTGTACACGGCCGCGACCCGCTTCGCGATCACCGGGTTATCGAAATTGGCCCGCGCATACGCACGGCAAGCATCCGAATCCGGCAGCCTGATCGTTCCATCCAGCGCCTTGCCCAGACCATCGGCGATCGCATCCGCGCCCGTCGAAGGCAGCACGAGATCCTGCGACAGCCCCGCCACCGCTTCCGGCAGACCGCCCACGGGCGTCACCAGCACGGGCGTTCCCGACGCCAGCGATTCGACGGTGATCAACCCGAACCCTTCGAGCGCCACAGTCGGCACGACGCTGATCGTGGCAGCGCGATAGAGCGCCGCCAGATGCTCGTCCGGCACGAAGCCGAGCAGCTTCACGTTGTCGCCGAGACCGGCGTCGTCGATGCGCTGCTGCAATTCCACCTGCAAGCGCCCCTTCCCTGCGATCAACAGCAGCACGTCGGGATTGCGACGCTTGACGACCTTCACCGCATCGATCAGATCCTCGAGCCCCATGCGCCGCACGAGACGCCGCACGGCCAGCACGATCGGCCGGCCGAGCGGCAGTTGCAGGCGCAGGCGTGCTTCGTTTTGCGTCAACGGCAGATTGAACTGGTCGACATTCACGCAGCCCGGCACGACGCGCACGCGGTCGGCGGGAATGCCGTAGCGCGACGTCAGAATGCGGCCGAACGCATCGGACAGTACGATCAGCCGCGACGAGCGCGCATACACCGTCTGCTCCAGATAACGCTTCGCGCGCTGCCCGAGCGAGTCCGCGCCTTCGACGTGACTCTCATCAGCCCACGGCCCCTGAAAATGCGACACCTGCGGAATGCCGCGCATCGCGTCGAGGCCAGGAAACGTGTACAGCGCGAAGTGCGACGAGATCACGTCGGGACGCTGCTCGCGAATCTCGCGGCGCAGCGCGCGGCGCGCGGCCATCAGGCGCAGCGGCAGCGATTGCGCCGCGGAACCGAAGCCCTGGATCGCGCCGTTGGTGTCCTGCGCGACGCGCTCCGAGCCCGCGACGACGCCGCGCACTTCGACGCCTGCGCCGGGCAGCGCGCCAATCAGCGAGTAATACATGCGGTCGAGACCGCCCGCGCGCTCGGGAAACCAGTGCATGCCGATCTGCAGCGATTTGATGGAACGAGTGGTCATGGTGTGTGCTTTCCTTGTCGTTTTGTCGATGTGCGCGTCAAGCGGCCTGCGTCACGCGCGATCCGCGCGTTGCGGGCCTGCGAGCACGTTCGCCGCCAACGGTTCGGCGTCGTTGTCACTGATGTTTTTCGCGCGGCGGCGGTCTTCGCGCTGCCCCGCAATCTGCCGGTACAGCGCGATGTACTGCTGCGCCATGCGCGCCCAGCCGAAGCCCGTCGCGAGTTCGTTGGCCGCGCGGCCCATCGCGAGCCGTTGCGCGTCGTCCGATGCGAGACGTCCCACGGCTTGCGCGAGCGCCTGCGGATCGTCGGGATCGTCGAGCACGATGCCGCATTCGGGCGTGATGATCTCCGCCCCGCCCGCCGTGTGCGCCGTGACGACAGGCAGACCCGCCGCCATCGCTTCGAGCAGCGACAGGCTCATCGCTTCGTAGCGCGACGGAAACACGTACGCATCGACGGAATGCATCAGCACGGGCATCTCTTTCACGAGGCCGAGAAAATGCACGCGGTCCGCGATGCCGAGCGCCTTCGCTTCTTCCGGATACGGACTGCCGGGCAGATAACCGGCCACCGCCATATGCACGTGCTCGGGCAGATGCTTCAACGCCTTGAGCACCGTGCCGAGATTCTTGCGCGGCGTGCGCAGATCGCCGACGAACAGCAGCAGGAATTTGTCTTCGGGCAACTTGAAACGCGTGCGGTCGCCCTGCGCAGCGGCAAAGCCCTGCGTATCGACGCCGTTATAGATCACGTCGAGCCGGTTGCGCGGCGTCAGACCGATCGCTGCGATCTCGGTCGCGACCTTCTGCGACACGGCCGTGATCACGCGCGAACGTCGATACGCCCAGCCTTCGAGCACGGCATTCACGCGCGTATAGACGAACTGATACGCGGACCACAAACCCTTGCTCAAACCGAACGGGTAGTACTTGCTGTTGAACCAGCCGCTATGGACGAAGTGCGCGGTGTTCACGTCGGCGGGCATCCACGTGATGAAGCCGTTGACGTGCAGCACGTCGTATTCGGCGCGGTGCTTGCGCAGCCACCACGCGCTCTTCAACGCGAACACCTGCTGGCGCAGCAGATTGGTCGGCCAGAAGCGGCCGATTTTCACGGGCGCCCAGCGCACCAGCGGATGTTCGAGCAGTTCGGGCGCGACATGCGAGGCGACCAGCGTGACCTCGATGTTCTCGTCGAGCGCCGCGCGCGCGATCTCGTGATTGACGCGGCCCTGCCCGTCGTTATGACGCACTACGTGCGTGACGATGGCGACTCTCAATCAGTGGCCTCCAGGAAAGAATGATTGGCGGCGCCGGTTCAGCTTCTGCCAGTGCGCCGCGGAAATAATCGAAAACACGCCCATGAAGAGCAGCAGGCCGCCCGTGCCGACGAGCGAATTGGTGAACACCAGCATCGCGAAGATCGCCAGCGCGAGCGACAGCGAAGCGGACGCGAACTTGTCGTCGCGCAACTTGAACGAGGCGCGCAGCGCGCGCACCAGCAGCCAGATCACGCCCGACATGTACAGCAGCGTGCCCGGCCAGCCGAGCACGAACGGAATGTTCATCACGCCGCTGTCGAAGTTGCCGTACTGGCCGAGTTGGCCGCCGTCGTTCGACAGCTTGGTCGAGGTGCCCGTCGCGCCCAGCCCTTCGCCCGTCACATCGGTGAATGCGGTTTTCGCGAAGGTCGCGTAAAACTCGTTACGCGCAGCGTAGCTCTGGTCGTCGTGCAGATTGACGATCGTGTCGAGACGCGCCTGCATCCGCTCGGCGACCGGGCCGATCGCTAGCAGCGGCACGCACAGGCCAACCAGCAGCACCGCGCTCGCAACGATGCGGATACGCACCTTGTTGTTCGACTTGGCGAGCTGGATCAGCATCGCGATCACCCAGCCGCCCCACGTCGAGCGCACCAGCGACAGACAAAACGACAGGAAGCCGAGCGCGCCCGCCACCCAGCGCACGCGATGGTTCGCGGCCATCACGTAGACCATCGCGCCCATCATCGCGAGCGCGAACGGGCCCGACGAATTCATCGTGCTGAACACGCGCACGCCGAACGGCACCGGGTCGCCCTGCGAATTCATCTGCGAGCCGAGCATCCACAGCGCGTCCCACTGCGGCATGATGAAGAACTGCACGAGGCCGTAGCCGCCCATCAGCAACATGCCCCAGATAAAGGTATTGATGATGGTCTCGCGGAATTCCGGGTACTGCCGCGAGTAAGCCATGATGTGAAAGCCGATCAGGATCGGATAGACCCAGTTTGCGAGGTCGTACAGGGCCGCCAGCGGGCCGCTGGAGACGACGCCGATCATGAACGCATACCCAAGCCCCGCCAGCACCAGCAGGACGGGCAGACCGCGCCGTTGCGCGAGCACGGGGTAGAAGCGGATCAGCGACAGCCCGCTGATCATCGTCACGGCGAGGGGCGCGACCTGGATCAGACTGGTCGGCGTGAAGGCACCCTTGGACCAGTCGGCGAGACGCCGCACTTCTGGGCTCAGGAACCACAGCCACCACATGTAGCCGACGTATTTCGCGGGCGCCTTGAAGTACAGCCAGAAACCGACGGCGATCGACAGTACCGGGAACGCGAGCGTCAGCACCGTGCCCTGATGCGCAACGATCAGCATCACCGTGACGAGCCACAGCAACGCGGGCGGCAGCCAAATGCTCTTTTGGCTCTTCTGGCGCTTGTCGCTCTTGACGGCGCGCACAGCGCTATCGATCCCGGCTCGTGCAATCGACGACATCGCTTACATCCCTCCCCGGCTCTGCGACGGCACGCGGGCGTTTCCACCGGCGTTCGCCTTTTGCGCGGGATGCGCATGCTGCGCTTGCCGGCGCAGCAGATCGCGCGTGAGCTTCACGTGCTGCTGCGCGTAGTGCTGCGTCGTGTGATCGCGCGACACCAGTTCCATCGACGCCGCCTGCGCCTGTTGCAGCGCTCCGTCCGGCGACGCGATGAGGCCGAGCAGCGCCTCGCGCAGCGCGTCGGCGTCGAACGGCGGCACATACGCTGCTGCGCGCGCCGAAAAATAATCCTGCAACCCGCCAACGTTCGTCACGACCATCGGCTTGCCGACGGCGGCCGCCTCCAGCATTACCGTGATACCGGATGCATGCGTGTTAGGACGCAGCGGCACGACAACCACGTCGGCCCAGTCGTACAGTTCGCGCTGCTTCTTCAGGCCCGCTGCGGGCGCGACTTGCACGTTCAGCGAGCGCAGTGCGCGCGGAATGCGCCGGCGCGTCGCGAGACGCACCGCAAAGCGCGGATCGTTGCCGACGGCCTTGATCAGCGTTTCCCAGTCGCGGTCGCGATCGTTGCCGATGGCGGCGATGCGCAGCGGCGTATTCGGTTGCCATGCCTTTGGCTGCTGCACAGGAAAATCGCGCGTGTTCAGCCCGTAGAAAAGCTGCGTCGCGTCGCGGCCAAAGTACTCGCGGCACAACTCGGCGTTATCGCGCGCGAGCGTCGTCAGAAGATCGGCACGCCCGATCAGCTTGCGATAAAACCAGCGGCGCAGAACGCCATAGTTCGGCCACTTGTCGATCAGCCACACGCTTTGCGCGAGCAATAGCGGTTGCGTCTCGCGCTTGCCGTTCATCAGCAGCATCAGCGCGGCCGATAGCCATTCCTGTTCGGTGTGCGTCCAGATCACGTCCGACCGTAGCATCTCGTCGCGATTGCGCAGCGTGTGGACCAGGTCGAAACCGAGCAGCGTCTTCAGCGCGCGGCGCACGAGACGTACCGGCTTGCTCTCCTTCGCGTCCTGCGAATAGCTCAGCTGGAATTCGTCGGACTCGGCGTGGTGATAGCCATACAGGCAACCGATGTTCTCGCCCGGGCGGTAGAAACGCGGATCAGCGCCGTAAAACAGATGCACGTGGACCTTTGTCGTCATGCGTGTACCCCCGTCCCGGTGCCCGTGCCGCGCTGCTGCGCATACGCGCGACGCGCCTCACGTGCGCCCGTGCGCACGGCATGCCAGCGCGCGAGCTTGGTACGCGCGCCCTTCGACGTCAGCGCCAGCACCGCATGCAGCGCGCCTGGATAAACGCGCGTGCCGACGAGCGCATACCACCACCACGCGACTTCGCGCTGCCCGGCGGGCAACTGCTCGCGCAGGGTCAGATGCAGGTTGTACGCGGCGTTGCGCACGGCCGTCAGCGACTGCGCATCGCGGCGGTCTTCGTCGAAACGTTCGGCGGGGTAATGGTCAACGGCGACGCGCGGATCGTAGACCAGCTTCCAGCCCGCGTTCTTCACGCTCATGCTGAACGCCATGTCGTTGTGGACCTGCGCGCCCGCGCCGCGCAAGCGGCCGTCGAAGCGGATCGTGCGCACCGCGTCGCGCCGGTAGCTCATGTTCGCGCCTTTGAGCAGATCGACTTCGCGCGCTTCGCCCACGCCGAGGTGATGGTTGCCGATGATCTTGCCCGACTTCATCATCTTGCCGACCAGAAAGCGCGAGCCGTCGAGCACACCGCCCTTCTGATGCACCCAGTCGCGTCCGCCCAATGCACCGAGGCGTGCATCGCTCTCGAACGCGGCGCCGATGCGGCGCACCCAGTCGGCGTGCGGCGCGGCGTCGTCGTCGGTGATGGCGATCACGTCGCCTGTCGCGGCATCGAGGCCGCGATTGAGCGCGGCCACCTGACCCGGCAACTCGACGGCGGCGACGTTCAGCGGCAACGCGCCGACCACGAGGGGATCGGCGAGGCATGCATGCGTCGCGTCATCATCGGGACGTGCGACCACGACCACTTCGTCGGGCACGCGCTCCTGCTTCTGCAAGGCCGCGAGACAGCGCGCGAGGTCCTGCGGGCGGCGATAGGTCGGCACCAGTACCGTTATCTTCATCCTGTACTCTCCGTGGCTTGTTGACGGCGCAGGGGCCTTGCCTCGCGGCAAGACCCAATGCGCGCATCAGGTGCTCAGGTATTCCTGCACGGCCGCATAGCTGCGGTCGTAGTTGCCGCGCGCGCGCGGCGGCATCGCGTTAAAGATCGCGCCCTGCACGTGTACGCCCGCCGAATGCAGGCGCTTCAACGCGTCGGCGATCTCGCCTTCGCTGTGCATGCCCGAGCGCACGACGAAGAACGTCGAGCCCGCATAGCCGCCGATGATCGACGCGTCGGTCACGGCCAGCACGGGCGGCGTGTCGATCAGGATCACGTCGTAGCGCTTGCCCAGCCCGTCGAGGTATTGCGGCAGGCGCGGCGACATCAGCAGTTCGGACGGGTTCGGCGGACGGCGGCCGCACGAGATGAACGACAGGTTGTCGATTTCCGTTGCGCGCACCGCTTCTTCCAACGAAATCTGCCCGCTCAGCAACTCCGACAGGCCGTTGTCCTGCGAGCCGCCCAGATGCTTTTCGAGCGCGCCGCGCCGCATGTCGCCGTCGATCATCAGCACGCGCTTGCCCGAATGCGCGAGGAGCACGGCGAGGTTGATCGTCAGGAAGCTCTTGCCGACGCCCGGCAGCGGGCCCGTGAACATCACGATGTGGTTGCGCGAATCCTGCAGCGTGAACTGCATCGACGTGCGCAGGCTGCGCAGGCTTTCGATACACACGTCCTTCGGCTTCGCGTTCGCGAGCACCGCGCGCTGGCGCGTGCCGCCGCGCACCGCGGCGTTCTCCAGCAGCGCCTGTTCAGACGACAGCGGCACGAGGCCATAGACGGGCAAATGGAAGGTGCGCTCGACCGTTTCGGGGTCGTCGATGCCCTTGAACATATTGCGGCGCAGGAACACGAAACCCGTGCCGATGATCAACCCGAGAATCGTCGCCGCCGACAGGATCAGCGCCTTTTTCGGCTTGATGGGCGAACCGGGACGCAGCGCGGCGTCGACGATATGCACGTTGCCGCCCGTGCCCGCTTTCTGCACGGACAGTTCCTGCACGCGGTTGAGCAGCAGCACGTAGATGTCTTCGGCGACCTTCGCGTCGCGCTGCAACTGCACGGCCTTCACTTCGGTAGCGGGCAGATCGCGGAAACGGTCCGCGTATTTCGTGCGCTGCGCCTGGAGTTCGGCCATCTGCTGCTGCGCGGCCTTGATCATCGGGTGATCGTCGCCGTAGCGCTGTTCGAGTTGCGAAATCTGCAGGCGCAAAGCCGAGATCTGCTGCTCGTACTGCACGCTGCCTTCCAGATAGACCTTCGCCTCGTCGCTTGCGTTGATCGAACCGCTCTTGCTCTGATAGGCCGTCAACGCCGCTTCCGCGCGTTCGAGATCGGACTTCAGGCGCGGCTCTTCGCTTTTCAGGAAGTCGAGCATCCGGCTCGCGTCGGCCTGCTTGGTGCGGATATGCTCCAGCAGATACGACTGCGCGAGCGCATTGGCGACAGCGGCTGCGTGCTCGGGGCTCTGATCTTCGAGCGAGATCGAGATGACGCCCGTCTGTTTGCCCTGCTCCTGCACGTTGATCGCGGACTGGAACGCGGCGATCGCGTCGAGGTCGTTCGCGCGCATCACCGTGAACTGCGTGCCGGGCCGCGCGACGAGCTTGTTGAGCAGCATCGTCACGCCGCCGCCCTGCGCCGGCTGGCCCGCCTGGCCGCGCAACAGCAGTTGGCCGTCGGGCGTCATCAGCGTGTAGCGTTCGTTGTCGAGCGCGGTGAGGATCAGCTTCTGACCTTCGAGCGCGGGCGTCACGTCGAGCGAATCGACGTCGGCCACTTCGCCGCCCCATGCATACGAGCCGAGGCCGAGCCACGCCTTGGCGGGCTGGCCCGGCGTCGCGAGACGCGCAGCGAGGCTGCCGAGCACGGGAATCGTCTTCGGCGCGATCGAGAAGTTCAGCTTCATGTCGTGAACCACCGGCGCAACCACGCCGCGGCTCTTGATCATTTCGATCTCGGCGTCGGTCGGGATCGTCGACTGTCCCGTCGAGATCGTCGCGCCCGTTTGCGTCTGCGTGAGCGCCTGCGACGTGTTGTCCGACGTTTCCACGCGCACGTGCGCATCGGCCGAATACACGGGCTTCGCGACATAGCAGTAGAAGCCGGCAATCGCGACGATGGTCGCGGCGATGCCGATCAGCCACCAGATGTCGTCGATGATCACCTGTAGCAGTTGGCCGAGGACCACGTCCTCTTCTTCGG
This sequence comes from Paraburkholderia steynii, assembly GCF_900100565.1. NCBI lineage: Bacteria > Pseudomonadati > Pseudomonadota > Betaproteobacteria > Burkholderiales > Burkholderiaceae > Paraburkholderia > Paraburkholderia steynii. The sequence goes on along the minus strand of NZ_FNDI01000015.1, from coordinate 94,373 downwards.
TTCTGGCCTGTATGGCCAGATGGGGATTGGCTTGAGTGCTCACTTGGATACTCGCTTGAGTGCTCAGGGTTGACCCGGGTCGGGTCGCCGGCGGCATCCGGTGCGTTGCATCCGTTCGTGTTCCGGATGCGAAGCGCCGGGATGCCGGCAGCGGTTCAGGCATTGCAACTGCAATGAGACGTCAGGACATCAGCGCGTCAGCTGCTTCAGGTAGAACAGCGTCTGCACCGTCGGCAGGACCTGTTGCAACACGCGGTTGAACGTCGTCGAGGCGGCCGTGCCCACGTACACCACGTCCATCGGCTGCAACTGGAATTGCGACGACAGCATGATCGCGTCGGGCTGCGTCATGTCGAGGCGATACACGTCGGGCGTGGTCGGCTTTTCCTTCATGCCGCGCATCACATAGATCTGGCGCGGATTCGCGTCGGTGTCGAGAATGCCGCCCGCCTGCGTGAGCGCATCGGCGATCGTCAGTTCGCCCTTGTTCATCGGCACGGGGATCGGCGTCTTCACTTCGCCCATCACGAAGATGCGCGTGTCGCTGCGGTCCGGCACGTTGACGATGTCGCCGGATTCGAGCATCACGTTCTGCGTGGTATCGCCCTTGTCGAGCATGCGGTTCGCGTCGAGCACATAGAGCTTGCCCTTGCGCGTGAGACGCACGCGCTGCAGATCGGCGTTGTCGGACGAGCCGCCCGAGCGGGTGATCGCGTCGACCAGCGTGAGCGGCACGTCGGACAGCGCGAGCGGTCCCGGTGTTTTCACGTCGCCCGTCACCTGCACCTTCTGGCTGCGGTACGACAGCACGCGCACGTCGACCTGCGGATCGCGGATGTACGGAATCAGCTTCTTGCCGAGTTCGTCGCGGATCTGCGCCGTGGTCCGGCCCGACGCGCGAATGCGGCCGACGAACGGGAAATAGATCGTGCCGTCGGGCGCGACCGTCTGTCCGTACGGATCGGCCTGGCCCGGCAGCGCCTGCGTGTACGGCTGCTGCAACGCGCCGCCGATCGACTGCGTGGTGTTGCCGCCCGAAGAGAGCGTGCTGCCGTTAGGCGTCGTCAGTTCCGGGTGATCCCACACGGTGATGCCGAGAATGTCCTGCGGCGCGACGTGATAGATGTACTGCGTCGGATCGGCGAACGGGCCCGGCGGCGGCAGCACCTGCTTCGCAATGCTATCTGCCGTTTGCGCCTGCTGCTTCTGGATCACCGAGGCATCGATCAGCGTGACCGGGTACGTCTCGGCCGGCTTGTTCTGCGAGTCTTCCTTCAGGCGCGACGTGTCGAGGTAATTCCCCGGCGCGGTCGCGCACGCCGACAGAAAAGTCGTCAGCGCAATAGTTAACGCAATATTTCGTTTCAGCATATTTTGTCCAGCCATCCCATGACGAGGTGTTCGATGTGCGCGAGGCTGTCGCGATACGCGCCTTCGTCGCGTCCATGCGGATCGACGACGTCGGCGCTTCCCCACTTGTTCCACTTGCCGAGCGCATAGACCTTGCCGCGCGACGTGGGATCGAGCGCTTCCACGTCCTTGACTTGCCGCTGTTCCGTGACGAGGATCAGGTCGGCATCACGCACGAGCTTGCCGTCGAGCCGCCGTGCGCGATGCGCGCCGCTTTCCACGCCGCGTTCTTCGAGTAGACGCCGCATGACGGGGTCCATGCCGTATCCGTCGATCGCGCGCAGGCCCGCCGAGCGAAACGCAATGGGCTGCGCGCCGCGCGCGTCCTGACGCGACTTGAACAGCCGCTCGGCGGCCGGCGAGCGGCACACGTTGGCGTGGCAGACGATCAGGACGTTCGCGAACATGGGCGGCCTCTTTGCAGTCGATGACGCCAGGGGTTACAGCGCAGCAGCCGTGGCAGCCGAGGCAAGCGAAGCGACAGCGGCTTCGGATTGCGCAGGCTGACGGCCAATCGCGTGATACTCGATGCCCAATTCGCGCATCGTGTCCGGTTCGTACAGATTGCGGCCGTCGAAGATCAACGGCGTTTTCAGCAGCGTCTTGAGGCTGTCGAAATCCGGGCTCTTGAAGACCTTCCATTCGGTGAGGATCACCAGCGCGTCAGCCTGCTCAGCCGCCTGCATTTCTTCGTCGGCGAACGTGAGGCGCGCGAGATGTTGCGGCTTGTCCTTCAGGTCGAGCGCGAACACGCGCTTCGATTCGTCGACGGCGACGGGGTCATAGGCCACGACCTTCGCGCCGCGTGCCAGCAGTTCGGCGATCAGCGCGCGGCTCGGCGCTTCGCGCATGTCGTCGGTATTCGGTTTGAACGCAAGACCCCAGACGGCGAACGTGCGGTCCGACAGGTCGTCGCCCAGACGCGCGACGATCTTGTGCGCGAGAATCTTCTTCTGCGTTTCGTTGACGGCTTCGACGGCTTCGAGAATGCGCAGGTTGTGGCCCATCTCGCTGCCCGTGCGGATCAGCGCCTGCACGTCCTTCGGAAAGCACGAGCCGCCATAGCCGCAGCCCGCGTACAGGAAGTCGTAGCCGATACGCGGGTCCGAGCCCATGCCGCGGCGCACCGCTTCGATATCGGCGCCGACGCGGTCGGCGAGATTCGCGAGGTCGTTCATGAACGAGATGCGCGTCGCGAGCATCGCGTTGGCCGCGTATTTCGTGAACTCGGCGGAACGCACGTCCATGTACAGCGTGCGTTCGTGATTGCGGTTGAACGGCGCGTACAGGCGCTTCATCAGCTCGCGTGCCTTTTCGCCCGGCACGTCCTCGTCGCAACCGAGGATGATCCGGTCGGGCCGCGTGAAGTCGTCGACGGCGGCGCCTTCTTTCAGGAACTCGGGGTTCGACACGACCGAGAACATCTGCTTCAGGCCGCGCGCATTCAGCTCTTCCTGCACGGCCTGCGCGACGCGGCGCGCAGTGCCGACGGGCACCGTCGATTTATCGACGATCACCTTGAAGCCCTTCATATGGCGGCCGATATTGCGCGCCGCTGCCAGCACGTATTGCAAGTCGGCCGAGCCGTCCTCGTCGGGCGGCGTGCCGACGGCGATGAACTGGATGTCGCCATGCGCGACGGCCGCTTCGATATCCGTCGAAAACTTCAGGCGCCCCGCCTTGCGGTTGCGCGCGATGATCTCCAGCAGACCCGGCTCATGGATCGGCACGCCGCCGTTGTTCAGCACGTCGATCTTGCGCTGATCGACGTCGAGGCAGAATACGTCGTGCCCGATGTCTGCCAGACAGGCACCCGTCACGAGGCCAACGTATCCGGTTCCAACGATCGTCAGGTTCATGAATTACACCTCGGAGATTGAATGGTTCAGTGAATGAAGAACGCCAGGCGTTCTATCCGATGGACGCCACGCGCGTCAGTACGCGTTGCTGCCCACGAAGCCCTTCCAGAAAGTCAGGCCAACGATCTTGATGTCGAGCCAGAAGCTCCAGTGCTGCATGTAGTACAGATCGAGCTTCACGCGGCCCATCATCTTTTCGATGCGGTCGGTTTCGCCGCGATAGCCGTTGATCTGCGCCCAGCCGGTGATGCCGGGCTTGATCCGGTAGCGGTGCATGTAGCCCTTCACCAGATCCTTGTAGATGTCGTCGTGTTCGAGCGCATGCGGACGCGGACCGACCACCGACATCTCGCCGCGCAGCACGTTGATGAACTGCGGCAGTTCGTCGAGGCTCGTGCGGCGCAGGAACGCGCCGACGGGCGTGATGCGCGGATCGCGGCGCGTGGCCTGCGTGATCTTGCCCGCCTGTTCCTGGTGGACCTTCATCGAGCGGAACTTGAAAATCTCGAACTCGCGTCCGTCGATGCCCTTGCGCCGTTGCCGGAAAAACACCGGGCCCGGCGACGAAAGCTTCACGGCCACGGCGATCGCGAGCAGCAGCGGCGTGAGCGCGGTGAGCGCGGCGAGTGCGAACAGGCGGTCGAAGATCCGCTTGGGCAGCACGCGCAGATCGGTGATCGGCGACGCGGCGAGATTGATCGCGGGCACGCCGAGCAGATCGACCATCGGCTGGTTGAGGAGCGTCAGGCTGCGCACATCCGGGATAAAGCGGATGTTCACGAAGTCGTTGCGGAACTCCATCACGAAGCGATGGATGACCTTCTCTTTCGACATCGGCAGCGCCATCCACAGCTCGCGCACCGAGCGGCGGCGCATCTCGTCGATCATCGCCGCGTAGTCGCGCTGCACGGCCACGCCTTCGATCGTTTCCGGTTCGTCGATGTCTTCGTAGTGGCTGCGGTTATCGTTCTCGTCATAGACGAGCACGGGGCTGAAGCCGGCTTCGGGACGGCTGCGCATCTGCTCGATCAGAAACTTGCCGTACGGCGCGCCACCGACGATAGCCACTTTCTTCTGGTTGAAGCCCTCGCGGCGCAGGCCGCGCAGCACGGCATGCACCACCGCCTTCGTGACGATCAGCAGCACCACGCTCGCGCCGGCCCAGTACGCGAGCCACAGGCGCGACAGCATGTCCGAACGGTGCAGGCTGAAGCTCATCAGGATGCCCGTCACCTCGACCATCAACCAGCCCATCGACACGCGCCACAGCAGGTCGTACAGCGGCTTGCCGCGCCACGACTGATAGATGCCGAGGGCCGGAAAGAACAGGATCACGAGCAGGCAGTCGAACGCCAGCGACACGCTTTGCATGTCGTCGAGCCACACGAAATGCCCTGCGTGCAGCGCGGCCGCGATCAGCGCGCCGAGCGCGACCATGCCAATGTCGATGATTCTCGATAGAACGCTCAGCATCTGCTGCCCCTCGCCTTGTCTGTCAGTTCAATCAAGTTCTATCCACGGTCCGTTGAAAAGTGCGCTGCGTGATTCGCCAACCGGTTTTGCGTCTTGCGAATGAACAGGCAACGCGGAAAAAGCAAAGCATTTCGCATTCGACGTATTGCGGTTTGCATCGACAGTCGAATACGGAATGATTTGCGCCGGTGAGTGAATACCCTTGTACAAGCCTAGATAAAGCGGCATTAAAATTCCGGCTGCAAGGCGGCAAAAAATCTCAAAATGTATCGGCACGATTTACGATATTTTTTTCGCTTTTATTCGGTAACTTTTGCCGAATTATGCGTATTTGCACCGTGCTTCGCGCCGCTCGGTGCGCCTTTGCTGCGCTTTTTTTCCTCTGCAGTGTCAGTCGATCTCGTGCGCGCGTCGGTCAGCCTCCGCATTCCGCGCCCGCGAATTGTGTCGTGTCAATTTTTACGCGATTTATTTTCTATTTTTCCGGCATTGCGAAATTATTCGTTAATGCATGACGAGCATTTTGCATTGGAATTATTCGGCAGAAATTCAATGTCGATTTATTGACGCATTACGACGTGATAAAAACGAAGGCATTCACCCTGCTTCGAGGAGTTATCACCATGACTGCTACGGCGTCAGACGTCGACAATCGCCAGGCGAATCAAACCCGGCTCAACGTCAAGCTCAAGGTTCATCCCGTGATACTGGCTGGCGGTTCGGGAACACGGCTGTGGCCGATGTCGCGCGAACAGCATCCGAAACAGCTTATCGGTCTGCTGGGCGCAGACTCGCTACTGCAATCGACGACGCAACGGCTCGATGGGCTCGATGCCGGCTATCCCGTCGCCGAGCAACTGGTCGTTGTCTGCAACGAAGATCATCGCTTCACGACGGCCGAGCAATTGCGCGTGAGCGGCAAGCAGAGCCGCCTGATTCTCGAGCCCTGTGCGCGCGACACCGCACCGGCGTTGACGATCGCGGCGCTTTCCGTGCTCGCGCAGGACCAGGACGGCATCATGGTCGTGATGCCCGCCGACCACGCCGTGACGGACACCGAAGGTTTTCACGCCGCCGTTGCGGCGGGCGTGCAGCATGCTGCGAACGGCCAGATCGTGACGATGGGCATCGTGCCGTCGCGTGCCGAAACGGGCTACGGCTACATTCGTATCGGTGCTTCACTGCCCGCAGTCGAAACGGCGAGCGAGCGCGTGATCGACGCGCATCAGCTGGACCGCTTCGTCGAAAAGCCGCACATCGAACTCGCGCAGCGCTACGTCGAATCGAAAGAGTATTGGTGGAACAGCGGCATCTTCATTCTGCGTGCGTCGACGTGGATCAAGGCCGTGCGTCATTTCCATCCGGCCATTTACGAAGCCTGCGAAGCTGCGCATGCGCAAGGCACCACGGACGGCGACTTCTTCCGCGTGCAGCGCGACGCGTTCGGCGCGTGCCCGTCCAACTCGATCGACTACGCGGTGATGGAACGCCTCGGCGGCGATACGTCGGTGTGTACGGGCGTCGTCGTGCCGCTCGATGCCGGCTGGTCCGATGTCGGCTCGTGGGACGCGATCTGGGACATCCTGCCGAAGGACAGCGACGACAACGTCGGCCGCGGCAACGTGATGTTCGAAGGCGCCGAGTCGACCTTCGCGCATTCCGAAGGCCGCTTGATCGCGTGCGTCGGTACGCAGGATCTCGTCGTCGTCGAAACGGACGACGCGATTCTCGTCGCCGACAAGAGCCGCGTGCAGGACGTGAAGAAGGTAGTGGGCCGCATCCGCGAAGCACATGGCGCGGAAGCCGTGAACCATCGCAAGGTGCATCGCCCGTGGGGCCACTACGATTCCGTCGACATGGGCGAGCGCTTCCAGGTGAAGCGCATCGTCGTGAAGCCGGGCGCGCAACTGTCGCTGCAGATGCACCATCATCGCGCCGAACACTGGATCGTCGTGCGCGGCACGGCGCTCGTCACACGTGGCGAAGAGCGCTTCATCGTGTCGGAAAACGAATCGGCATATATCCCGCTCGGCGTCACGCATCGTCTCGAGAATCCGGGCAAGATGCCGCTCGAAATCATCGAAGTGCAATCGGGCTCGTATCTCGGCGAAGACGACATCGTGCGTTTCGACGACACGTACGGCCGGCGATAACGTGCATTGCAGAGACGGACGCTGATTGATTGCGCCCGTCTCTGCTGCTACGCATTGGCAGAGGCTTCAGGTTGAAATAGCTGGATGAAGCGCGCGATGCGTATACCACTGCATCGAATCACGACAATGAACGACGAGACAGCAACAACGCGCCTACCCGCTGCGCGTCTGCCCAAGTAACCGGTTCCAGTTCTGGCTCAAACGATGGCGTGCCTACGCCATCGTCATCATCCTGCGTGCGAAAGCAGATTCGACGGTAACGGGTAGCGTTCGCCCGTTTTGTCCTTTACGACTTCGGACGGATAGCGGCGCAACGGCATCAGACGCGGATTCAGATGCTGCGGCAAATGCGGATTACCCGTTGTGGCGACAACGTTTGCCGCGGCGAGCGCAGGCGTCGGCGTGAGTTCCGGCATGGCGCGCGTGACCGGCCGCACGGCGACCTTCGGCGTGTGCAGACCCACGCTCGACGGGCTCGCGTGCAGTCCTGCCGCGGCTTCCTGCGTGCGGCATTCGCGGTCGATCCATTGCCGCGCCCAGTCGAGCGCAAAACGGTGCGCCGCGTCGACATCGGCGAAACGCGGGCCGATCAGGCCGGAGCGCTCGACGCGCTTGCCGTCCTTCATGATCTCGGCCCACGCGCGGAATGCATCGTTGGGCACCTGCTCTGCCTCGACGTAAATCGTATAGCCCTGGCGGTCAGCGACCTCCAGGCCGCGCGGCGCCGTGAGGCTCATCCACAGCGGCGTGTGCTGGCTATCCACCGAGTTATCCGTCGAAGCGGTCGCGGTGGACGCGTCTTCGCCATGCGCATCGGTTTGCACCGACGCGGCATAAGAGTCTGCGGCGTGCGCCTGCATCGGCGCTTGCACAGCTTGCACGTCGACACGCTGCGCGTCGCCGAAGACGACGCCGGCATCGAACGCACTCGCAGCCGGCAAAGCGGTCACGGCACTTGCGCGCGGGGCCTCGACGAAGCCCGTCTCGACGGCAGACGAGCCCGCCAGCTGACGCGTGATGTCGGCCATCGGCGCGAGCGCACGCCAGCCGGACGGCGCGCCATTCGGCACGCCCGACTCAGGAGCAGACGATTGCCACGTCTCCGGACTCTTCCAGAACACGCCGCGCGCGAGATCGTCGCGCGGCTTCGGCGTTTCGACCACAGGCGCCGGCTTCGGCGCAGCAGGCGGCGTCGGCTCGGGAATGTACGCGAACGCGCGTCCGTTCAGTGTCAACAGACGGATTACTTCGGCCAGCGTGCCATTGGCTTGCCACTCCTCGAAGCGGCGCCGGCACGTAGGACCTGACGGATAGCGGCCGGGAAGCCTCGACCACGGCTCACCCGTAGTCAGGATCCACAGAACGGCATTGGCCACGATTCGAGGTTCGGCGCGGGGCCGTCCGCGTCGGTTCAGGCGGACGGCTGGCTCGTCGGAAACAAGCGCTGATACTTGCGCCCATTCGTCATTGCTTAGCTCATCGAAAAACATTGAGTTCTCCACGCAGCCTGGCCCGGCTGCGGCGTTGGGCTCGCACGAACTTCATTTTGGCGGTTCGTGTCGGGTCCTCGGTTGCACAATATGCTTATACGTTCGTGCGCCGGGATTGAGAAAAGCACATCGATAGTGCGCTAATTCACCGGGACGACGCACAAAACGTGGTCTCACTCGTGCATGGGAGAATTTGTGCATGAAGCATACCATTCCTAGGGTTTGTCTGAATATGACGGAGACAAGTGTTACGGATAGAAACAAACTTGTCCTTTTTGCTGCGTCGTTTAGTTCATGACTGTCACAGAAATGACGTCGGTTGCAACGCTTCGCACATTGCGTGAACAGCGCGACGCAGCGCGTTCATACTCGCGTCGTCGCGATGACAAACGCCTGTTCGCGTGGATTGCGAACAACAGAATTGACGCAGTTACATTCGCTTCGATGTAAAACGCATAAGGTGCGCGTGTGCAGCGGCGTTTTTATTTGTGATGCATCGTTGCCGCTGCGTGAAACGAATATTGCGTGGGGGTGGCGTTGATCTGTGGCGTTGATTGACGGCTCAGCGCACGGGCGTCGCCGCGTGCTCGCCGACGACTGTGGTCCACGACCGCACGCGCCATTTCGTGACGAGTCCGTTGAGCACATACGGATCGGCTTGTGCGAACGATTCGGCGACGGCGGGTGAATCGCCTTCGAAGAGCAGCACGGCCATATCGACGGGATCGGCGAGTGCGCCGCCGAGATGCAATTCGCCGCGTTCGGCGGCCGCCCATGCGAGCTTCAGATGCGCGCCGCGAAACTCCGCGCGACGCTCAAGATAATCCGACGACACATCGTAGATCAGCAGATAGTGCATGGCGAAAACTCCAGGATGGCGATGACAGTAACGACTCAAGCATAACGGTTCGCGCGTTCAGGGTAAGCGATCTTAGGGAAAGACCTGTCCAGTCTGAATGCGGCCGCCGTCAACCGTTTGCACTGTCCGCTCGTTCTGACAGCACCATGCATAGCAATGGTGACGGCGATCACAGCGAAAGCTATCTGCCCGAGGCTGTCCGCTCCGGCTCGATGCCCGTCTCACGATAACCAACAACATTCACAACCCGTGATGGAGTGTCCCATGAAGATCCAAGCCGCTCTCGCTGCCCTCGCCCTGACGGGTCTGCTCGCGTCGCCTGCTTTCGCCGCGAACAGCCAGCAATCGAAGATGACCGACTGCAACAAGCAGGCAGGCGACAAGAAGGGAGACGAACGCAAGGCGTTTATGCAGAGCTGTCTGTCGGCAAAGCCGGCGGCGGCCGCTGCCGCGTCCGGCCCGATGACGCAGCAGGACAAGATGAAGATGTGCAACAAGCAGGCGGCCGACAAGAAAGGCGACGATCGCAAGGCATTCATGAGCACCTGCCTGAGCAACAAGGGCTGAGATCCTGGTTGCGGGTCGCGTTGCGTGGGTTCGCGCGGCGCGATCGGCGATGCGGTGTATAAACGGGCGGCGTCCAGTGCGGACGCCGTTTTTCTTTTTGGGCTTCGTCATCGTGCAGCGGCGGGGTCACGTCGAACTTGACGCGTCGCTCAATCGCTTCCTGCGCCGCCTGCGACATGGCGCACACAAGCCGTGCATTCGCGTCATCACACCCTGCACTTCCCCGGCCGTTTTCTTCTATGATGGCGGCACAGACGGCCCATGCCCCACACAAAACAAGTCCCACGGGCCGCCAGCTTGTCGTTGATGCCGCAAGCGCATCGCACGGAGGCAAGGATGGTTGGGAGACACAAGAACCGCTGGTTGCGTCGCTGGCTGGTGGTGATCGTATTCTGGGCTGTGCCCGTGGCGATCGTCGCCGTGCGCGAGATTCAGGAGGAAATGGCCTATAACCGGGTCGACCTGAACAACGCGCTCACGACGTGGCAGCTGACCGACGCGCAACGCGCCGCAGGCGCCGCCGCGCGCTGTCACGGCACGCCCGACGTTGCGCGCGAGGCGGGCTGCCCCGCCGACGTGCTGAGCGCGAACGCGCCGCGCCAACAGGACGCGATCAACGAATATGCGGTCCGCAAGAGCACGTTGGCAGGCTATCTGTGGCATGCGTTCGTCGGTTACTGGGTCGTGCCCGCCGCAACCATCTTTGCGATCGGCTTCATCATCGGCATGGTGCGCCGCGCGCTGAGGCGGCCACCCGTCAACAAGAGTCCGGTGAATCACTAGCTCTCAACCCGCGTGTTCGCGCTGCATAGCGTTCCGAAAGAGAGTTTGCATACGGCATGCGGTGCGCTTCCGACGCGCCGCTGCGGTTTTCCCGCAACACTTTCCGTTCGCTTACAACCAGGTTTGGCGCAGTGCAGAAACGGTAAATACGACTGCTTCCGGCGGACGTTCTCGCGGCTCGAATCCGGGCCAACGACGCGCATTGCCGTCTCCGCGCGCGAGCGTCGGACAGCAACCGAACAGGCTTCCCACCCGCGCAACCGACCAGCCAGAATTACCCAACAGAGCGCTGACCATCGGCGGAGCGCCCGTCACACAAGGGTTTGCGCGGTGTCCCCAGAACCCTTGCATTACTGGTTGGTGTGATATAACTGAATAGGCAACCCGCGTGAACTGAGGCTGCACCCCGGAACCACGATGGAGAAAAACGATGCAAAGACGAAACTTCATGCTGAAGAGTACCGCCGCGCTCGCTTTCGGAACCCTTGCACTGGCCGGCTGCACCACCACCAAGAGCAGCGGGGAGTCTGCCGCTACGGACATGTCGAAACGGCAGTCGATCGACGCCAGCGTCGACGGCACCATGTCCCGCCTCTACACGACGGTTCAAGGCTCGCGCGAGCTGGTTTCCAAGGCGCGCGGCATTCTCGTTTTCCCGTCCGTGCTGCAGGTCGGCTTCGTGGTCGGCGGCCAGTATGGCGAAGGCTCGCTGCGCGTGGGCGGCAGCACGGTCGGCTACTACAGCACGATTTCCGGCTCGTTCGGCTTGCAAGCCGGCGCGCAGTCGAAAGCGATCATCTTCCTGTTCATGACCCAGGACGCGCTCGACAAATTCCGCAGTTCGGACGGCTGGTCGGTCGGCGCCGATGCGTCCGTCGCGCTCGTCAAGATGGGCGCGAACGGCGCCGTCGATACGACCACGGCCACCGCGCCCGTCGAAGTGTTCATCCTGACGAACGCCGGCCTGATGGCCGATGTGTCGCTGGCGGGCACCAAGGTGTCGAAGCTCAAGATCTGACGGCACGGCGGCTCCGATGCGGGCCGCCGCGGCGCAGCGCTACGGGACGCGGACGCGAGTCCGCCTTGCGGTTCCGGCAAGTCGTCGATGACGGGCGCGCGGCCACGCCGCCCTCGCCCATTGGCGACGGATGTGATGAACACGATGAATGACGGGTGAATGACCAAGGGCGACGCAATCGTCGGATTGCGTCGCCCTTTCTTTATGCGGCTTTGTCGTCTGGCTTCAGCTGCTCGACGACGCGTCGATCACCTTGAAACGCGAACGCTTCTGCGCGCGGATCACCGACTGATACGCCTCTACGTATTGCTGCGCCATGCGGTGCGACGTGAAGCGCTCTTCGAAGCGCTGGCGCACGCCCGCGCGCGGCAACTTGTGCAGACGGTTGACGGCTGCCACTGCGCCGATCTCGTCCTCGACGATGAAGCCCGACACGCCGTCGTCGATCACTTCGGGCACCGAGCCGCGATTGAATGCGATGACGGGCGTGCCGCACGCCATCGATTCGATCATCACCAGGCCGAACGGCTCCGGCCAGTCGATCGGAAACAGCAGCGCATGCGCGCCGGACAAAAACTCGGCCTTCTGATGATCGGCGATCTCGCCGATGTACTCGACATACGGCAGATCCAGCAACGGCTTGATGTCGCGCTCGAAGTACTCGGCGTCGGCGGCATCGACCTTCGCGGCGATGCGGATAGGGATGCCGCAGCGGCCCGCGATGCGGATCGCCGTATCGACGCGCTTTTCCGGCGAGATGCGGCCGAGAAACGCGAGGTACTTCTGCTCGACGGGTTGCGGCGTGTAGAGCGTTTCCGGCAAGCCGTGATAGACGGTGCTGAGCCAGCGCGCCTGCGGCAACGGATGACGCTGCGAGTTCGAGATCGAGATCACGGGTGCGGTGTTGAACGTGTCGAACACCGGCTGCTGCTCGGGCAGATCGAGGCGCCCGTGCAAGGTCGTGACAAACGGCGTGTCCTGGCGCTTGAACACCGAAAACGAGTAGTAGTCCATGTGAAAATGGAGCACGTCGAATTCTTCGGCCTGACGGCGCACCAGTTCCATCAGCAGCATGTGCGGCGCGATGCGGTCGCGAATGCCGGGGTCGAGCCGCAGCGCGCGCGGCCACACGGGTTCGAGCTTCGCCCGCGTGACGGAATCCCCGCTTGCGAAGAGCGTCACGTCATGGCCCAGGTCGACGAGCGCCTCGGTGATGTACGACACGACGCGCTCAGTCCCGCCATAGAGCTTGGGGGGCACCGATTCGGTCAAAGGAGCGATCTGCGCAATTCTCATCTGTGTCTCCAGGGGCCGCATGAGAGCGGCAGCAGCGAGCGGTGGCGAACGAGTATGACAGCAGGCAGGCAGCCGATCAAACGCGGTTTGGCGATTTCATGCGCGCTGTAGCGCAATGTCGGGTTTATCCGTACGCGGCGTCTGGATGTCGGGTGCGCAATGCTTCCAGGCGTTCCAGGCTTTCCAGGAATACGCGCGCCCGACCTTCGGGCCACTTGCGTCCAATGCGCCGATTATTGCCCGGGGCCTCCCGAAACGTCGCAGGTATTTCAATTGCATTACGCTGTTACAGTCGGGAAACACTCCCTTCGGGCAATCCCTTGTTGCTCTTTCTCGCGATTTAGTGCGGCGTGCGAAGCGTCTTGCCCTTCCCGCTCGCTCCACATCGCGCTAGCGGGCGGGCCATTTCCACGCGGGCAGATCGCGCGACTCGGCATCGGCAATGCGGGTCGCGCCCAACTGTTTTTCGAGCACGATGGATTCGCCGCCGTCCTCGCGTTCCAGCGCCGCGATGAGCCGCGCCGCATGCGACACGACGATAACCTGCGAACGCAACGACGCCCGCGCGATCAGCCGCGCAAGCGCCGGCAGCAGATCGGGATGCAGACTGGTTTCCGGCTCGTTCAGCACGAGCAGCGCGGGCGGCCGGGGCGTGAGCAGCGCCGCGACGAGCAACAGATAGCGCAGCGTACCGTCGGACAATTCGGCGCCCTTCAGCGCGCGCAGCAAGCCCTGCTGCTGCATCGTCACTTCGAAGCGCCCTTCGATATTGGTGATCGCCACGCGCGAGCCGGGAAAGGCGTCGTCGATTGCGGTATCGAGCGCGGCCGCGTCGCCGATTTCGCGGATCGTCTGCAGCGCGGCGGCCAGGTCCGCGCCGTCGTCGCCGAGCACGGGCGTGTGCGTGCCGATCTGCGGCAGGCGCACGGGGGACTCGGCATCTGTTCTGAAATGATCGTAGAAGCGCCAGGAACGGATCTGCTCGCGCACCGCGATCATCTCCGGTGCGCTACGTGGGTCGGAAAACTCCGTCATCATGCTGTCGAAACTGGCGACGGTATGCGGAATGGTCTGCCATTCGCCGTCGTCTGCACGGGTGCGGATCGACGCGCCATGCCGGTCGACCAGCAGCGCCGACGGACGCAACACGGGCCCGCTCCAGATGCATTCGCGCTTGATGACGGGATCGAGACCGAACTGCGTTTCGCCCGGAATGGGCAGACCGAGATCGATTGCATAGCCGAACTCGTCGCCTGCAAAACCGAGCCGCAGATTGACGGGCTCCGTGCGACGCGTGCCCTGCACGGGCGTGTCGCCCGCCAGCATCGCGCGGGAAAAGCGCTCGGGGCCCGCCCATAGCGTGGATTGCAGCCCGCCCTCGCGCGCCAGCGACGGAATCACGCCGCCGCGCGCCGTCACAGCCAGCAGCCGCAACGCGCGATACACGCTCGACTTGCCGCTGCCGTTCGCGCCCGTAATCACGTTCAGACGCGCGAGCGGCACGATCAGATCGCGCAGCGAGCGATAGTTGGCGATGGCGAGCGTCGTCAGCATTCGCGCTCCGCACGGCCGGCGCCTCGGTCGGACAAATCAGACAAGACAGGATTGTTCTGACTTTCGAATGGATGCCCGCGCCGCATTAGCCGCGCCCCGCCTTCTTTGCCGGCGCCCGTCCTTCGCGGGCGCTATCCGACAACGGTGCAGGCGTGGGGACGCTGCGCAGATCGCGCAGAAACGAATCGCGCCACACGCCCAGATCGTTTTTGCGCAGTGCCTGCATATCCGTCTCATGACGCCGCTTGCGCTCGTCGAGCGGCATCGAGAGCGCGCGCTGCAACGCGTCGCACATGCCGAGCGAATCATGAGGATTCACGATTAATGCGCCTTCCAGTTCGGCCGCCGCGCCCGCGAACATCGACAGCACCAGCACGCCTGGATCGTCCGGATTCTGGGCAGCGACATATTCCTTCGCGACGAGATTCATCCCGTCGTGCAAAGGCGTGACGAACCCGACCTGCGATTCGCGGAACAGCGACATCAGTTTCCAGCGGTCGTACTGCTGATTCAGGTAACGGATCGGCGTGTAGTCGAGACCTGAGTATTTTCCGTTGATGCGCCCTGCTTCGTATTCAAGCTGCTGACGGATGTCCTGGTATGTGGTGACGTCGGAGCGCGTGGGCGGCGCAATCTGCACGAGCGTGACGTTGCCGCGCCACTCGGGCGAACGCTCCAGCAACGCTTCGAACGCGCGAAAGCGCTCGACCAGCCCTTTCGAATAATCGAGCCGGTCGACGCTCATGATCAGCTTGCGTCCTTCGAGGCTCTGCTTCAGGTCGAGCACATGCTGACGGCTTTCGTAGCGCTTCGCCTGTTCGGCGATCTCGTCGGGAAACACGCCGATCCGGTAGACGCCCGTGCGCAACTGCCGTCCGAACGCTTCAGCATGGCCATCGTTCGACACCGTGCCACGCGCGTGCCGGCGCAGATAGTCGTGAAAAGCGAGTTCGTCGTTGTCGGTCTGAAAACCGAGCAGGTCATAGCAGCACAGCGACTTCACCAGCTCTTCGTGCGGCGGGATGTTCAGCAGAATCTGCGGCGACGGAAACGGAATGTGCAGGAAGAAGCCGATGCGGTTCTTGACGCCCTCCGATCGCAACGCCTCTGCAAACGGAATCAGGTGATAGTCATGCACCCAGATGATGTCGTCCGGTTTCAGCAGTTTGATCAGCTTGTGCGCCAGCCACGCGTTGACGCGGCGATAGCCCGCGTACTCTTCGCGCTCGTAGCGCGCGAGATCGTTGCGATAGTGGAAGACGGGCCACAGCGTCGCGTTCGAAAAGCCACGGTAGTACTGGTCGTAGTCCTTGCGCGTGAGGCCCGTGGTCGCGAAGGTCACGGTGCCGTCGACGTCGAGCGTCGGCCCGGCGTTGGCGACTGTTTCGCTGACGACGTCGCCGCTCCACCCGAACCACACGCCGCCCGCGTCCTTCAGCGCGCCGAATACGCCAACCGCGAGGCCGCCCGCGGAGCCTTTGGTCTCCGTGGGTGTTGCCACGCGATTCGACACGACGATCAGTCGGCCCATGTTGCTGTCCCTCCGCTCTGTTGGCGCGGCCGGTCTGCCGTGGCCGGCGCGCATTGTTCAGTGCTGGTTCGACCGCGGTTGCGCCCGATCAGTTGCACATTTGTGCGGGGGCCGGACGGCATAGGCCAAAAGACCGGCTTGGAACCGTGTCTACAACGCGTCTAAAGCGGTGAAAAAAGCAGAAAACGCGCGCGGTGCAGCGAGCACGGCGCGCGTCGAGATGAATCGCGATAAACGAAACTGAAGCGACGAAAGCGAAGCGCCGATCAACTGCCCGACTTGCAGGGGAATGCCTTGCCGAGCCCCAGCGAGATGGCCGTGCTGGCGTTGTAGCCCGCCACGTTCGGGTTGTCGGCGATGTACTTGCGTACGGCGTCCGTCAGTTGTTGCGAGCGCGCGTCGGGCGGCAGGCAGAAATATTGGCCGACGCGCGGGCCCGTCGTCCCGCCGATCGCGTCGATCGTGTTGAACACGCCGTCCGCGGCGCCTTCGATATAGGCTGCACACGCGCTACGCGACGCAACGTCCGTCTTCGTACACAGCTTGTTGAGGTCGCCCCCCGTAAACGCGGCAGCCGTCAGCGGCACGGCGAGCGCGCCGGCGCAAATCAAAACCCGCAGCATGTTTTTTTCCTTCCTGGTGTAAGTCCGGAACTTGACGGTGTCCGGCGGTCTTTGCCGCGCGGTTTTAGCCACCCGTCCCGGCTGCAATTCAGGCGCGTGGTGACCCGCGCCCAAGCTGCTATTTTGCACTGTTTTGCGGCGTTACTGGGGCGCCTGCGGGGCCTGTTTCTGCATTTGCTGGAGGCGTGCCGTCAGCCCTTCGACGACATCGGGCTCCTTGTACTGTTTGGCGAAATCGAGCGCGGTCAGGCCGAGCTGGTTTTTCACGTTGAGGTCCGCGCCGCTGTCGAGCAGCAGCTTCACAGTCGACACATGGCCGCCGCGCGACGCCATCATCAGCGGCGTGGTGCCGTTCGGCGAGCCGGCGTCAATGTACGCGTCATGATCGAGCAGCAGTTTGACGATGTCGTCATTGCCGTTCGCCGCCGCGTAGTGCAACGGCGCCCAACCCTTCTTGTTGACTTCCGCGTCCTTGGCGATCAGCTGCTTCACGATGTCGATGTCGCCGGTCAGCGCGGCCATCATCATCGCGTTTTCGCCCGCCTTGTCGAGAATTTCGATATTCGTCTTCGGATTCTCGAGGAGCGCGGCAACCACCTTGTCCGATTTCTCGCGCGCGGCGATCACGAGTAGCGGGATGCCCTGGTTGTCGGCCATGTTCGGGTCCATGCCGTTCGCCAGCTGCTTCTTCACTTCCTTCACGTCGTCGAACTTGACGGCCTTGATCATCGTGTCGGCGGGCGCCGCGTGCGCGGGCAGCGCGCCGAGCGTCGCGAGCGCGACACCCGCTGCCAGCGTCAGTCTCGCCAGGCCACGGCGCAGGCCGGCTGCGCGTGCGGGTGCGGCGTTTTGGTGGCTCTCAGTCAGATAATTTTTCATGTATTACTTTAGGAAAATTTCCTATCCTATTGATACTACGTATTTTTCACTTCAAACGCCTGCCGGCGCCGGAATCTTGAACAGACGGAAGAAGTTATCGCTGGTCGCCGCCGCGAGCGCTTCGTCCGCCATCTCGCGCTGCTGCGCGATGAAGCGTCCGACATAACTGACGTACGCAGGTTCATTCGGCTTGCCGCGATACGGCACGGGCGCGAGGTACGGCGAGTCGGTTTCGATCAGCAGACGCTCGAGCGGCACGCGGCGCGCAACGTCTTGCACGTCCGTCGCGCTCTTGAACGTGACGATGCCCGACAGTGAAATATAAAAATTCTGCGCGAGGGCCTGTTCGGCGACAGCCCACGGCTCCGTAAAGCAGTGCATCACGCCGCCCGGCACGCTCGCGCGTTCCTCGGCCATGATCCGAAGCGTATCCGCCGACGACGCCCGCGTATGCACGATCAGCGGCTTACCCGTCTCGTGCGCGGCGCGGATATGCACGCGAAAACGCTCGCGTTGCCATTCCATGTCGTCGATCGAGCGGCCTTCGAGGCGGTAATAGTCGAGCCCCGTCTCGCCGATCGCGACCACCTTCGGATGCTGCGCCAGTTCGACCAGTTCGGCGACCGTCGGCTCCCGCGCATCCTCGTGGTCCGGATGCACACCCACCGACGCATACACGTTGTCGTACGAACGCGCGATGTCCAGCACGGACGGCAGCGTTTCGAAGTCGACGGACACGCACAGCGCGTGCGTGACCGAATGCGAGCGCATGTTTTCCAGCACTTGCGGCAGACGGTCTCCGAGTCCTTCGAAGTTGATATGGCAGTGGGAATCGACAAACATGGTGAAGTCCTGCGAAAAATCCGATGACGTTTGAGGCGAGCTGTAGCGCGACGCTTACTGCGCGCCGTCCAGACGCTTGCCGAGGATGACCAGATCGCGCTCGACGCCATCCAGCACCGCGACGCGCGGCAGCGTGCCCCATGCCGCAAAGCCGAACGCCTGGAACAGTCGCACGCTAGGCTCATTGTGGCCGAATACAAAGCCGAGCACCGTGTCGATACCCAGTTTCGGCGCGGCTTCCAGCGCGGCTGCCAACAGTTTCTTGCCCAGCCCCTTGCCGCGCGCGGCTTCGTCCAGATAAATGCTGACTTCGGACGTGCGTTGATAGGCCGGGCGTCCGTAGAAATCGGAAAAACTCAGCCACGCGATCACTCTTCCCTGATCTTCGACGACCCACAGCGGACGTTTCTCAGGACCGTGCGCCTCGAACCACGCGCGGCGGCTGTCGATGCTCACCGGTTCCAGGTCGGCCGTGACCTGCCGCGACGGCACGGTCGAGTTGTAGATGGCGACGATGGCGGGCAGATCGTCGAGCGTAGCGTCGCGGTATTGAAGAGTCATGTCGATGTCGTTGATGGAATGAGCTAAAAACGGTTGTGCTTCACATACGCTGCGAACGGACTCGGCTACTGGACGAACAGGTCGCGATACCCGAGAAACAGTTCTTCGAACACGAGCCGCGCGTTGAGCGGATGGTTTTCGACCGCGCGTTGCCGCGTGACCGTCCGCATGAAGCGCGCGAAACCGTTCGCGTCGGCCTGCGATGCGCAACGCGAGAGCGCCGCCGACGCCGTCGGGAAATAACGTGGTGTGCCCGTCGTGCCGACCGTGGACTGGGCGAGCAGATCGTACATCCAGCGCTGAAGCCAGCCGAGCACGAGCGGCACGGGGAGCTTCTGCAAGGTCTCGCCGCACGCGAACGCATCACAATTGGGACCGGCCGCCAGCTGTTTCAGGGTCCAGTCGCGCAGCGGGCGGTTTTCGTCGCTCGCAAGGGCGAGCGCGGCGAGCGGTGCGCCGCCGGCTTCCGCGAGCAGGCCCGGAGCGTCATCGACACCCTGTTGCGCGAGCCACGCAGTGGCGGACTGCGGCGACGGCGTCGTCATCGGCCACTGGCGGCAACGGCTGATGATGGTCGGCAGCAGCCGGTCGATCCGCGCAGACACCATCAGGAAAATCACGCCCGCAGGCGGCTCTTCGAGCGTTTTCAGCAGCGCGTTGGCTGCGGCGACATTCAGCGCCTCGGCGGGATACAGCACGACGACGCGCACGCCGCCCCGATGCGAGCCGACGCCGCAAAAGTCCAGCAGCGCCCGCACCTGTTCGATCTTGATTTCCTTGCTGGGCGTGCGCGTTTTCTTGCCGCCTTCGTCGGCGTCGGCTTTCTCTTTTTCGGCCTTTTCATCGGCGGCGGCGCTGGTGAAGCCCGCTTCCGCAGCGAGCGCCTCCGGCAGCACGATCCGGTAGTCCGGGTGATTGCCCTGTTTGAACCATGTGCATGCCGCGCAGGTGTCGCACGGCTGGCCGTCCGGCAGCGCTGATTCGCACAGCAGGCCCTGCGCCAGGTGTTGGGCAAAGCGCAGCTTGCCGATGCCGGCCTGCCCGTGAAGCAGCAGCGCATGCGGCCAGTGGGCGCGCAATTGCTGCAGGCGGTTCCAGTCGTCGGTTTGCCACGGATAAATCATCGTTTCTCTTTACATTCAATTGGTTGAAGGAATTTTTTGATGTATTGGATGAATTTTTTCGCAGATATAGAATGAATTTATATCGACGTAAAATCAAAGAGATACAATCAATTCCTCAAGGTGTTTCTGAATTTCAGCGATGCTGCGCGTCGAGTCGATGATATCGAATCGATAAGGCGCTTCCTCCGCGCGGCGCAGATATTCGGTGCGGGTACGCGTGAAAAACGCATCCGATTCGCTCTCGAAACGGTCCGGCGCGCGCGCCGCGCTGCGCCGCTCGCTGGCCGTTTCGGGCGGCACGTCGAACAGCACGGTCATGTCCGGCTGGAAGCCGCCCTGTACCCAGCGCTCGAGCGTTTCCAGCTTGTCGCGCGGCAGCCCGCGTCCGCCGCCCTGATAGGCAAAAGTCGCGTCGGTGAAACGGTCGGACAGCACCCAGTCGCCGCGCGCAAGCGCCGGCTCGATCACCTGCGCGAGATGCTCGCGGCGCGCGGCGAACATCAGCAGCGCCTCGGTTTCGAGGTCCATCGACTGATGCAGCAGGATGTCGCGCAGCGACTCGCCGAGCTTCGTGCCACCCGGCTCGCGCGTCATGACGACGGAACGGCCGGTGGGCGCGAGCTTCTGCTCCAGCCGGTCACGGAACCAGCCGAGATGCGTGGTCTTGCCCGCACCGTCGATGCCCTCGAACGTGATGAATTTTCCCCGAGCCATCATTGACCTCGAATGTATTTGTCGACGGCCTTGTTGTGATCGCCGAGCGTGTCAGAAAAGATGCTGCTGCCGTCGCCGCGCGACACGAAATACAACGCGCTGGTCTGCGCCGGATTGAGCGCGGCCTGTAGCGACGCGACGCCCGGCAGCGCGATGGGCGAAGGCGGCAGGCCCATCCGCGTATAGGTATTGTAAGGAGTGTCCGTCTGCAAATCCTTCTTGCGCAGATGGCCCGAGTAGCTCTCGCCCATTCCATAGATGACAGTTGGATCGGTCTGCAGCGGCATGCCGACGCGCAGACGGTTGGCGAACACGCCCGCCACCATCGGGCGGTCGGACGCCTTGCCCGTTTCCTTTTCGATGATCGACGCCATGGTCAGCGCATCGTACGGCGTCTTGTACGGCAGGCCAGGCGCGCGCGCCGCCCATGCTTCGTCGATGCGCAGCTTCATCAGCCGGTACGCGCGGCGATAGACGTCCAGGTCGCTCGTGTCCTTGTCGAACAGGTAGGTGTCCGGGAAGAACAGCCCTTCGCCGTTGCCTGTCGGCGTTTCAGGCGCGCCGATTGCCTTCAGGATATCCGCGTCGGACATGCCCGCCGTGTCGTGCTTCAGCGCCAGGTTCGAA
The DNA here is from genome assembly GCF_900100565.1 of Paraburkholderia steynii. Lineage (NCBI taxonomy): Bacteria > Pseudomonadati > Pseudomonadota > Betaproteobacteria > Burkholderiales > Burkholderiaceae > Paraburkholderia > Paraburkholderia steynii. The sequence goes on along the minus strand of NZ_FNDI01000015.1, from coordinate 73,009 downwards.
TCCAGCTCGGCGCGCATGTGCCTGAAAGTCCAGCCTTCGATGATCGTCGCCACGTACTCGTTGACGTCGCCGCGCGCGATCTTCTGCAGCACGTCGTACGGCGTGATGCCCTGCTTGAATTCGTAGTTGCCCGACTTCAGCGCCGACTGCAGTCCGAGCACGCGCGTCATCATCACGAACAGTTCCGGCTCGACGGGCACGCCGCCACGGTTGAGCTGCGTCGTAACGCTGCGCAGGCTGCTGTGCGGCTTGATCGTGACATCGAGTTGCGGGGTGGCGAGCGGGACGGGCGTGGTGGCCCAGTGGTAAGCGCCGTACGCCGCGGCGGCGAGCAGCATCGCGAGCACGACGCAGGCGATGAGGCATTTCTTCAGGAGGGACATGGAAACGTGGTTCGGGTGAAGCCAATATAATACTTGCTTGCCTCCGCCAAAGTCAGAATTGACTGTTCCCCGAATCCATGAACGCACCGCTTGCTTCTGCTCCTGGCACCGCCGTCCCCGCTTCTGCTGCTGTTTCCGTCGCGCTTCCCGTGTTCCCGCGCCCCGCGCGCGAGGAGTTCGACGCCGTCCTCTCGCGCGGCGCGTTCATGCCGCTGCCGCAGTTCGGCGTGATCGACGCGACGGGCGACGACGCCGCTGCCTTCCTGCACTCGCAACTCACCAGCGACACGCAGCACCTCGACGCCGCGACGGCACGCCTTGCTGGCTACTGCTCGCCAAAAGGCCGGCTGCTGGCGTCGTTTCTCGTGTGGTGCAGCGGCGAATCGATCCGGATGCTGGTGTCGAAGGACGTACAGGCCGCCGCGCAAAAACGTCTGTCGATGTTCGTGCTGCGCGCGAAAGCGAAGCTCAGCGACGCGTCGGTCGATACGCTCGCCATTGGCCTCGCCGGTGACGTGCGCGGCGCGCTGTCGGGCGTGTTCGACGCGATTCCCGACGGTGTACACGTGAAGGTGGACGGACCGGCGGGATCGCTGGTGCGCGTGCCCGATGCGGCGGGCCGCCTGCGTTACGTGTGGGTCGGACCGAAAGCGGAAGTCGAAGCGCGCCTGCCCGTACTCGAAGCCAAGCTGCGACGCGTGTCGCCTGCCGTGTGGGACTGGCTCGACATCCGCGCCGGCGAGCCGCGCATCACGCAGCGTGTGGTCGAGCAGTTCGTGCCGCAGATGATCAACTTCGACGTACTCGGCGGCGTCAATTTCCGCAAAGGCTGCTATCCGGGCCAGGAAGTGGTCGCGCGCAGTCAGTATCGCGGCACGATCAAGCGGCGCATGTCGCTCGCGAATGTCGCGGGCGAAACGGAGAGCGTCGTGCCGGGCGCGGAGTTGTTTCATTCGGACGATCCAGGCCAGCCGTGCGGGATGCTCGTCAACACGGCGGCCGCGCCTGACGGCGGCGTCGATGCCCTCGTCGAGATCAAGCTGGCCGCGCTCGAAAACGGCAGCGTGCATCTGGGTTCCGCCGATGGCCCCGGGCTGACGTTCCTGCCGCTGCCCTACGCGCTGCCGACGGAAATCTGACGCACTAGCGCAACATCCGCACGGCGTCGCGCCTTCCTTCCTGGATGTCTGGCGCGGCGTGTTCCCGCCGTATCCACGCCTTCTCGTTACCAAGACTTCTGCCGATGTGTCTGATCGTGTTCGACTGGCGCCCCGAAGCGTCTGACGGTCCGCTGTTCACGCTCGCGGCGAATCGCGATGAATTCCTCAAGCGCACGGCCGAACCAATGCATTGGTGGGACGATGCGCCCGGTTTGCTCGCGGGCCGAGATCTGGTTGGTGGCGGTACGTGGCTGGGCATGACGCGCGACGGGCGCTTTGCCGCGCTCACCAACTATCGCGCGCCAAGAGAAATGCGCGCCGATGCGCCGACGCGCGGCACGCTGGTCAGCAACTGGCTGTCAGGCGATCACGGTATCGAAAGCGGCGCGCCGCTCGATTATCTGTTGCGCGTCGCGCAAGACGGCGACATGTACAACGGCTTCAATCTGCTCGTCGGCGACTGGACGCGGCGCGAACTCGCTTGGTACTGCAACCGCTCGCCCGCCGCGCCAACGCTGCTCGCGCGGGGCACGCACGGCATCTCGAACGCGGTGCTCGATACGCCCTGGCCGAAACTCGTGCGCAAGCGCGCCGAGCTTGCCCAGGCGCTCACCGACGAAGCCCGCCCGCCGCTCGCGACGCTGATCGGCCTGATGCGCGATCCGCACGTCGCGCGCGACGACGAACTGCCGGCGACAGGCATTTCGCTCGAACGTGAACGCGCGCTGTCGGCGGCCTTTATCGATACGGCGGATTACGGCACGCGCGGCACGACGGCCGTGCAGGTGTTTGCGCAGAATGGACGCCTGAGCGTCGCGGCGCTAGAACGCAGCGACGACAACGGCTCGCATCGCGTCGTGCGCCCCGGGCATTACGAGCGCAGTTTTACGTTCGATATTGCCTGACGGCGAAACGGCCGCTGACCTTCATTCGATTCCGAACGCGGCGCGCAATGCCGCCGCCGCGTCCGCATGCGCGATGGCCACGTCGGGCACGTAGCCGCCCATCTTGAAGAATTCGTGAATCATGCCCGCGTAGCATTTGAACGCGACGGCATTGCCCGCCTCGCGCAGCTTGTGCGCATAGGCTTCGCCTTCATCGCTCAACGGGTCGTATTCGGCCGTCGCGATCCATGCGGGCGCCACCCCGTGAAATCCGGGCACGCCGCGCGTGCCGTCGAGAGGCGCGAAACGCCAGTCGTGACGGTCGTCGGCATCGCGCAGGTATTGCTCGAAGAACCATTGGATCGTGTCGCCGGACAGCAGATAACCATCCGCCAGGCGTTCATGCGAGTCGGTCTGTTGATGGCCTGTCGTGCCAGGGTAGATCAGCAGTTGCAGCACGAGCGGAATGCCTGCGTCGCGCGCAAGCACGGCGCACACCGTGGCGAGCGTGCCGCCCGCACTGTCGCCGCCGACGGCAATCCGGCTCGCGTCGATGCCGTAAAGCGGCGCGTTCTCGCGCAGCCACTTGAGCGCGTCGAACGCATCGTCGACGGCGGTGGGAAATTTGTGCTCCGGCGCGAGCCGGTAGTCGACCGACATCACCACGCACTGCGCGTCGCGCGCGAACATCCGGCACAGTGCGTCGTGCGTGTTGACGCCGCCGACCGTGAAACCGCCGCCGTGATAGTAGACGAGCGCGGGCGCGGGACTGGCCCATTGCGGCTCGGCGGGATGATAGAGACGCACGCGAATCGACGTGCCGTCGCGCACCGGCACGTCGATGTCCTCGACGGAAAACATCGGCGCCGTGGGCACTTCGAGTATCGGCGCGCTTTTCTCGTACGATGCCCGCGCCGCTTGCGGCGTCAGATCGTGATACGCGGGGCGCTTTGCGCGCGCGATCATGTCGAGCACCTGCTCGATCTTCGGATTCAGCGGCATGATCGGACGACGGCGCAGATGCGCCGGACGGTTGAATGAGCGCGCCATGATGCCACGAACGCGCGTTGAAGCGCTCGCATCGAGCGCGCTAGCGTGCTTCCTTGACCTCGGGTTTGAGCGACAGCGGATCGGTCGGATTGCGCAGCTGCTCGATATCCTCGTGCCGCAGGCGCACCGTCTCGAGAATGGCGGGATGCGTGAGGATATAGAAGCGCCGCGCGGCGATCGCGTCGAACGTCAACGCTGCGACGTCCGCCGCGCCCAGCTTGCCGGATCGCACCGCGCGCTGTAGCTGCTTGTCGGCGGCGAGTTGCGAGCGCGTGGGTTCGACGCTGTTGCGCAGCGACTCGGGACGCGCGCGCTCGGCATCGGCGATGCCCGTCGGCACGAACGCAGGACACAGCAGAGAACATCCGACCTCGCCGCCCGCATTCTGCAGATCGTGATACAGCGTCTCCGTCAGCGAGACGACCGCGTGCTTCGACGCGTTGTAGATGCCCATCGACGGCGGCGACAGGAGCCCCGCCACCGACGCCGTATTGACGATGTGCGCCGGCTCGTTCTGCTTCAGCATGATGGGCGTGAAGATACGCACACCGTGGGCTACGCCCATCACGTTGACGCCGAATACCCACGCCCAGTCGTTCGCCGAGCTTTCCCACAGAAAGCCGCCGGAGCCGACGCCGGCATTGTTGAATAGCAGATGAACCTTGCCGAAGGCCGCGAGCGCGGCATCCGCGAGCGCCTGAACCTGTGCGCCATCGGACACGTCCGTTGGCACGCCGATGGCATCGGCGCCCGATGCGCGCAATGCATCGACGGTTTGCGCGAGCGCGTTCGCGTCGACATCCGCCAGCACGAGCTTCATGCCGAGCGACGCGCCCTTTTCCGCGAACGCGCGGCCGAAGCCGCTCGCCGCACCTGTAATCACGGCGACTTTGCCGTCGAACTCGAACATGCCGTTTCCCTCGTTCAGCGATTGCGCGTGGCGCGTTGCGATATGCGCCAACTCAGATCAGCTTGACGAGCTGCTTGCCGAAGTTGTGCCCCTTGAGCATGCCGAGAAACGCCTCGGGTGCGTTTTCCAGACCTTGCGCTACAGTCTCGCGATACTGCAGCTTCTTCTGCGCGACGAGCGTGCCGAGTTCTTTCAGCGCATCCGGCCACACATCCATATGCTCGCTGACGATGAAGCCCTGAACGAGCAGACGCTGCGTGAGCAACAACGCCGGATGCTTGAGCGGCATAGGCGCGCCGTCATAACCCGCGATGAAGCCACACAACGCAATGCGGCCATGCGCGTTCATCCGCGCGAGCGTCGCGTCGAGCCCTTCGCCGCCGACGTTTTCGAAGCAGCCGTCCACGCCGTCCGGCGTCGCCGCCTTGAGGTCCTGATAAAGGTTGCCCGCCTTGTAGTCGACGCATGCGTCAAAGCCAAGCGTCTCAACCACATAGCGGCACTTGTCTGGACCGCCCGCGATGCCGACGGCGCGCGCGCCTGCCTGCTTCGCCAGTTGCCCGACGACGCTGCCGACCGCCCCGCTCGCCGCGCTGACGACGACCGTCTCGCCCGCCTTCGGCGCGATGATCCGGTTCAGGCCGTACCACGCCGTCACGCCGGGCATGCCGACGGGGCCGAGATATGCGGAGAGCGGCACATGCGTGTCGTCGATCTTGCCCAGGCCCTTGCCGTCGGACGTGCCGAATTCCTGCCAGCCGAACATGCCGACCACCTTGTCGCCGGGCTTGAATGCCGCGTTCTTCGACTCGATGACTTCGCCCGTCGTGCCGCCGATCATCACTTCGTTCAGCGGCTGCGGCGTCGCGTACGACTTCGCGTCGCTCATGCGGCCGCGCATGTACGGATCGAGCGACAGATAGTGATTGCGCACGCGCACCTCGCCATCGGCGAGCGGCGCAAGCGGCGTCTCGACGAGCTTGAAGTTGTCGGCGGATGCCGCGCCCTGCGGACGCGACACGAGCAGAATCTGACGATTGATCTGACTCATGACGGGTTTGTCTCCGGAAATATGGGTTGAAATAGGGAACCGGCAGCAACACGCGGCGTTCAGCCGTCGCTCGGCCCCGGCTTCGCCGACGGATCGCTGCGCAGTCGCTGCTGTCGCACTTCGCGTCCAACGGCAAGACGCCGCATGTACTTGAACGTGCCGAGCGCCTTCGCGACGAAATGGCCTTCACTGTCGCGGATCTCGCCTTCGCAATAGGCCATCGTGGTCGAGCGGTGCAGCACGCGGCCCGTCGCGCGCAACTCGCCGCTGCCGGGCTGCATGAAGTTCACCTTCATCTCGACCGTGACGACGCCGACGCCGTCCGCAGCGAGGCTGCGCGCGGCCATCGCGAGCGCGACGTCGGCGAGCGTCATCGTGATGCCGCCGTGCGATACGGCCCACGTGTTCAGATGTTCGGGACGCAGCGCCAGCACGACTTCGCTGGCGCCGTCCCCCGCCGAAATGAGTTGAACACCGAGGTGATCGATGAACGGGCTTTCGATCACCAGCTGGTTGCTGGAAGAGTCGGTCATATGGATTCAGAGTTCGTAGTCGACGGCCTGACGCGCCTCGCGGATCGGCGCGAGAAACGCCTTCACGGCCTGATGCGCGGGATGGACCTGATACGCGTCCAGCGCTGCCTTGTCGGTGAAATCGGATACGAGCACGACGTCATAAGTCGAGTCGAGGCCCGGTGTCGCGATACCGACTTCGAGATGCACGATGCCCGGCACGGCATCGCGGCAGGCCTCCAGTTTTTCCTTCAGCACCGACGCGTTCTGCTCGCGCGTCCGGCCTTCTCCCTCGTTCAACTTCCACATCACGATATGACGAATCAAGACGTTCACCTTTGCTGTTGACCTTGCGTCGCGGTCCGCACGGAGCGCATGCAGGACACACATGAAACACGCTTCGTCAGATGATACCTGCACTGCGCGAGACGATGAACCGAGCTGCACGGCATAGGACAAACGCACAGGACGTCCGTGCGATCAACCGCGTCACGGTGCTTGGCGTCGCCTATACTTTTCAGGCAATCAGCCCGGCCGTGCGCGCAAGCAGCCGTCACGCGCAACGCGAAACCGGGCGCCATCAACCTGCGGCCATTCCTTCTCCCGCGCGCGAGCTCGCCGCGCCCCGGCCGCCTTGTCTTCCTTCCTCTTTGCCGCCTTATGCACGCATGGAAAACGGCCCGCGCCGTTGATGCGTTCGTCGCTCTCGCCGGGAGCCGCCGCATCGTGTGCGGATCATCTGAATTCACTTCACGAGGACAACATGGCCACTTACCTCATGCTGGTCAACTGGACCGATCAGGGTGTGCGCACCGCGAAAGACACTGTCAACCGGGCGCGCGCGTTTCGCGAAGCCAGCAAGGCGATGGGCGTGACAGTCGGCACGGTAAACTGGACGCTCGGCGCGTACGACCTCGTGATCTCGTTCGACTCGCCTGACGACGAAACCACGACCCGTCTCGGTCTCGCGCTCGCCGCGCAAGGCAACGTGCGCACGGCGACGATGCGTGCGTTCAGCGAAGCGGAGATGGAAAAGATCGTCGGAGGTTTGAAGTAGCCTGGCGTCCCGCGCGCGGGGTGCTCGCAGCGTGCGTGCGCGCGCCGCAGTCAGAGCTGCGCGCGCGGCAGATGCCAGCCATGCGTTGCGGCAGCCACGCGCAATACGAAGCAAGCGACGCCGCCCGCCACACCCGCCATCGCCGGCGACAGTCCGAAGCGTCGCGCGATCAGCACCACGGCTGCACCGAAGAATGCTGCCGTCGCGTAGATATCGGTGACGAGCACGGACGGAATGCGTGCGAGCAGCACATCCTTGATGACGCCGCCGCCGACACCCGTCACCGTGCCCATCAGCGCCGCGACGAACGGGCGGATCCGGTACAGCATCGCCTTTTCGACGCCCGCGACGGCGAACAGCGACAGGCCGGCCGCGTCGAGCACCATCAGCCAGAACTCGGGGAAGCCTTGCGCGTTGGTGTGGAAGAGGAACGTGAGCAGGCCCGCAGCGAACGTCAACGCGGGATAGCGCCAGTCGCGGATCGCGTTGGGCGGCGTCGCGCCGATCAGCAGGTCGCGCGTCACGCCGCCGCCGAGCGCCGCGACGAACGCGATCACCATCACGCCGAGCAGGTCGAGGCCGCTGTGCATCGCAGCCACCGCGCCCTCGATCGCGAAGATGGACGTGCCGGCGAGATCGGCGCCAAGAACGATAGTTTCGATTTTCGGTTTCATGCGGATTGTCGTGCGCCTGTTTTGCCCCCGGGACGAGCCGAACGGTACAACGAAACGTCACGCGCTGGCATGCGTCCGGGCCGTCCTGTTGCGGCGCAAACCGGCCGCGCGCCGAGGGCGCCGCGATTGTCTCATCGCCGTGGCGACGGGCAAAGCGTGTCTGGCTTTGCGCATGATTGCGCCCGCTTCAGCGCCCTGCGCCGCTATAGTGCATACGACGCGCGCTCATTCACGCGTTCCCTTCGAGAGGATCATGACCATGACCGCCGACCGCGCCGCGCACTTCGCCCGTTTGCTGCTCCTCTTCGTCGCGATGCTGTCGCTTGGCGGCTGCGCGGGTATGTTCGGCGGCGATCCGCTGCGCGTGACTGTCGCCGGGATCGAGCCGCTTGCGGGCCAGGGAATGGAGATGCGCTTCACTCTGAAGCTGCGCGTGCAGAACCCGAACGAAACGCCGATCGACTACAACGGCGTTTCCGTCGAACTCGACCTGAACGGCAAGCCGTTCGCGAGCGGCGTCAGCGATCAGAGCGGCACCGTGCCGCGCTTCGGCGAAACCGTGATCGGCGTGCCGTTGACGGTGCCCGCCTTCACCGTCGTCCGCCAGGCATTCGCATTCGCCGACAGCGCGCAGTCGGGCCAACTTCCTTATAGGTTGCGCGGCCGGCTGGCTGGCGGCATCACGGGCGGCACGCGCTTTACCGACCAGGGCGCGCTATCGCTGCCGACGGGCAGCCTGAGCGGTCTGTAGTGCATCAAAAAGGCCGCGTCCCGCCTCGCAATCAGTGATTCGTGCCTTCGTTGCCTTGTCCTGAAGGCGCTGGCGGCCGGGCGTTGCCACCGCCGCCCGGAGGCCCGGACGGATGTCCGCCGCCCTGGCCGGGCGGCGGTCCCGAAGGACGCGCAGCAGGCGGCGCAGCAGGTGGCCCGGGGGGACGGCCACCGCCTTGCGCGGGCGGCGGCCCGGGTGGGCGTCCTCCCTCGTGCGCAGGCGGCGGGCCAGGAGGGTTGCCACCCTGTCCCGGCGGACGACCACCTTGCTCCTGTGGCGGCGCTTCTGGCGGACGACCGCCTTGTTGCGGCGGCCCAGGCCGATGTCCATGCCCAGCGCCAGGCGGCCCAGGCGGAGGTGGCGATGCGGGCGACGTGGACGGCGGCCGGTTCCCACCGGGCGGCGGACGATTACCGCCAGGCGGCGGCGGTGGCGGACGGTGCGGCGGCGGCGGATGATTCGCCCAGCGGCCACGCTCGCCGTACCACGGGCGTCCGCGATAGTAATGGTCCCAGTAGGAGCCAATCGAAAACGTAATCAGCGGCAGGCCGATCGCCGTCCCGTACGTCATGATGGGCACATTGCTGCCCTGATAGGGATACGTCAGATAACCGCCATAGACCCAACCGCGCGCCTGCGCGATCGCCACGTCACACCATGTGTAGCCGCTCACGCAGCCGTAGACGGCCACCGGTTGCCCGGCGGGCAATTGCGCGACGACCGGGTAATCCTGCGCTGGGCCCGCGTACAGGTAGACAGGCTGATTCGTGTAGGCCTGCGATTGCGCCGACGCCGCTCCCGATGCGATCGACAGCGCCACCGTCCCCATGACAGCTACGCAAGCAACCCGCATTCGCATGATTGTTCTCCTTATCGTCTGGCGGATATGTTCGTGAAACGACCAGCGAATTGTGTGCCTGACAGGCATTTGTCATCCACGTGCTGTCACAGGATTGAGCGGAAACGGGAACAACGGATGCGCCATCCGCCTGCATTCAACCTGTCGGGAGCGCGGCGTGAAACATGATCTGAAACCGGGCGATCGCGTCAACTGGAACACGCCGCAGGGCATGACGACGGGCAAGATCGTCCGCGCGATCACCACGCACACGGAACGGGACGGTCATACCGTGGCCGCTTCGAAGGACGACGTGCATTACGAGGTCGAAAGCGAGAACGGCGGCAAACGCGCTGTCCATCGCGCGGAAGCTTTGCACAAAATGCCGAAGCACTGAAGCATGGCAAAGCCCGCGTAAGGCAAAGCCGATGTAAAAAAGCCCGCGCGCTTCCGCACGCGGGCTGCCATATTCCCCAGGTACTCGCTACGCGCAGGCGCGCTCAGACGACTTCGAACAAGCCCGCCGCTCCTTGCCCACCGCCGATGCACATCGTCACCACGACGAACTTCGCGCCGCGCCGCTTGCCTTCGATCAACGCATGGCCCGTCAGACGCGCACCCGACACGCCATACGGATGACCGACGGCAATCGCGCCGCCGTTGACGTTCAGGCGTTCGTTCGGAATCCCGAGCTTGTCGCGGCAATACAGCACCTGCACGGCGAACGCCTCGTTCAGTTCCCACAGACCGATGTCATCGACCTTGAGACCTGCCTGTTTCAACAGCTTCGGCACGGCGAACACGGGGCCGATGCCCATTTCGTCCGGCTCGCAGCCCGCGACCGCGAAGCCGCGAAAAATACCGAGCGGCTGCAGGCCTTCGCGCTCCGCGACCTTCGCGTTCATCACGACGCATGCCGACGCGCCATCCGAAAACTGGCTCGCGTTGCCCGCCGTGATCACGCCGCCCGGGAGCGCCGTACGGATCTTCGATACGCCTTCGAGCGTCGTGTCGGCGCGGATGCCTTCGTCGGCGGCAATCGTCACTTCCTTTGTGAACAGGCGGCCGCTTGCCTTGTCGGCGATGCCCGCGAGCACCGTCATCGGCACGATTTCGTCATTGAAGCGCCCCGCTTCCTGCGCGGCCGCTGCGCGCTGTTGCGACTGCACGCCGTATTCGTCCTGGCGGTCCTTCGAAATCGAATAGCGTTTCGCGACGGTCTCGGCCGTTTGCAGCATCGGCCAGTAGATTTCCGGCTTGTGCTCCATCAGCCAGCCTTCGCGCAGCATGTGCATGTTCATTTCGTTCTGCACACACGAGATCGACTCGACGCCGCCCGCGACGAACACATCGCCCTCGCCGACCATCACGCGTTGCGCGGCGAGCGCAATAGTCTGCAGGCCCGACGAGCAGAAGCGGTTCACCGTCATGCCCGGCACGGTCACGGGCAACCCGCCGCGCAGCGCGATCTGCCGCGCGATATTCGAGCCCGTCGCGCCTTCGGGGTTTGCGCAGCCCATGATTACGTCCTCGACGCGCGCCGGGTCGATCTTCGCGCGTTCGACGGCGGCCTGCGTCACGTGGCCGCCGAGCGTCGCGCCGTGCGTCATGTTGAACGCGCCGCGCCACGATTTGGCGAGACCCGTGCGGGCAGTCGATACGATTACGGCGTCAGTCATGCATGTCTCCTGCAAATTTCAAAGAGTGTGTGTGGTTCGCGTTGCGTGGCTCAGACAAGCAAGTCCGCCGATTGCACGCGTTCGACGCCCGCAGCGCGCATCTCGCGCCATGCGTTGTCGAGCGAACCGTTCAGATCGATTGCGCGGGTCGCGTCTTCGATGACGACGACCTCGAAGCCAGCCGCGCGCGCGTCGAGCGCGGACCACGCGACGCAATAGTCGGTCGCGAGGCCGCAGCACCACACGCGCGTCACGCCCGTGTCGCGCAGATAGCCGGCGAGTCCCGTCGGCGTCGTGCGATCGGCTTCGAGGAACGCCGAATAGCTGTCGACGCCCGCGTGATGCCCCTTGCGAATCACGGCGCGCGCATGCGGAATGTCGAGTTCCGCGTGCAGCGCCGCGCCCGGCGTGTTCTGCACGCAGTGCGTCGGCCACAGCACCTGTTCGCCGTACGGCAGGGTCATCATCTCGAACGGCTGGCGGCCCGCGTGATTCGCGGCGAACGAAACATGCGACGGCGGATGCCAGTCCTGCGTCAGCACGACATGGCTGAAACGCCGCGCAAGCTGGTTCACGAGCGGCACGATTTCGTCGCCGCGCGCGACGGCGAGCGCGCCGTCCGGCATGAAGTCGTTCTGCACGTCGACGACGAGCAGAACTTCACTGGCATCTTTCATCACTGTTCCTGTTGTCTCGCGATGGCGGTGCGTGCGCGTTCAGCTATTGAAGCCGCGCCCCTGCGCCGCGCGCTCGACGATGCCCGCTGCAATCTGCCAGGCGTCGCCGTTCGGTTGCGCCGCATAACGGCGGATCGCGTGCTCGACGTTGTAGAGGCCGACGGTATCCGCGTACAGCATCGGGCCGCCGCGCCACAGCGGAAAGCCGTAGCCCGTCAGATAGACCATGTCGATATCCGACGCCTTCGACGCGATGCCCTCTTCGAGAATCTTCGCGCCCTCGTTGACGAGTGCGAACACCAGACGCTCGACGATCTCATCGTCGGAAAGCTTGCGCCGTTCGACGCCGAGTTCCTTCGAATACCCGACGATCATCTCGTCGATCTGCTTCGACGGATAGGCGTTGCGGTCGCCCGCCTTGTAGTCGTACCAGCCGCCACCCGTCTTTTGCCCGAAGCGCCCCGTCTCGCACAGACGGTCGGCGATCTTCGAGTAATGCATGTCCGGGTGCTCCTGATAACGCCGCTTGCGGATCGCCCAGCCGATATCGTTGCCCGCGAGATCGCTCATGCGGAACGGACCCATCGCGAAGCCGAACTTCTCGATGGCCTTGTCGACCTGCGCGGGCAGCGCGCCTTCTTCGAGCATGAAAAGCGCCTGACGGATGTACTGCTCGATCATCCGGTTGCCGATGAAGCCGTCGCAGACGCCCGATACCACGGCCGTCTTCTTGATCTTCTTCGCGACCTTCATCACGGTGGCGAGCACGTCCTTCGCCGTGTCCTTGCCGCGCACCACTTCGAGCAGCTTCATCACGTTGGCGGGGCTGAAGAAGTGCATGCCGACCACGTCCTGCGGACGCTTCGTGAAGGCGGCGATCTTGTTCAGATCGAGCGTCGACGTGTTCGACGCGAGGATCGCGCCCGGCTTTGCCACTTCGTCGAGGCGCTTGAATACCTGCTCTTTGACGCCGAGTTCTTCGAATACGGCTTCGATGATGAGATCGGCGTCTTTGAGGTCGTCATACGAGAGCGTCGGCGTGATCGACGCCATGCGCTGCTCGAGCGCTTCCATCGTCAGCTTGCCTTTCTTGACGGTCGCCTCGTAGTTCTTGCGGATCGTAGCGATGCCGCGATCGAGCGCGTCCTGCTTCGTTTCGAGCATCATGACGGGCAAGCCCGCGTTGATGAAGTTCATCGCGATGCCGCCGCCCATCGTGCCCGCGCCGATCACGGCGACTTTTTTGATGTCGCGCACGGGCGTGTCGGACGGCACATCGGGAATTTTGCTTGCCGCGCGCTCGCCGAAGAATGCATGGCGCAGCGCACGGCTTTCGGGCGTCTGCACGAGCGCGAGGAAGCATTCGCGCTCCACCTTCATGCCTTGCTCGAAGCCTTCGAGCACGCCCGCTTCGACTGCGTCGATGCACTTGTGCGGCGCCGGGTACTGCTTCGCGATGGCGGCGACGCTATTGCGCGCGAACTGGATGAAGCCCGCCGCGTTCGGATGCTCGATCTTGCGATCGCGAATCTTCGGATGCGGGCCGCTTTGTGCGCCGACCTTGCGCGCGAACGCGAGCGCGGCTTCCATCAGATCGCCTTCGATCAGCGCATCGAAAATCGGCGTGCCCGCGAGCTTCTCGGACATCACGGGCGCGCCCGACACGATCATGTTGAGCGCGGTTTCCAGCCCGAGCGCGCGCGGCAGACGCTGCGTGCCGCCAGCGCCCGGCAAAATGCCGAGCTTCACTTCGGGCAGCGCGATCTGCGCGCCGGGTGTCGCCACGCGGTAATGCGCGCCGAGCGCGAGTTCCAGGCCGCCGCCCATCGCGACGCTGTGGATCGCCGCGACGACGGGCTTCGCGCTGCCTTCGACGGCCTTGATGACCGTCATCAGCGTCGGTTCCTGCAGTGCTTTCGGCGTGTTGAATTCGGTGATGTCGGCGCCGCCCGAGAAGGCCTTGCCCGCGCCCGTCAGCACGATCGCCTTGATGGCGGGATCGCCCTGCGCGCGCTCTACGCCTTCGATGATGCCCGTGCGCGTCGACAGGCCGAGGCCGTTGACGGGGGGATTATTCAGCGTGATGACGGCGACGCCGTCGTGTGTCGTGTAGTCCACTGCCATCTGCCTGCCTCCATGCGATGCGGACGCGCCTGATATGCGCAGCCCGGATGGGAACACCCGAACCATTGTCCGCTGATTCGCTGTTCGTTTGCGATAGCAGGCAGAATACACAAAAAAGCACGCTCGTTCAATTTGAACTTCATTTTGAACGAGCGTGCTTGGATGGGCGTAAACCCGAGGTTTACGACAGATCGGTTCTCGCGTGCCGGACCGCGTCCGCTTCTTCCTCATCGAACGGGCAGTTCTCGATGTCGAGCGCCGACGGCAAAACGTGGTCGCGGAAGCGCTCGCGCAGCTTGAGTTTTTGCAGCTTGCCCGTCGCCGTGTGCGGCAGTTCGTCGACGAATACGACGTCGTCGGGAATCCACCATTTCGCGACTTTGCCTTCGTAGAACGCGAGCATCTCGTCTCGCGTCACATCGGCATCCGGACGCTTCACGACGACGAGCAACGGCCGCTCCGTCCACTTCGGATGCGAGCACGCGATGCACGCCGCCTCCGCCACCGCGGGATGCGCAATCGCGACGTTCTCGACGTCGATCGAACTGATCCACTCGCCGCCCGACTTGATCACGTCCTTGCTGCGGTCGGTGATGTTCAGGAAGCTGTCCTTGTCGATCGTCGCGACGTCGCCCGTCGGGAACCAGCCGTCGACGAGCGGCGACGCATCGCTGCGGAAGTACCGGTCGATCACCCACGGACCGCGCACGTGCAGATCGCCGAACGCGACGCCATCCCACGGCAGGTCGCGCCCGTCGTCGCCGACGATCTTCATGTCGACGCCGTACATCACGTGGCCCTGCTTTTCGCGCAGCTTGCGCTGCTCGTCGGGCGAGCGCTGCGACTGCTCCCATGTGAGCTTTGCGAGCGTGCCGAGCGGCGACATCTCCGTCATGCCCCACGCGTGAATCACCTCGACGCCGTAGACCTCCTGGAACATCTTGAGCATCGCGGGCGGACACGCGGACCCGCCGATCACCGTACGCTGCAGCGTCGAAAATTTCACGCCCGCTTCGCGCAAGTGGTTCAGCAAGCCGAGCCACACGGTCGGCACGCCCGCCGAATACGTGACGCGCTCCGCTTCCATCAGTTCATACAGCGACTTGCCGTCGAGATCCTTGCCCGGAAACACGAGCTTCGCGCCCGTCAGCGGCGCGGAGTGCGGAATGCCCCATGCGTTCACATGGAACATCGGCACGACGGGCAGCACGGAATCACGCGCGGACAGGCCCATCGCATCGGGCAGCGACGCGCCGAATGCATGCAGCACCGTCGAGCGATGCGAGTAAAGCGCGCCCTTCGGATTGCCCGTCGTGCCCGAGGTGTAGCAAAGGTTGGATGCGCAACGTTCGTCGATTTCCGGCCAGTCGAACTCGCCGTTGTGCTGCGCGAGCAGCGATTCATAGCTCGACGCGGCCGTCGACATGCGCGGCATGTGCGCTTCGTCCGTCATCGCGATCCAGCCGCGCACGTTCGGACACTGCGGCGCGAGCACATCGACGAGCGCGGCAAACGTGATGTCGAACAGCACGTAGCGGTCGTCGGCGTGATTGACGATATAGGCGATCTGATCGGGAAAGAGGCGCGGATTGATCGTGTGGCACACGGCGCCGAAGCCCGTCGTGCCGTAGTACGTTTCCAGATGCCGGTAGCCATTCCATGCCAGCGTGCCGATCCGGTCGCCCGCTTCGACACCGAGCGCGATCAGCGCCTGTGCGAGCTGCTTCGCGCGCTTCTCGCAATCGCGGTACGTGTAGCGATGCACGTCGCCCTCGATGCGCTTCGACACGATCTCCGTCGTGCCGAAGTGGCGGGACGCATGCGCCAGCAGCGAGGAAACCGTCAGCGGCACGTCCATCATCTGTCCATAGAGCGGCGTCGTCATACGCGGGTGTCTCCCAGAGGTGTGATGTTGTGTTGTCTCGTGTTGTTATTCGACATCGATACGCGCTTCTCTATACGCTTCGATATGCGCTTCGGATGCGCGCGCTGCAGCGCGGCAGGCGCGGAATTACAATATCGGTTAATAAAGAGGCGCTCAATATGTCGTTTTCCCCATGCAATGCAGGGTTATCGGGTTCCATGTCGACGGCCGCCGGCGCGATCGACAACCAGCGCGAAGGCAGCTTCGCCGCGCTCGGGAACGTCTTTCTGACACGCCTGCCAGCGGCGCCGTTGCCGGCGCCGTATGTCGTCGGCTTCGCGCCTGATGTCGCGGCGATGCTCGGCTTCGATGCGTCGCTGGCGAGCGCGCCGGGCTTCGCCGAGTTCTTTTCGGGCAATACGACGCGGGATTGGCCAGCGTCGTCGTTGCCGTATGCGTCGGTGTATTCGGGGCATCAGTTCGGCGTGTGGGCGGGCCAACTGGGCGACGGACGCGCGCTCACGCTCGGCGAAGTCGAGCACGACGGCCAACGCTTCGAGCTTCAATTGAAAGGCGCCGGGCGCACGCCCTATTCGCGCATGGGCGACGGACGCGCGGTGCTGCGCTCGTCGATCCGCGAATATCTGTGCTCGGAGGCGATGCATCACCTCGGCATTCCGACCACGCGCGCGCTTTGCGCGACGGGCTCCGATCAGCCCGTGCGCCGCGAAGAGATGGAAACGGCCGCCGTCGTCACGCGCGTGTCGCCGAGCTTCGTGCGCTTCGGGCACTTCGAGCATTTCTACGCGAACGATCGTGTCGATGCGCTGCGCGCGCTGGCCGATCAGGTGATCGACCGCTTCTATCCGTCGTGCCGCGACGCCGACGATCCGTATCTCGCGCTGCTGAATGAAGCCGTGCTGTCGACTGCCGATCTGATCGCGCAATGGCAGGCGGTCGGTTTCTGCCACGGCGTGATGAACACGGACAACATGTCGATTCTCGGCCTGACGATCGACTATGGCCCGTTCGGCTTCATGGATGGCTTCGACGCGAATCACATCTGCAACCACTCGGACTCGCAAGGCCGTTACGCGTACCGGATGCAGCCGCAGATCGCGTACTGGAACCTGTTCTGTCTCGCGCAAGGTTTGCTGCCGCTGTTCGGCGAACGGTACGACGATGCGCAGCGCAGCGAGCGCGCGGTGCAGGACGCACAGCGCGTACTCGAAGGCTTCAAGGCGCGCTTTGCGCCCGCGCTCGAAGCGCGGATGCGCGCGAAGCTCGGCCTCGAAACCCAACGCGAAGGCGACGACGCGATCGCGAACAAACTGTTCGAGATCATGCATGCGAACCGCGCAGACTTCACGCTGACGTTCCGCAATCTGTCGAAACTGTCGAAGCACGATGCGAGCGGTGATACGAGCGTGCGCGACCTGTTCCTCGATCGCGCCGCGTTCGACGCCTGGGCGACCGACTACCGGGCACGGCTGTCGCACGAAACACGCGATGACGCCGCGCGCGCCGAAGCGATGAACCGCGTGAATCCGAAATACGTGCTGCGCAATCACCTGGCCGAGGCGGCGATCCGCCAGGCGAAGGAAAAGGATTTCTCCGAAGTGGAACGCCTTGCGACCGTGCTGCGCCGCCCGTTCGACGAGCAACCCGACTATGAAGCTTATGCAGGACTGCCGCCCGACTGGGCGTCATCGCTGGAAGTGAGCTGTTCGTCGTGAGCCGGCGGCCGTTCCCGCGTGCCCGCGTCGACGGGCTTCTGCAACTGCATCAACCCGGCTGCGCTACAATTCGAGCCCAGATAGCGTCGCGTGCGGTCTGATCGTCATGCCGGCGTGGCCAGCACTTTTCGGACGGATCGGACTGGCTCTCGCCGCCAATGCGCCGATCTCATCCGAACCATCGCAGACAGCGCGCACGATGCGCCCAACACTCTCCGGATTCCCAACCCGACAATGAAATTCCTGTTCGATCTGTTTCCGATCATCCTGTTCTTCGTCGCGTACAAGGTGTGGGGCATTTTCACGGCAACGGCCGTTGCGATCGCCGCCACGCTCGTCCAGATCGCATGGGTCGCGTTCCGGCACCGCAAGGTCGACCCGATGCTGTGGGTGAGCCTCGGGGTCGTCACCGTGTTCGGCGGCGCGACGCTCGTGCTGCACAACGACACCTTCATCAAATGGAAGCCGACCGTGCTGTACTGGGCGTTCTCGGTGGCGCTGGTGGTGTCCGCGCTGGCGTTCAACAAGAACCTGATCGAAGCGATGATGGGCAAGCAGATCCAGTTGCCGCATCGCATCTGGGGCCAGCTGAACTACGTGTGGGCGATCTTTTTCGTGCTGCTCGGCATTCTCAATCTGTTCGTCGCGTTCAACTTTTCCACCGATGCGTGGGTGAACTTCAAGCTGTTCGGCGCGACGGGCTGCCTGGTCGTGTTTATCGTCGGGCAGAGCTTGTGGCTATCGAAGTATATGAAGGAAGAGTGACATGAACGACGACGTTTTCCTGCACGCCAGCCCGGCCGAGCGGCTCGCGCTAATCGAAGCGCGAGTCACAGCGGCGCTCGCGCCCGTCGACTCGATCACCGTGCGCGACGACAGCGCGCTGCATGCAGGTCATGCGGGCGCATCGGCGGGCGGTCACTATGCGGTGACGATCGTGGCCGCCGCCTTTGCTGGCAAGGCTCGCGTGGCGCGGCACCGCATGGTGTATGATGCGCTGGCCGATGCCATGCAGCGCGGCATTCACGCTCTCGCCATCACGGCTTACACGCCAGAAGAATTCAATTTGCTGTCCCGTTAGGAAACTTCCGATGACCTTGAAAAACACCCGCTACTGGGTCTTGCTGGCTGCATTTGCGGCCGCACCTGCATTCGCACAGAACATCGCCGTCGTGAACGGCACACCGATTCCGAAGTCGCGTGCCGATGCGCTGGTTGCCCAACTCGTGCAGCAGGGTCAACAGGATTCGCCGAAGCTGCAACAGGCTGTTCGTGAAGAACTCGTGAACCGTGAAATCCTGATGCAGGAAGCGATCCGCGAAGGGATTCCGTCGAAGCCGGACGTCAAGGCGCAGGTCGCGGTTGCGCAGCAGACTGTGGTGCTGCGTGCGTTGATCGAAAATTTCGTGAAGAAGAACCAGCCGACGGATGCCGAAGTGAAGGCGAAGTACGACGAGCTGGTCAAGCAGATTGGCGGCAAGGAATATCACCTGCACCACATCCTCGTCGACAACGAGCAGCAGGCGAAGGATCTGATTGCGAAGATCAAGGCTGGCGCGAGCTTCGAAGACCTCGCGAAGCAGTTCTCGAAGGACCCGGGATCGGGCAAGAATGGTGGCGACCTCGACTGGTCGGATCCGAAGGCTTATGTGCCTGAGTTTGCCGCTGCCGCGGAGAAGCTGCAGAAAGGTCAGATGACGGATGCGCCGGTGCATACGCAGTTTGGCTGGCATATCATCCGCGTCGATGATGTGCGGCAGACGCCGCCGCCGCCGTTCGAGCAGGTGAAGGCTCAGATCGCGCAGCAGATGCAGCAGGAAAAGCTGCAGGCGTTTGAGGAGGACCTTCGGTCCAAGGCTAAGGTTCAGTAAAGGTTTTTTGCGTGCGTCCGCACGGAGATGGCCGCCTGCGGGCGGCTTTTTCTTTTTGTAGGTCTAGGTTTGGGCTGCGCGGGCTGTTGGGTTTGCTAGTGGTTTTGCGGGCATCCGCGAGTTGCTTTCGAGCTGGTGTTTTTGGCCTTTTCGCCGGCATCCGCGATTTGTTATCTAGCTTCACGCGTCGCCCCTGTGCGGGGCGGCACCTACTTTTCTTTGCCGCCGCAAAGAAAAGTAGGCAAAAGAAAGCGGCTAACACCGCTAGTTCTTGTGTTTGCCTGAGGGCCCCCAACGGGTCTTACGCTTCACACGGCAGCATTTCTGTTCACGCCAGTTGCCAACGCTTCGAATGAGCACCTCACCCGCTTCGAATACCCGTACATCGGCAAGCGGCAGCGAATCGTACCTGCCGCCCAGGTGGCAAACTGTGTGTCGGCCTCTTGTGCTCCACACGCCTCACTTCGGACCTATAGCGCATGCGTCCCACCCTGTAAGAGCGCTAATGCATACGACGCGACAACCTACACACAGTTTGCCACCTGGGCGGCGGTGGACTATCTGGTACGGCGTGCTGTAGTGAGGGTGTGTGAAGCGGGTGAGGCGCAGCGCAAGAGCGCTGGCAACTAACATGAGTCACGTGATTGCCGTGTGAAGCGTAAGACCCTGTGGGGGCCCTCAGGCATGAAGAAGAACTGACGGTGTTAGCCGCTTTCTTTTGCCTACTTTTCTTTGCGGCGGCAAAGAAAAGTAGGTGCCGCCCCGCACAGGGGCGACGCGTGAAGCTAGATAACAAATCGCGGATGCCGGCGAAAAGGCCAAAAACACCGAACTGGCAACGCCTAAAGCACAAAGACAAATCGCGGAAGCCAACTCAAAAGCAAAAACCGCAAACCGCGACTGCCCGCGCAGGGCAAAAAATCACCCCAGCCACTTTCGCGCATTCTGAAACACGCGCATCCACGGGCTGCCATCCGTAGCGCTGTTCTTCCAGGCGTCGGGATGCCAGCTCATCTGCACATTGCGATGAACACGTTCAGTGTGCGGCATCAGCACAGTAAACCGCCCATCCGGCGTAGTGACCGACGTGATACCAGCCGGCGACCCATTCGGATTAAACGGATACTGTTCAGTCGACTGCCCACGATGATCGACATACTTCATCGCAACAGCCACACGCCCCATATCCCCCTGCTGCGAGAAGTCCGCAAAACCTTCACCGTGCGCAACGGCAACAGGAATCCGCGACCCTTCCATGCCGGCAAAGAAAATCGACGGCGACGACTGCACTTCGACCAGCGAGAAGCGCGCTTCAAATTTCTCCGACTTGTTGCGCGTGAACTTCGGCCATGCATCCGCGCCAGGAATCATCGACGCGAGACTGCTCATCATCTGACAGCCATTGCAGATCCCAAGCGCAAACGTGTCATTGCGACCAAAGAACGCCGCAAACATATCGGCAAGCTGCGCGTTGAACCGAATCGTCTTCGCCCAGCCCTCACCCGCGCCCAGCACGTCACCGTACGAGAAACCGCCACATGCAACAGCACCCGCAAAATCAGCAAGCGTCGCGCGTCCCGACAGCAGATCGCTCATGTGAACGTCGTGCGCATCGAAACCCGCGCGGTCGAACGCGTAGGCCGTTTCGAGGTGCGAGTTCACGCCCTGCTCCCGCAGAATCGCCACGCGCGGACGCGCGCCCTTGCCGATGAACGGCGCAGCGACATCCTCGACAGGATCGAACGACAGATGCGGCTGGATGCCAGGGTCCGACGCGTCGAGCAACGCATCGAATTCCGCGTCGGCGCACGCGGGGTTGTCGCGCAGACGCGAGATGCGCCAGCTCACTTCGCTCCACGTACGATGCAGTTCGGCGCGCGGCGCGTCAAAAATCTTCTTCGCGTCGCGGTAGATTTCAACCATGTCGCGCTCATTCGGCTTGCCGACCACATGCGAGCACGCCGACAGACCATGTTCGCGCAGTACCGCAAGCACGGCGTCGCGATCGCCAGCACGTACCTGGACCACCGCGCCGAGTTCTTCGTTGAAGAGCGCGCGGATCGTGCGGTCTTCGCGGCGGCCGCTGGTCTGCTTCGCCCAGTCCTTCGCGTCGCCGTAATCGAATTCGTGATTGGGGTCGAGCGTCAGCATGTCGACGTTCAGCGACACACCCACGTGGCCCGCGAACGCCATTTCGCAAACGGTCGCCCACAGCCCGCCGTCCGAGCGGTCGTGGTACGCGAGCAGCTTGCTATCCGCGTTGAGCGCCTGGATCGCCGCGAAGAAGCGCTTCAGATCTTCCGGATCGTCGACGTCAGGTACCGTGTCGCCGACCTGCTGCGTCACCTGCGCGAGGATACTGCCGCCCAGACGCTGCTTGCCGCGGCCCAGGTCGATTGCGATCAGCACCGTTTCGCCCGCTTCCTTCAGGCTCAGCAACTGCGGCGTCAGATGGCGGCGCACGTCTTCGACGGGCGCGAATGCCGAGATGATCAGCGACACGGGCGCGACCACTTCCTTCTCGACGTCGCCGTCCGCCCACTTGGTGCGCATCGACAGCGAATCCTTGCCGACAGGAATACCGATACCAAGCGCCGGGCACAGTTCCATGCCGATCGCCTTCACCGTGTCGTACAGCGCCGCGTCTTCGCCCGGGCTGCCGCATGCCGCCATCCAGTTCGCCGACAGCTTCAGTTTGTCCAGCGACGCGATCGGCGCCGCCGCAATGTTCGTCACCACTTCACCGACAGCCATGCGTCCCGACGCGGGCGCGTCGATCACGGCGAGCGGCGTGCGCTCGGCCATCGTCATCGCTTCACCGCGGAAGCCCGCGTAATCGACCGTCGTGATCGCGCAGTCGGCGACGGGCACCTGCCACGGGCCGACCATCTGGTCGCGCGCCGTCGTACCGCCTACCGAACGGTCGCCGATCGTGATCAGGAACGACTTGCTCGCCACGGTCGGATGACGCAGCACGTTGACGGCTGCCTCGTGCAGTGCGACGTGCGTGACGTCGACGGGCTGCAGCGGCGTCGATACGCGCGTCACGTCGCGGTGCATGCGCGGCGGCTTGCCGAGCAGAACTTCCATCGGCATGTCGACGGGCTGGTGCGCGTCCGCTTCCGTCAGGTCGGCGTCGATCAGCTTCAGCTGACGCGCTTCGGTCGCCGTGCCGACCACCGCGAACGGGCAACGCTCGCGCTCGCAGATCGCCGCAAATTCTTCGAGGCGCGACGGCGGAATGGCCAGCACGTAACGCTCTTGCGCTTCGTTCGACCAGATTTCGCGCGGCGACAGCCCGCTTTCTTCCAGCTGGACTTTGCGCAGTTCGAACAGCGCGCCCTTGTCCGCACCGTCGACCAGTTCCGGGAATGCATTCGACAGACCGCCCGCGCCGACGTCGTGGATACTCAGGATCGGATTGCCCGCGCCCAGCTGCCAGCACGAGTTGATCACTTCCTGCGCGCGCCGCTCGATTTCCGGGTTGCCGCGCTGGACGGAGTCGAAGTCGAGCTCGGCTGTGTTCGTGCCCGTCGCCATCGAGCTCGCCGCGCCGCCGCCCATGCCGATACGCATGCCGGGGCCGCCGATCTGGATCAGCAGCGAGCCGGCGGGCAGATCGTGTTTGTGCGTGTGCTGGTCCGAGATATTGCCGAGGCCGCCCGCGATCATGATCGGCTTGTGATAGCCGCGCACGCGGCCCGCGACATTCTGCTCGTATGTGCGGAAGTAGCCGCCGAGGTTCGGACGGCCGAATTCGTTGTTGAACGCGGCGCCGCCGAGCGGCCCGTCGATCATGATCTGCAGCGGCGACGCGATGCGGTCCGGACGGCCGTACGTGTCGAACTGGTCGGCAGCGTTGCGATGACCGATGGGCTGCGTAGTGTCGCGGGAGTTTTCCCACGGCTCGCGCGCGTCGGGCAGATCGAGGTTCGACACGGTGAAGCCCGTGAGGCCCGCCTTCGGACGCGCGCCGCGGCCGGTCGCGCCTTCGTCGCGGATTTCGCCGCCTGCGCCCGTCGCGGCGCCCGGGAACGGCGAGATGGCCGTCGGGTGGTTGTGCGTCTCCACCTTCATCAGCGTGTGCGTCAATTCGGTGTGACGGCCATAGCGCTCGCCCGGCTCGCTGGCGTCGTCTGCCTTGCGCGGGAACCAGCGCTCGGCCATGCCGCCCACCATGATCGACGAGTTGTCCGAATACGCGACGATCGTGCCTTGCGGATTGAGCTTCTCGGTGTTGCGGATCATGTTGAACAACGAGATGTCCTGTGCCTCGCCGTCGATCGTCCAGCTCGCGTTGAAGATCTTGTGGCGGCAGTGCTCGCTGTTGGCCTGCGCGAACATCATCAGTTCGACGTCGGTCGGATTGCGGCCGAGCTTCGTGAAGGCGTCGACGAGATAGTCGATTTCGTCCTCGGCGAGCGCCAGGCCCAGTTCCGTGTTCGCCTGCTCCAGCGCCTTGCGGCCCTCTGTCAGCACCGCGACCGTTTGCAGCGCCTTGGCGGGCAGTTCGTCGAACAGGTGCATCGCGTGATCGCGCGACGGCGCGACGCTTTCCGTCATCCGGTCATGCAGCGCCGCGACGACGGCGGCACGCGCCTCGTCCGACAGCGCCTTCTTGCCGCCGAGCAGCCCGCTTTTCAGCACGACCGTGTACTCGATGCCGCGCTCGATGCGGCGCACATGCGTCAAGCCGCAGTGAAGCGCGATGTCAGTGGCCTTGCTCGCCCACGGCGACACGGTGCCAAAGCGCGGCACGACGAGGAAGGTTTCAGCGGCACCCTTGTCCTTGCCGGCGTCGAACGGATCGCCGTAGTGCATCAGCGCTTCGATCTTCGCGCTGTCTTCCGCGGCAAGCGGCGTCTGCGAGTTCACGAAATGCAGATACTGGCCGCGCACGCCGACGATGTTGGCGTCGATGCGCGACAACGTGTCGAGCAGGCGGGTTTGACGGAAATCGGAGAGGGCCGAAGCGCCGGGGAAACACGAGAAGTGAGCCATGGACTTGACGTTGCGTCGATCGGTTGCGTCGCTGGGTGCCGCGCGCGATTGCTTTGGCAACCGCTCGGACAGTCGCGCGTGGAGGCGACGTGAGGCGTAAGGAAGTCCAGGATTATAACCCGGGAAGACCCGGCAGACCTGCCCCACATGACGCTCCGCGCGCTTTGGCGCCCTGTCCCAGATGGCTGCATGCCTCGCCGGCAATACGCCGCGCCATTTCGAGATGCGTTTCTGGCCGTTCGTGGTAGGCGAATTGCGCGTTCCTTATCACCGCTTGTCCAACGCGCGCGCCGCTGTCGAGCGATCCTTCCCGCGCCGAACGGCAGCGTGCCGAACGGGTCGTTTGACTGATATCATTCGGCCTTTCATCAGATCGGTGCAGCATCGGCTGTCGCGCTGCGCCGCATGTCACGTCATACGCCTGGCCCACGCGTGCCGCCGGCAACACGAATTAACCATGGATGTCATTGTCATTGGCGGCGGGATCGTCGGCGTCGCCACCGCCTATCAGCTTCGTGCGGCCGGTCACCGGGTGTGCGTCGTCGAACGGCACGCCACCGTCGCGCAAGGCGCCACTTACGGTCACGGCGGCACTTTGCTGCCCACCCCGCTCGATGTGTGGTTCGGCCCAACCTTCATGCAGCACCGCCAGGCAGCCAAAAGCGGCGTGATCAAGAAGACGGGCTTCAACGGGCAGGTGCGCGATTTCGTCCGCACGCTCGCGGCGCTCGCCGAACCCGAGGCGTTCCAGAAGCAGTTTTCGCTGCTGCGTCCGCTGATCGAATCGGCGCGCCAGTCGCTCGCGGACATCGAACATCACTTCAATCTGGAGTTCGAGCAGTCGAAGGGGCAGCTCTATCTGGTGCGCAGCCAGCAGGACTGGGACCACACACATGCCGCGCTCGACCTGCTGCGCAAGTTCGAAGTGCCGCATCACGTGCTGAGCCCGCAGGAATGCCAGACCATCGAGCATTCGATTCCGCTCGAGCCGCATTTCGCGGGCGGCGTGCTGTTCGACGACGAAGGCACGGCGAACTGTCCGCTGTTCGCGAAGTTGATCAAGCAGACGCTCGATTCGCAAGGTGGCGTGCAGTTTCAATGCGGCCGCGAAGTGACGGGTATCCGCCTCGACAATCAGCGTGCGGCCGTCGAACTGGCGCCTGCCAACGGCGAATCGTCACGCTCGCGCGAAGTCGATGTGATCAGCGCGGATGCCGTGGTCGTCGCTGCGGGTGTCGGCAGTCTCGCGCTGCTGGAAAAGCTCGGGCTGAATCTGCCGCTGCATCCGCTGCGTCTGCACAATCTCGTCGCGCCGATCGCACGTGAGGAGTTCGCGCCCCATACGACGGTGATCGATGCAGTCAAGCGCATCACGATCACGCGCAGCAACCATCGGCTGCGCATTGCAGGCGGCGCGGTGCTGCAAAGCGCGAGCCAGTCCCGGCTGCCGCTGCCGGAGCCGCTGACGAAGGAAGCGCTCGCGCTGCTCAGCCAGGCGACGCACGACTGGGTGCCGGGTTCGGCGCGCATCTCCGCCGCGTTGCCGTGGGAAGGCGTGAAACTGTTGTCGCCGGACGGCCTGCCCGTCACGGGCAATGCGCTGCATCCGCGGCTCTTCGTGAACGCGGCGCACGGTCCCGTCGGCTGGGGCCTCGCATGCGGTTCGGGAAAGCTGATTGCGAGCCTCGTGTCCGGCGCACCGTCGGAATTGCCGCCTGACACGATCGCGGCGCTTCGCCCCGAACGCTTCAACGGATAACCCCTTCCGGCACGGGACGGTCATTCGTCCTATGCCATTGCGCGTGCTGGCGACAGCACGCGCAATGCCACTACCATGGGCGTACCCTGTTGCTCTCGTACGCTGCCATGACCGATACCTCCTTGCCTTTCCTTCACGACGTTCTCGTCAAGCCGTATGACAGGCCGTTTCCGCTTCTGAGCGTCGCCGAACTGCGCGCGCTCGAAAAAGATGCCGAGGCGACGCTGCCCGCGCACACGCTGATGGGCCGCGCAGGACGCGCGGGCGCGCGTTTTCTGCTCGAACGTATCGAACTTGACGGTACGACCAATCGGCACGAGCCGGTATGGCTCGTAGCCGGCCCCGGCAACAACGGCGGCGACGCGCTCGTCGTTGCGGCTGAACTGCATCGCGCCGGTATCACCGTCGAAGTCTGCATGCCCGTCGAAGTGAAGCCCGACGATGCCCGTTGGGCGCTGGCCGAAGCACGCGCGGCAGGCGTGCCAATTTCGACCGCCGTGCCGGACTCGTTCGACGATTACAGCTGGGTTGTCGACGGCATGTTCGGCATTGGGCTGGCACGGCCACTGGACGGCGTGTTCGCGTCGATTGCCGGGCGGTTGTCCGCGCGTGCGAAAACACGCGGCCGCGTGCTCGCGCTCGACGTGCCCAGCGGGCTGGACGGCGATACGGGTAACGTCGTCGAAGGCGGCGACGCCGTTCGCGCGACGCACACCGTCACGTTCATTGGCGCGAAGCCGGGTCTCTATATGGCCTCGGGACGCGACCTTGCGGGCGATGTGACCATCGCCCGCATCGGCCTTGAATGGCCGCTCGAACCGCAAGTCCGGCTCAACGGGCCTGCCCTCTTCATTCCGCATTTCCCGCCGCGCGATTACTCGACGCACAAAGGCACGTTCGGCAGCATGGCCGTCGTGGGCGGCGATACAGGCATGTGCGGCGCGCCGATTCTCGCGGCGCGCGCGGCGCTGTACGCGGGCGCGGGCAAGGTCCACGTCGCGTTTCTCGGCGCGGGCAGCCCGCCCTACGACCCGCCCCATCCTGAACTGATGCTGCATCCGCTCGACGACCTGCCGCTCGCGGAGATGGACGCGTTGTCGATTGGCTGCGGAATGGGCAAGCGCGAGCGCGCTGTCGGCGTGCTGCGCGACGTGCTGTCGCTCGACGTGCCGAAGCTGCTCGACGCCGATGCGTTGAATCTCATCGCCGGTCACACCGACCTCGCCGCCGCCGTGAAGCAGCGCGGCGAGTCCGCGAACGATCCGTGCGTGCTGACCCCTCATCCGCTCGAAGCGGCGCGCCTGCTCGGCACCGACGCAAAGAGCGTGCAGCGCGATCGGCTGGAAGCGGCGCGCGCACTGGCCACGCGTTACGCGAGCGTCATCGTGCTGAAAGGCACAGGCACGGTGATCGCGGCGCCGGACGGGCGCATTGCCGTCAACCCGACAGGCAATGCGGCGCTCGCGACAGGCGGCACGGGCGACGTGCTCGGCGGCCTGATCGGCGCGCTGCTCGGACAAGGTCTTCCGCGCTACGAGGCAGCACTTGCGGGCGTCTTTCTGCACGGTTTTGCCGCCGACGCGCTCACCACACGCGGCAAAGGTCCAGCTGGCCTCACAGCGGGCGAGCTCGCGCCGATGGTGCGCAAGTTGTTGAACCGGCTCGTCTATCCGTTGCAGGATTGACGGCCTGCGCGTGCCGCCGGGACCGTCCCGCTATCTGGCGACGCGTCCCATCTATCCCGGCTGTCATCCTGGCCCGCTATACTGATTGACTGCGTAGTGCGGCCGTCCATCGGCCGCGACGCGAACCGCAGACGCCCGCTGACGGGGCACGAGACACGCCGCCGCGCATCCGGCGACCGTACCGCTCAGCCAACCGCGCGTCTGCAGATCACCCCCGGCACGCCCGATGCGCGGCCGGCCATTCGTTTTCCTTCGTTAGACGGACGGTTATGACTCTCAACTCGCTCCCCGCCTGGAACTCGCTGCAAACACACTACGAACAGATTCGCGATGCGCGCCTGCGCGACTGGTTTGCACCCGAGAACGATCCCGCGCCGACGCGCGCCGAACGGTTCACCCTTGCCGGCGGCGGTCTCGCAGCCGACTTCTCGAAGAACCGCATCACCGACGAAACGCTGAAGCTGCTCGTGCAACTGGCGCGTGAAGCCAACGTCGAAAAACGCCGCGACGCGATGTTCGCGGGCGACATCGTCAATCCGACGGAAGGCCGCGCGGTGCTGCATACGGCGCTGCGCGCCAGCAATCCGAATGCGCCGTTCTACGGCAAGATACAGGCCGAGCGCGCCAAGATGGCCGCGTTCGCCGACAAGGTCCGCAGCGGCGAATGGAAGGGCTATACGGGCAAGCGCATTCGCTATGTCGTGAACATCGGCATCGGCGGTTCGGACCTCGGGCCGAAGATGGTCGTGCATGCGCTGCATCACCTCGCCACACCGGACATCACCACGCACTTCGTATCGAACGTCGACGGCGCGGACCTGTATCGCGTGCTGACTGAGATCGATCCGGAAGAAACGCTGGCCATCATCGTCTCGAAGACGTTCACGACGCTCGAAACGATGACCAACGCCAATTCGCTGCGCGACTGGTTCGTCGAGAAAGGCTGCCCTGAAAACGAACTGGCGAAGCACTTTGTCGGCGTCTCGGCGAATCCCGCCGAAGTCGTCAAGTTCGGCATCGCGCAGGAAAACGTGTTCGAGATGTGGGACTGGGTTGGCGGCCGCTATTCGCTGTGGTCGGCTGTGGGCCTGTCGATCATGATCGCCGTCGGTCCGAAACAGTTCGACGAACTGCTCGCCGGTGCAAACGAGATGGACGAGCATTTCCGCAGCGCGCCGCTCGATCGCAACCTGCCCGTGCTGATGGGCATGATCGGCATCTGGTATCGCAACTTCTTCGGCTCGCAAAGCTATCTGGTCGCGCCGTATTCGGAAGCACTGCATTTCCTGTCGTCGTACCTGCAGCAGCTCGAAATGGAAAGCAACGGCAAGCAGGCGTGTCTGGACGGCTCGTTCGTCACCTACGATACATCTGCCGTCACGTGGGGCGAGCCGGGCACAAACGGCCAGCACGCGTTCTTCCAGATGCTGCACCAGGGGCCGACCATCGTCCCGATCGACTTCGTCGCCGTGCTGACACCCGAGCATCCGCTTGTGTCGCATCATCCGAAGCTGCTGGCGAACTGCTTCGCGCAAAGCGAAGCACTGATGCTCGGCCGCACGCGTGAAGAAGCCGAAAAAGTGGCCGGACCGGACAAGGCGGAACTCGTGCCTCACATCATGTTCCCGGGCAACCGTCCCACCACCACGCTGCTCGTCGATGCACTCACCGCCCGTTCACTCGGCGCGCTGATCGCGCTGTACGAACACAAGGTGCTGGTGCAAGGCACGGTCTGGAACATCAACTCATTCGACCAGTGGGGCGTCGAACTGGGCAAGATCCTCGGCAAGGTCGTCGAGGCGGATATCACTAGCGCAAGCCTGGACGAGAAGAAGCACGACTCGTCGACGTCGGCACTGATCGCGCGCGCACGCGCGGCACTGAAGCGCTGATCCTTCGTTCAGCGGCGTGAATGCAAACGGGCCTTCAACTTGAAGGCCCGTTTTTTACGTCGTACCGTGCGATCAGATCAGGCGCCCTGCTTCGATCGTCACTGTCGTATCGCAGCGGCGCGCAAGCTCGACGTCATGCGTAACCAGCACCAGCGTCGCGCCGTTCGCCCGGTTCATCTCGAACATCAGATCAATGACGGCATGGCCCGTTGCGGCATCGAGGCTGCCCGTCGGCTCGTCGGCGAACAGAATGGCGGGATGCGTGGCGAACGCGCGGGCCAGCGCCACGCGTTGCTGCTCACCGCCCGACAGCAGCTTCGGATAATGCCGCATGCGCTCGCCGAGACCCACCTGCGTCAGCAGCGTCCGTGCGCGCGCGTGAATGTCGCGCGCTGACAGCTCGCCTTGCAGCTCGAGCGGAAGCGTGACGTTCTCAAGCGCGGTCAGATGCGGCATCAACTGGAAGGACTGAAACACAAAGCCGACGGAGCCATTGCGCAGCGCGGCGCGTCCGTCTTCATCGAGTTCCGTCAGCTCGCGGCCGAGCAGACGAACCGACCCCGAGGTCGCGCTGTCCAATCCGGCAAGCAGTCCGAGCAGCGTAGACTTGCCGGAACCCGACGCGCCGACGATCGCCACCCGGCTACTTGCCTGAATCGACAGGTCGATGTTGTCGAGGATCGTCAGCTCACCCGTCGCATCCTTAACCTTCTTGCATAAACCCCGTACTTCGATGACTGGATCGGTTTTCTTTTGCATGGTGAAGCGTAGGTTGAAAATGCGCGCCGTTGCGTCGTTCACGGCGCTGACTGCGGCGTGTTTTCCCATCGTGTTCGCCGCGACTTTTTCTGCGTCCGCCCAGGCCGCCAGCAACACCACCGCGGCCGTTGCCATGGCGAACCCCACAGGCAGCAATACGCAACAGGCGAAGCCGACGATCATCGTGCTCGGCGACAGCCTCTCCGCCGAGTACGGCCTGCCTCGCGACACCGGCTGGGTTTCGCTGATGCGTCAGCGTTTGTCGAGTGAGCGAATCGATTATAACGTTGCAAATGCGAGCATCAGTGGCGACACGACGAGCGGCGGGCGCGCCCGCTTGCCCGCCTTGATGCAGCGGCTCAAGCCCGCCATCGTGATCGTGGAACTCGGCGCCAACGACGCGCTGCGCGGCGTCCCGCTCGACACCACGGAAGACAATCTCCGCACGATAATCGAACAGGCGCAGCAAGGCCACGCGAAGGTCCTGCTCATCGGCATGTACGTGCCACCCAATTACGGCCCTGACTACACGCAAAAGTTCCACGGGCTCTACGGCCAATTGTCGAAGCAGTTGCGCGTGCCACTCGTCCCATTCCTCCTTGCCGGAATCGAAGACAAGCCGGACATGTTCCAGTCCGATCAGATTCATCCGACCCAACGGGCACAGCCCCTGCTACTGGACAACGTGTGGTCAGCGCTGAAGCCGCTGCTCCGCACCTCGTCTCAGTGAAAGTGAAAGCGCCATCAGGTGTTACAGCGCGCTAACAACTTGTTTCCGAATAATGGGAACGTGATCACCCATGGTCGATCAGACAGGTTCGTCTGCATTCGACATCCGGCTCCATGTGAGCGATTTCTGGAAGGAGATAACGTGAAATACTTACCGATTATCGCTATGGCCGTCGCCATTTCCGCTTGTGCCGCGCAACCGCCCGCCGGTGTGCAATCGGTTGGCACCAGCCAGCAGCCGCCGAAGGTCGTCGGCCAGTGCATTGCCAAGAAGTGGGCTGACAAGACCCAGCAGCAGGTCGTCGCGCAAGATACATTGGCCAACGACGCAGCGATGGACGTCTACGTACCCGGCCAGCAACCGCCGAACGGCGCGGCTGCCGTCGTGCGGCCGAACTATCAGGGCTCCGGGACCTGGGTCGGCTTCCGCGCCGCGGGCGGCGCCGGCAGCGACGCAACGGGCGATATCAGCGCCTGCCTGTAATCCTTCCCAACGCTTCTCGCAAAGCAAAAAGCCCCGCAGCGTGCGGGGCTTTTTTTGTGGTGTCTCAAGAAGCCGCACGCATGCGGCTCCCTGGACCGGCTTATTCGCCTGACTGCGGGTTGTCGAGCGAACCGTACATCTTCACCTTCGACCGCGTGCGCACTGCATCCAGGTACGACTCGGCCTCAGCCTGTGCATTCACCGAAGCGATCTGCTGCTGCGCCGACGCCAGACGCTGCGCATCGGTCGGCGCGGGTTGCACGACAGCGTTCACGCGATAGATCGCATAGCCGTCTGCGCCGAGGTCGACACCGACGTACGCCGGCAATTTCTGCGCATCGACCTTGTAAATTGCGCTCAATGCGGCGGGCGGCACACCTTGCGCGTCACTGCGCGACACCTTCAGCGCGGACGAGAAACCCTGCGTCGACTTCGACTTCTGCAGGTCCGCCAGCTTCGCCGCGCCTTCCTTACGCGCGAGATCGGCAGCCTGCTGCGCGACCACCTTCTGACGCACGGCATCCTTGACGGCCGCGAGCGCGGGCACGGCGGCCGGCTTGTAGTCGGTCACGTGTGCCGCGATCAGCGTGTTGTTGCCGACGTCGATTGCCTGCGTGTTGTTGCGGTCCTTCGCCGAATCGTTCGCAAACACGGCCGCGAGGAATTTCGGGTTGTTGAGCGGGCTATCCGGCGGCAACGCGCTGCTCGGCTGCGGCGTAAC
The DNA here is from genome assembly GCF_900100565.1 of Paraburkholderia steynii. NCBI lineage: Bacteria > Pseudomonadati > Pseudomonadota > Betaproteobacteria > Burkholderiales > Burkholderiaceae > Paraburkholderia > Paraburkholderia steynii. The sequence continues at coordinate 40,737 of NZ_FNDI01000015.1, read as the reverse complement.
CGTCGCCGTCTGGATCTGCAGCTTGTACTTGTCCGCGGCCGGTTGCAGGCTCTTCGACTGTTCGTAGACGGTCGACGTGAAGCCTTCCGAATCGTCGCTGAATGCCTTCGTGGCGAGCTGCGCCTTGAGATCCTTTGCGATCGAATCCTTCACTTCGTCGAACGGCTTGGTCACCGACGGCTTCACGTCCGTCACCTTGACGATGTGATAGCCGAAGTCCGACTGGATCAGATCGCTGATCTCGTCCTTCTTCATCTTGAAGACGGCGTCGTCGAATGCCTTGCCGCCCGCGATCATGCCCGGGCTGAAGTAGCCCAGATCGCCGCCCTTCGACGCCGAACCCGGGTCCTGCGAATCCTGCTGCGCAAGCTGCGCGAACTGGTCGGGATGCGCCTTGATCTGCGCGAGGATTTCCTGCGCTTTCTGCTTTGCCTTGTCCTTGTCGGCGGCGCTCGCGTCTTTCGGCGCCGAGATCAGGATGTGGCTCGCGCGCACTTCACCCGCCGTACGGTAATGGGCGATGTTGTCGTCGTAGTACTTCTTGAGATCTGCGTCGCTCGGATTCGCCGATGCCGCGATCGTCGCGGGCGACATCACGAGATACTGGATCGTGGCCGTGGCGGGCGTCGCGAAGTCGTCGCGATGCGCATCGTAGTACGCCTGAATTTGCGCATCAGTCGGCTGCACCTTCGACTCGTACTCCTTCGAGCGGAACGCGAGACCCTGCACTTCGCGCTGTTGCTCGGCGAGTTCGGTCAGATGCTGCGCGAGCGTCTTCGGCGTGAACGAGGTCTGCGTGATGGCTGCGGGCAACTGTTGCATCGCCATGCTGTAGCGAACCTGCTCCTGGTATTGATCGGGCGTGATGCCCTGCATCGCAAGGAGTTCTTTGTATTTGTTCAGGTCGATCGAGCCGTCGGGATTCTTCAGCGAGCCGATGACGGGATCGGCCATCAGCGCGCGACGCAGTGCATCGTCAGAGACCGTCAGATGCAGACGTTGCGTCTCATCGGCGAGCACGCGCTGCTGGATCAGCCCGTCGAGCATTTCCTTGCGGCGCTCCGGCGTGTCGAACATCTTCGGGTCGAACTGCGCGCCGAGCATCTGACGCGCGCGGTCCATCTGCTGACGCCACGCGTTGTCATATTCGCCGCGGGTGATCTTGTGTCCGTTGACGCTAGCGACATTCGCGCTCTCGTCAAAAAAGCCTCGGAACCCTTGGATACCGACAAAACCCAAACCCGGCAGAATGACCAGGATGAGCATGAACATCATCAGACGTTGGTGATTGCGAAAGAAATCGAGCATGCTTGAGGAGGCAGAAGTCGGATGCCAAAAACGGAACGCCCGATAGTACAACAGCGGGCAATAAAAAAGGCGAACCGGAGTTCGCCTTTCTAGGATACTGGCGGAGTGGACGGGACTCGAACCCGCGACCCCCGGCGTGACAGGCCGGTATTCTAACCGACTGAACTACCACTCCTTATGCTGCATACACCGCAGCGTGTCACTTCGATCTGGAACTGGTGGGTGCTGAGAGGCTCGAACTCCCGACCTACGCCTTGTAAGGGCGCCGCTCTACCAACTGAGCTAAGCACCCGCTCCGAGATCGCCGCTGCCTGACTTTTGATGCCGACTCACATCGACATATTCATCAAGCAGCGAGCCCATTAGTTTAACGCATCCTTCAGAGCTTTGCCAGGCCTAAATTTAGGAACCTTGGCTGCCTTGATCTTGATTGCTGCGCCCGTGCGCGGATTGCGACCCGTGCGTGCCGTGCGCTTGCCAACGGCGAACGTGCCGAAGCCGACCAGCGTAACCGAACCACCCTTTTTCAACGTGCCTTTGACGCCACCGATCACGGCATCCAACGCGCGACCTGCTGCCGCTTTCGAAATGTCGGCTTGCTGCGCGATGTGATCGATCAATTCCGTTTTATTCATTCCAAGCCCCCGAGAATGTAGTTGGCCAATCATGAAAGCGCTTATGCGCCCGGTTATATACGGCACGGCAGAATTTGCCGGCCACTCATTAGAATGGGCCGAAACCCTTGTGTCAAGCGGGATTGAGCCTGATTCGAGGGGCTCGTCGAGCGTCTGTCGATGACAAACTCTTGCAAGGCGATCGATGCGGATACAACCAGTTTGCCGCGTGTCTTCGCGCATCCTGGATAGCGGGTGAATTGATCTATCGACGGCAATTGATTAAACGTTTGCGTCCCTTGCGCGAGCAATAAAAAAACCCGCGGACGAGGCCGCGGGTTCTTGTTCGCTGAAGACTGAGTGAGCCGTTAAGGCGCTCAGTACTTTGCGTTTGGCTTAGTGCTTCACGACATCGCTTGCGCCAGCGTCTTTCGACTCACTAACGGGCGCAGCCGCCTTCGGCTCTTCTTCCGGCAGCGGAGCCGGGCCATGTTCCAGCGCCAGTTCCAGTACCTTGTCGATCCAGCGGACGGGCACGATCTCGATCGCGTTCTTCACGTTGTCCGGAATCTCCGTCAGATCCTTGACGTTTTCTTCCGGGATCAGCACGAGCTTGATGCCGCCGCGATGCGCTGCCAGCAGTTTCTCCTTCAGCCCGCCGATCGGCAGCACTTCGCCGCGCAGCGTGATTTCGCCCGTCATCGCGACATCCGCGCGCACGGGGATGCCCGTGAGCACCGACACCAGCGCCGTCGTCATCGCGATACCGGCAGACGGACCGTCCTTCGGCGTCGCGCCTTCCGGCACGTGGATGTGGATGTCCTGCTTCTCGAACGCTTCGTCCTTGACACCAAGACGGCGCGAACGCGAACGCACTACCGAGCGCGCGGCTTCGACGGATTCCTTCATCACGTCGCCGAGCGAACCCGTGCGGATCACGTTGCCCTTGCCCGGCATCACGGCCGCTTCGATCGTCAGCAGATCGCCGCCCACTTCCGTCCACGCGAGACCCGTGACCTGGCCAGTCTGGTTTTCCTTCGCGGCCAGACCGAAGTCGTACTTGCGTACGCCGAGGAACGTGTCGATGTTCTTGCCGTCGACGGTGACTGCCTTGTCTGCCTTCTTCAGCAGAAGCATCTTCACGACCTTGCGGCAGATCTTCGAAATTTCACGCTCGAGCGAACGCACGCCCGCTTCACGCGTGTAGTAACGAATGATGTCGCGGATGGCGGTTTCCGTGACTTCGATCTCGCCAGGCTTCAGGCCGTTGTTCTTCTTCTGCTTCGGCAGCAGATAACGTTGCGCGATGCTGACCTTCTCGTCTTCCGTGTAGCCCGACAGACGGATCACTTCCATCCGGTCGAGCAGCGGCGGCGGAATGTTCAGCGAGTTCGACGTCGCCACGAACATCACGTCCGACAGGTCGAAGTCCACTTCGACGTAGTGGTCGGCGAACGTGTGGTTCTGTTCCGGATCGAGCACTTCGAGCAGCGCCGACGACGGATCGCCGCGGAAATCCATGCCCATCTTGTCGACTTCGTCGAGCAGGAAGAGCGGATTGCGCACGCCGACCTTGGTCAGGCTCTGCAGGATCTTGCCCGGCATCGAGCCGATGTACGTACGACGGTGGCCGCGAATCTCGGCTTCGTCACGCACACCACCCAGTGCCATGCGCACGAACTTGCGGTTCGTTGCGCGCGCAATCGACTGGCCCAGCGACGTCTTGCCGACGCCCGGCGGCCCGACGAGGCACAGGATCGGCGCCTTCACCTTGTCCACGCGCTGTTGAACCGCGAGGTACTCGAGAATGCGTTCCTTCACCTTCTCGAGACCGAAGTGGTCTTCGTCCAGCACGCGTTCGGCATTCGAGAGGTCGTTGTTGACCTTGCTCTTCTTGCGCCACGGCAGGCCGATCAGCGTGTCGATGTAGTTGCGCACGACGGTAGCTTCCGCCGACATCGGCGACATCAGCTTGAGCTTCTTCAGCTCGGCGTCGGCCTTCTTCTTGGCTTCCTTCGGCATGCGCGCAGCGGTGATGCGCTTCTCGAGTTCTTCGAGATCCGCACCCTCTTCGCCTTCGCCCAGTTCCTTCTGGATGGCCTTGACCTGCTCGTTCAGGTAGTACTCGCGCTGGCTCTTCTCCATCTGACGCTTGACGCGTCCACGGATGCGCTTTTCGACCTGCAGAATGTCGATCTCGGCTTCGAGTTGCGCGAGCAGATGCTCGAGACGCTCGATGACCGGGAACATTTCGAGAATCTGTTGCTTCTGGTCGAGCTTGAGCGGCAGATGCGCAGCGATCGTATCGGCAAGACGCCCGGCTTCATCGATACCCGACAGCGACGTCAGAATCTCCGGCGGGATCTTCTTGTTCAGCTTCACGTACTGATCGAACTGCGACACGATCGCGCGACGCAGCGCTTCCGTTTCAGCGCTATCGGCGTGGTCGGGCTCGAGCGGCATCACTTCGCACGAGAATTGCGTTTCCTGCTCTTCGATCGACAGCGTCTTTGCGCGCTGCAGACCTTCGACCAGCACCTTCACGGTGCCGTCGGGCAGCTTGAGCATCTGCAGGATGTTGGCGATACAGCCAACTTCGTACATGTCCTTTTCGGTCGGCTCGTCTTTGGCCGCCGTTTTCTGGGCAACAAGCATGATGTGCTTGCCACCTTCCATTGCGGCTTCCAACGCCTTGATCGACTTCGGGCGACCCACGAAGAGCGGGATCACCATGTGTGGGAAAACGACTACGTCGCGCAGCGGGAGCAGCGGGAGTGTGACGCGTTCCGGCGGGAGGAGTTGGGTTCCTGACATTTCATTTCCCCATGAGTGGAATCAGTTTGTTCGATAGTTGAGGCCGCCAAAAAAGATTGCAAGCCTTCGCGTGTGGGAAAAGTTCAGTGACTCCAGAAAAACAGTCCATCCTGACGACACGATAAACGAAAAAAGCCGTTCACGTTGCCATGAACGGCTTTTTTTCAAAAATCGGGAAGCCGATCAATTCGAACCCGCAACCTTTGGCGCGTCTTCGTAGATCAGTAGCGGCTTTCCGTCACCATCAATGACATTGTCGTCAATAATGACTTTGCTGACGCCCTTCATTGTCGGCAATTCATACATGACGTCAAGCAACGCCTGTTCCAGGATCGAACGCAAGCCACGTGCGCCCGTCTTGCGGCGGATCGCCTTGCGGGCGATGGCTTGCAGCGCGGCGGGACGGATCTCCAGCTCGACGCGCTCCATGTTGAACAGCTTGTGATACTGCTTGATGAGCGCGTTCTTGGGTTCGACCAGAATCTTCATCAGCGCGACTTCGTCCAGCTTGCCGAGCGTCGCCACGACGGGCAGACGTCCGATCAGTTCTGGAATCAGGCCGAATTTGATGAGATCTTCTGGCTCGACTTCGCGCAGTACTTCCCCTGCATCACGATCCTGCTTGCTCTTGACGCTCGCACCGAAACCGATCCCTGTTTTCTCGGTACGGTCGACGATCACCTTTTCGAGGCCATCGAACGCGCCGCCGCAGATAAACAGGATGTTGGTCGTATCGACCTGGATGAAATCCTGGTTCGGATGCTTACGGCCACCTTGCGGCGGCACCGACGCCATCGTGCCTTCGACCAGCTTCAGCAGCGCCTGCTGCACGCCTTCGCCGGACACGTCACGGGTAATAGACGGGTTGTCGGACTTTCGGCTGATCTTGTCGATTTCGTCGATATAGACGATGCCACGCTGCGCCTTGTCGACTTCGTAATTGCAGTTTTGCAGCAGCTTCTGAATGATGTTCTCGACATCCTCGCCGACATAGCCGGCTTCCGTCAGCGTGGTCGCGTCGGCGATCACGAACGGCACGTTCAGAAGGCGTGCAAGGGTCTGCGCGAGCAGCGTCTTGCCGGAGCCGGTCGGCCCGATCAGCAGGATGTTGCTCTTCGACAGCTCGATGTCGTCCTTCTTGTCGAGATGTTTCAGGCGCTTGTAGTGGTTGTAGACCGCGACAGCGAGAATTTTCTTCGCGCGTTCTTGCCCGATCACGTATTGATCGAGAATGTCGCGGATTTCCTGAGGACTGGGCAGGTCGGACTTGGACAGGCCCGTTTCCAGACCCGCGCCCGCTGCTTCGTCGCGAATGATTTCGTTGCACAGGTCGATACATTCATCACAGATGAATACCGACGGGCCAGCAATCAGTTTTTTAACCTCGTGCTGGCTTTTGCCGCAGAACGAGCAATACAACAGCTTCTCGCTGTTAGAACCTTTTTTGTCCGCCATAGATGTGTGAGCCTCCGGACACTCGAATGACATGATACGCCGTTTGCCCGCCTCGTTCAGTTCGGGGCGGGACGGATGCGCAAAAGCTGTGACGGCGTTTGCCGCAGGCGTTCAGACGGGTCTTATTATTTCACAAGGTCTCGCGCCGGCGCTCTTCCCCCAATTTGGAGAAAAAGCGCTCCGGATCAGCCATGTTTCAGCGATTGTTTACGGACGCTTGTGCAGCACCTGGTCGACGAGGCCGTAAGCCTGCGCATCGTCGCCCGACATGAAGTTGTCGCGGTCCGTGTCGCGCTGGATGCGCTCGACGGGTTGACCGGTGTGGTGCGACAGCAACTGGTTCAGGCGCTCCTTCAGGTACAGGATTTCGCGTGCCTGAATTTCGATGTCCGATGCCTGGCCGCGCGCGCCGCCCAGCGGCTGGTGAATCATCACGCGTGCGTTCGGCAGCGCAAAACGCTTGCCCTTCGCGCCCGCCGCCAGCAGGAACGCGCCCATGCTGGCCGCGAGGCCCATGCACAGCGTCGAGACGTCCGGCTTGATGAATTGCATCGTGTCGTAGATCGCCATCCCTGCCGACACCGAACCGCCCGGGCTGTTGATGTAGAAGCTGATGTCCTTGTCCGGATTCTCGCTTTCGAGGAACAGCAACTGTGCGATCACGAGGTTCGCGGTCTGATCGTTCACTTCGCCAACCAGGAACACCACACGCTCCTTCAGCAGGCGCGAGTAGATGTCATACGAACGTTCACCGCGGCCGCTCGTTTCGACGACGATCGGCACGAGGCCGAGCGCTTGCGCTTCGAGATCCCGATCCCGCGACGACTGCGAGGTCAACGTGTCCAGCATTTGAGCGCGAAAGGTCATGCAATGGATCCTTGTCAGGAAATGTTCTGATAATCGGTTCTGGACAAGTAGGTGCGGCCGCGCGTTTCTTCAAGAGCCAAAACGGCCGACAAGCGTTCTTTTAGCATAATCGGCCGTGCTCATATGGAAAAACGGCGTGCGGGCCGTCGCTCGGACAGCCAGCACGCCGTTACAGCGATGCTATTACGCTTGCGCCGTTGCGCTTGCCAGCTCTTCGAAGCTCACTTCCTTGTCCGTCACCTTCGCCTTGCTCAGGACGAAATCGACGACGTTGGACTCAACGACATACGCTTCCATCTCGGCAAGACGCTGCTGGTTCGAATAATACCAGCGGACGACTTCCTTCGGGTCTTCGTAGCTTTTCGCAAATTCATCGACTTCCGCGCGGATCTGTTCCGGCTTGGCCTGCAGTTCGTTGGCCTTGACCAGCTCGGCCAGCACGAGGCCCAGCTTGACGCGGCGCTCTGCCTGCTCGGCGAACATTTCTGCGGGGATCGGTGCATCCTTCGCGTTCGGCACGCCGCGTTGCGTGAGGTCCTGACGCGCCATTTCGACGAGGCGCTCCTGATCCTGCTCGATCAGCGCCTTCGGCACGTCGAGTTCGGAGATTTTCAGCAGCGCGTCCATCACCTGGTTCTTCACGACAGCCTGCGTACGGCGCTTCGCTTCGCGCTCGAGGTTGTCACGGATTTCGGCGCGCATCTTGGTCAGATCGCCGTCTTCGATACCGAGCGACTTCGCGAATTCGCCGTCGATTTCGGGCAGATGCGGCCACTCGATCGTCTTCATCGTGATGGTGAACTGCGCGGTCTTGCCGGCGACTTCCTTGCCGTGATAGTCCTCGGGGAACGCAAGGTCGAATTCCTTCGACTCGCCGACCTTCAGGCCAAGCGCGGCCTTTTCGAATTCCGGCAGCATGCGGCCTTCACCCAGGACAAACGCGAAGTCGTCCGCGCTGCCGCCCTGGAATGCTTCACCGTCGATCTTGCCGATGAAGTCGACCGTCACGCGGTCGCCGTCCTTCGCAGCCGTGTCCCCGCCGCCGTCGCCATGCTCGCCGGCTTCGCCGCGAGCGTGGTAATGCACGCGCTGCTTGCGCAGGATGTCCAGCGTGCGGTCGATTTCAGCGTCGCTGATGGTGGTCTTCGTGCGTTCGATTTCAGCCGTCGCGACGTCGCCGAGCTTCACTTCCGGGTAAACCTCGAAGGTCGCGTCGAATGCGTAGTCGCCTTCGGTAGCGTCCGTCTTCGGGCTGAAGCTCGGCTGGCCAGCGACGCGCAGGTTTTCCGCGCGGCTGATGTCGAAGAACTCTTTGCCAACCTTGTCGCTCAGCACTTCGGCTTCCACCTGACCCGCGTACTGCTGCGTCACCATCTTGAGCGGCACCTTGCCCGGGCGGAAACCCGGCATGCGCACGTTCTTCGCGAGTTGACGGATGCGCGAATCCACTTCCTTCTGCACGGTGTCTTTCGGCAGGGAAATCGTCACGCGGCGTTCGAGCTTGCCGAGGTTTTCAACAACGTTAGCCATGGCTTCAATCGTCCTAAAATTATTCGAGCGAATCAGTTATCTTGTGTGCGCCGCCTGTCGATGTCCGCTTTGCGTCGTGCGTTCGACACTGCGCGCTGCATTCGCTTTTGCGCGGGTCGCCGCTACGCTTCGCTCAGTCAAGTGTGACATCGATCGCGTGCCTCTCGCCGCGGGCTGTGAGGCCGCCGGCAGCACAGTTTGGGTCAGAGAGCCAAATATTTTAGCAAACTATTTGCGCGCCTAGCCGGATTCGCTGTTTCGCGATTTTTTGCGGGCTGCGAGGCGCGATTCCCACCGCCTTTTGAACGATTCCAAACATGCACTTGATCCACCACGGTCCGCGCCAGCTGTGAATCAAAGTCAATTCTGCCTATACCTTCGGGTATATTCAGTCGCGCGCCGCATGCTGATAAGCTTCACCACATCCTGATACGCCGCTGCCGCGCGCATAGGCGGTCCGGGTGCTTCATCGCATCGCGACGAGCACAGCGATGCCTACTCACAGAAAATCATCAGAGACACCATGCCGAATACGTCGTCCGCGCCCATCGTCGTCATCGCCCCTGATTCGTTCAAAGGTTCGCTCTCCGCGGAGCAGGTCGCGCAATCCATCGCGACGGGCATTCTGCGCGCGCGGCCCGACGCGACCGTTCGCGTCTGCGCCATGGCCGACGGCGGCGAAGGCACGCTCGACGCCATGCTCACCAGCGGCGGCGAACGCCGCATGCTCACGGTGCGGGGCGCGGCAGGCCCTGCGCGTGAAGGCGTGACGGGTCTGCTCGCCGACGGCAGCGCGATCATCGAAACAGCGGAGGTCGTCGGCATCACGGACCCCGTCGGCATGGGCGTTCCCGTGGAAAAGCGCAGCACGCGCGGTATGGGCGAAGCCATCCGCTCGCTGCTGGACGCGGGTGTGCGGCGCTTCTTCGTCGCGCTCGGTGGCAGCAGCACGAACGACGGCGGCGCGGGTTTGCTCGTCGGTCTCGGGCTCAAGCTATTCGATGCGCAAGGGCATGAACTCGACGCGACGCCCGAGCAACTTGCTCAACTGGCGCGCGTCGATGCATCGGGACTCGATGCCCGTCTGCGCGACGCAACGTTCGTCGGCATGTCGGATGTCGACAACCCGTTGACGGGCGATCACGGCGCAACGACAGTCTTCGGTCCGCAAAAAGGCGTAAAGCCAGAGCAGGTCGCGACGATCGACGCCGCCCTCGCCCGCTTTGCCGACCTCGTCGAGCCGGCCATGAACCGTGTCGCGCGCAACCAGCCGGGTGCGGGCGCGGCGGGTGGACTCGGTTTCGCACTGCATATGCTGGGCGCCGATTTCGAGCCGGGCGCGGAAGTCGTCGCGCGACAGATCGGCCTCGACGCGGCGCTCGAAGGCGCCAATTGGCTAATCACAGGCGAAGGCCGCTCCGACGTGCAAACGCTGCACGGCAAGGCGCCCTTCATCGCCTGCCGGCATGCGCGCGCCGCGGGCGTGCCGGCCACGCTGCTCTCGGGCGCTGTCGACCCAGCGGCGCTGCCAAAACTCGCGGAGCATTTCAGCGGATGCTTCTCGCCGGCCCCCGGCCCGATCACGCTCGAAGTAGCGATTCGCGACGCAGCCATCTTGCTTGCGAACGAAGCCGAACAGATGACGCGACTCAGGTTTGGCCCGCGTTGACCGCGCGAGCGGATGCAGCAACAATCACATCACCGGACTGCATCCACTCACAACAGGAAGACCATGAAGGCCTCCGACAAAGCCGGACTCGAACAGTTTCTGACGTATCGTCTGCACGTGCTGAATAAACTTTCCGAGCGGGGCATCAGCGAACGGTATATGGCCAAGCTCGACGTGACGCTTCCCGAGGCGCGCGTAATTGCATCGGTTGGATCGTTCGGACCATTCTCGATCATGGATCTCGCGCGCCACGCGAACCTCGACAAGAGTCAGGCGAGCCGTGCAGCCGAAGCCTTGATCAGACAAGGCCTCGTGCAACGCGAAGCGAGCGCGGACGATGGCCGCGTGGTGCTCGTATCGTTGACCACGGAAGGCCGTGCGCTCTACCGCAAGGTGATGCCCATCGCGCGCAAGTGGAACGTCGATCTCTTCGATTGCCTCGACGACCGCGAGAAGATCGCGCTCAGCGAAGCACTCGACAAGGTGATCGAAACCGCGATCGCGCGTAACGCAGCGTAGTCAGGTCAGACGAAGTCCGGGCCGACGCTCATCGATCGGCGCTTGCGTGGCGCCGTCGACTCCGTCGTTGCCTAATTCCTTAAACACTCATTCACAAGTCGGCCCGCATGGGGTCTCGCACGGCGGCTTTCACGCCTCTACTCGCGATACGACGGATTGATCCGATCGACCTGGCGCAGCAACGCATTCAGCACATCTTCTCCTGCGCCGTGCCGCGGATCGAACTGTAGTGAATCACGCGTGCAGCGCGTGGCGATCTCGTCGCCGATCGTGCGCGCGGGTCCGAGCATCGCCGTTGCCAATTGAATTTCGCAGGCGCGGTTGAGCGTCCAGAGCCGCGCGAAGGCTTGCGCGATCGTTTCGCCAATCGACAGCAGGCCGTGATTACGCAAGATCAACAAACGTTTGTCGCCGAGATTCGCAACGAGGCGCGGCCCTTCGTCGGCGCGCACGGTAATGCCTTCGAAGTCGTGATACGCGACCATTCCGTGCAGTTGTGCCGAATAGAAATTGTTGTTGACGAGACCCGTCTGCGAGCATGCGACGGCAAGACCCGCCGTCGTATGCGTGTGCATCACGCAGTGCGCATCGGGCAACGCGCGATGAATCGCAGCATGCACGACGAAACCCGCCGGATTCACCGGATGCGGCGAGCCGTCGAGCACATTCCCGTTGACATCGATCTTCACCAGATTCGACGCCGTCACTTCCGTGTAGTGCAGGCCGAACGGGTTGATCAGAAAGTGGCTGTGCGTGCCGGGCACGCGCAAGGTGATGTGGTTGTAGATCAACTCGGTCCAGCCGAGCATCGCGAACACGCGATAGGTGCCTGCGAGTGTCACGCGCAGCGTGCGTTCCCCGTCGGCATACGCGCCGATGTCTGAGGGTAGTCGAACATCGGTCGATGCCATTTGCACGCTCCTCTTCTTGCACCGTGATGAGCTAAAGGATCGCAGATCGCTTGAACGCAGGATAGGAGAATCTGGTTGTGCGTGCAACCAGATGGGTCGATGGCCGCGCTTCACGATACACAGCGTACTTCACGCACAAAACGACCGAGTCCAAGCCAATCGTAAACGGGACTTGTTACGATCGCCGCTCGCTTTATCTCTCTGATTTTAAGGATCGAAAATGAAGAAGGTTGTTCTGGCACTGGTCGCCGCTGCCGCTGGTTTCATGAGCATGTCGTCGGCATTCGCAAACGACCATCATCACGAGTGCCATAAGGTGAAAGTGCATCATCACTGGGAAAAGCGCTGCCACTAAACAGCCGCGGATCGTCGACGTGATGAGCCAGCCCCGCCTTCGCGCGGGGTTTTTTTGTGCGCGTCGATTGATCGGGTGCGAGTCTGCGCGATCACCGTGTCGGTGCGCAAAAACAAAAAACCCCGCGCGTTGGATACGGGCAGGGTTTTATGTACGGCAATGAGAAAAAAGTGGTGCGAGGAAGGGGACTCGAACCCCTACACCCTTGCGGGCGTCAGGACCTAAACCTGGTGCGTCTACCAATTTCGCCATCCTCGCAGCCGGGCGATGCGTGAGGTGCAACACCCGATGTCTCGCCGGCGAATGGACGCCGCGATTTCATCGCGATCTCGTTCGCGCTAACAAATCCGAACCTGTAGGATCAGACCCGCCGTCGCCACGAACGAACGCGCTGAAAAAGCCACGGCCAAAAGCGTAAGCGCGAGATTCTAACCGATTGGTCTGCGCTTGTCTGCATCTGTCGAATACCGTCGATGCTACAATTTTCGGTCCGTCGCGCACAGCCGTGCGCGACCGCCTCCCCACAAGCCAATCCCAGTGAATTTCGACGAATACTGCCTGCAGAAAGCAGCGCCTCCCGGCTCGAGCACTTACTACGCACTGCGCCAGGCGCCCATCGCGCGGCAGCCGTTGCTCACCGCGCTGTTCGCGCTGCGTCGCGAGTTCGAAGAAACCGTGAAGGAAACGACCGATCCGACCATCGGACGCACGAAGCTCGCGTGGTGGCAAAAGGAAGCGGCGGCGCTCGCCGCGGGCGAACCGACGCACCCTGTGTCGCAGGCGCTCGCTGCGCATCTGCCCGACGTGCAGGCTGAATATCCCACGTTGCAGGCGTTGATCGCGGGCTTCGAAATGGACCTCGACCAGGCTCGCTATCTCGACTATCCGAACCTGCGCCGCTATATGGCCGGGGTCGGTGGCAACTTCGCATCCGTGGTTGCGCGCGCGACGGCGCGCGATCCGTCGCAGGCGCAAGTGTGGGCCGCACCGCTCGGCGAGGCCTTGATGCTCGCGCAAATCGTCGTCGAACTCGGCAACGACGCGCGGCATGGCCGCATCTATATTCCCATCGACGAGATGCAGCGCTACAACGTGACGGCGGCGGATCTGATCAACCGCAAGTACACGGACGCGTTCACCGAACTGATGCGCTTCCAGACAGCGCGCGCCCGCGACGCGATCCGCAAGGCGCTCGATGCGCTACCCGTTGGCGAGCGTCACTCGCAGCGCACGCTGCGAGCGTTGGCCGCACTGGCGCTGGCGTTGCTCGACGAGATCGAGCGCGACGGCTACCGCGTGCTTCATCAACGCATCGCGCTGACGCCGATCCGCAAGCTTTGGGTCGCTTGGCGAGCGGCGCGCAAGCACTGACGTTCAAGTGCGTAGCAACGGCAGCGGCAGGACGTCGTCCTGAAGGACCGCGTTTGCATCCAGTTTCAGGAACGGGCCGAGCGCGGTCGCGTAGAGCTGCCTGAAGTCGATCTCGACAGGCAGATTGCCGCCGGTATCGAGCCGCGCGAGATCGGGCGCGCGACCGTACAAGCCTCCACGCACCTGACCACCCAGCACGAAATGCGCGGCGCCGCCGCCATGCCCGGTGCCGTGATGAGTGTTCTCGCGCGCGGACCGGCCGAATTCCGAGTACGTCATGATGAGCGTGTCGCGCCAGCGGCCGCGTCGCGTAAGCTCCGCGCGAAGGGTCGCGCAGCCTTCGGCGAGTTGCGCGAGCAAAGCTGCGTGCCGCGCGGGCTGATTGCTGTGCGTGTCGAAACCATCGAGGGTTAGCCGGATCGCGCCGCACGTATGCGGCGGCGTCCCGTCTACGACCGTGCGCAGCGCAGCATCGATCGAATTGCGAAGCGTCGGCGCGTTCACCTGAAGTGCGTGCATGGCGCCGGTAACGTGGACGCCCTCGCCTTCTTCCGCGTCGACTCCATCGACGTGCGACGCGGCATCGGGGTCATCGACACGCGCCCACACCTCATCGGTCCCGGCACGATCCGCGGAACCGGCGAACGGCCCCGGCTCCACGCTGCCGAACGATGCCGCCGCAATGCTCTGCTGCATCGCGGCGCATTGCCCGACCGCACGCGTCAGCCAACCGTCGCGCCGGTACACATCGGCGCACGATGCCGTGTCCCAGATCTCCGTCGAGCGGAAATGCGATGCATGATCCTGCACGCAACCGACACCCTGCACGACAGCCAGTTGCCCGTCGCGCCAGAAAGGCAGCAGCACACGCATCGCGGGATGCAGCGCCATACGCCCGTCCAGCGGCAGCACACGGTCGCGCGGTATCGCGATGTGCTCCCGCAGCGCGTAGTACGTGGAATCGGCGAAAGGAATGACGGTGTTCAATCCGTCGTTTCCGCCTTTGAGTTCGATCAGGATAAGCAGCTTGCCCGGCGCGCGACCCGTTGCGCCCGCATCCAGTTGCGTCGATATGCCGCTGCTCGCGTGTGGCGCGGCGAACACGCGCGGCATCGATAGCGAGGCGCTCGCTGCCGCCGCCATCGTCAGAAACTCGCGTCGCTTCATCGATGCCTCACTGGATGAATGACTTTGCCCGACACCAACGGCAAACGCACGGCCATCGTGCCGAAGCGGCGACGGTCCACTGTGCGTAAAAACCAGGCGTCAGCGCTTGTACAGTTCGCGAACGGCGTCTTCGATATGCTGCCGCAACAAACGCCGTTCTTCAGGCGTCATATGTCCGTCGCGCCGACGTTGATCCAGATCGGGCGGCACGGCGGTTGCTCGCATGATCGCGTCTGATGCGGGACGATCCGCGTCGGGATTGTGCGGCTGGCGGCCCGTGCGCGTATGCGGACGCTGGGGCGGGCGTGTGTCGGTGTTGCGGTCCGTCGAGGAATCGGCATAGGCGGGAACCGGGCTCAACGCGCTCGCGAACACGATCGCAACAGCGACAGCGATCACGCTCAGGCGCACGTTCGGCCAGACCCCTCCCTTCATCTTTTTCCCTTCGTGGCGCGGCAACCGGCAACCTCAGATACGTGTATTGACTCCGGCTTGAAACCGGGTGCGAGAGCTTTATTCGAGTGAAGTATCTACCGAACTGGCGCAAACAGTAAAGGAGTGTAAGCGCCAAGCCTTTACGTCGTGCCACAGGCCGGGTAAATTTTGTAACTGACTGTTACGTGATAATTGGTGCAAACGTGCGCCTCTCTCTAATCGCGCTAAGATGCCGACCATGGAAACCAAAAACCCTTCGAAAATTCTCGTCGTCGATGACGACCCGCGTCTGCGCGATCTGCTGCGCCGCTACCTCGGCGAGCAGGGCTTCAACGTTTATGTCGCCGAGAACGCGCCGTCGATGAACAAGCTGTGGGTGCGTGAACGTTTCGACCTTCTGGTGCTCGACCTGATGCTGCCGGGCGAAGACGGTCTTTCCATCTGCCGGCGTCTGCGCGGCAGCAACGATCGCACGCCGATCATCATGCTCACCGCCAAGGGTGAGGATGTCGATCGTATCGTCGGCCTCGAAATGGGCGCCGACGACTACCTGCCCAAGCCATTCAATCCGCGCGAGCTGGTCGCGCGCATTCACGCGGTGCTGCGCCGCCAGTCGCCGTCCGAATTGCCGGGCGCGCCGTCGGAGACGTCGGAAGTGTTCGAGTTCGGCGAATTCGCGCTGAACCTCGCCACGCGCACGCTCACCAAGGCCGGCCAGGAAATCCCGTTGACCACGGGCGAGTTCTCGGTGCTCAAGGTGTTCGCGCGTCATCCGCGCCAGCCGCTGTCGCGCGAAAAGCTGATGGAACTGGCGCGCGGCCGTGAATACGAAGTGTTCGACCGCAGCCTCGACGTGCAGATTTCGCGTCTGCGCAAGCTGATCGAGCCGGACCCGGGCAGCCCGCGTTTCATCCAGACGGTTTGGGGTCTGGGATACGTGTTCATCCCCGACGGCGCAGCCTGAATTTGCCGTTCCAGTTGTCTCTCTTCTTCCATAAGAAGGCCGCATGCGGATCGACCGGCGCCTCCTGACGCTCGCGTTCGGCGGCCTGTTCTGGCGAACGTTCCTGCTGATCGCGCTGTTGATCGCGGTCAGCCTCGCCGCCTGGTTCCAGAGCTTCCGTGTGATCGAGCGCGAGCCGCGCGCGCAACGCGTCGCGCTGCAGCTCGTCGCGATCGTCAAGCTCACGCGTACCGCACTCCTCTATTCCGATCCCGATCTGCGGCGCGCGCTGCTGCAAGATCTGGAGAGCAATGAAGGCGTGCGCGTGTATCCGCGCGAAACCACCGACAAGTACAAGCTGCAGCCCGATGAATCGCTCAACCGTCTGATCGAGCATGACATTCGCGGGCGTCTGGGTGACGACACGATCATCGCGCAGTCGGTGAACGACATTCCAGGCGTGTGGATCAGTTTCAAGATCGACGACGACGATTACTGGGTGGCGCTCGACCGCGATCAGCTCGACAGTGTGACGGGCCTGCAATGGGCAGGCTGGGGTATTTTCGCGCTCGCGCTATCGCTGTTCGGCGCGGCGTTCATCACGAGTCTCGTGAACCGGCCGTTCGCGCGGCTTGCGATGGCCGCGCGCAAGGTCGGTTCGGGCCAGGCGCCGGAGAAACTGCCCGAGCGCGGCATGGGCGTCGCGGCCGAAACCAACCGAAGCTTCAACCAGATGGTGCAGGACCTGGAGCAGCTCGAAGCGGACCGCGCGCTGATGCTCGCGGGCATTTCGCACGACCTGCGCACGCCGCTGGCGCGTCTGCGCCTGGAAACGGAAATGAGCCCGTCCGACCAGGCGACCAAGGACGCGATGATCGACGACATCGAGCAGATGGACATGATCATCGGGCGCTTCCTTGACTACGCGCGCCCTGTGCAGCGGATGCCGGAACCTGTCGACCTTTCGGTGATCGCAGGAGAACTGGCTGCGCGTATGTCGAGCGAAGACGGCATGCGTCTGGTTACGCGGCTGGCGCCGTCCGCCGTGATCGAAGCGGACGAGACGGATATCCGGCGAGTCGTCGGCAATCTGATCGAGAACGCGCGCAAGTACGGACTGTCCGAGTCCGATGGCATCCCGCATGTGATTCTTGAGACGCGGGTGTCGCATTCGCGAGTCGAGTTGTCGGTGGTCGATGAAGGTCCAGGCATTCCCGAAGATCAGCTCGCGCTCGTCACGCGCCCGTTCTACCGTGTGAACTCGGCGCGCACGCAGGCCAATGGCACGGGGCTTGGGATGGCGATCGTGCAGCGGCTCGTCGGACGCTATCGGGGCGCGTTGCGACTGCGCAACCGCACGCCGCTGCCGGGGCTCGAAGTGACGATCGAGTTTCCGCTCGCCAAAAGCGTCTGAAACGGCCAGAGATCCGGCTGAAGTAGCCGGCATCCATTTCGGGCCGCTGCTTTTTTGTGCAATATTTTCCCCGATTCCGTGCGAAACCGATTATTCCCAAACTGCCCTATCGCCGCGTTCGAGAAAATCCATCCACTTTGTTAGAGAAAAACTATTGATATGATTTATTAATAGAGTTATAGTCTTAAGCGTGTAACGTGTTCGTTACAGCCAGCAGGTAGTTTGAGCGGGTTGTCGTGAATCTCATTTGCCAATTCTCAAGGAGTCAACGCATGAAAACTGTCGGCGATAAAGTCGAAGCCTTTACCGTGACGGCTGCGAAGCCAGGTTTCAACAACCACGAAGAGAACGGCGTATCGGCGTTCGAAGAAATCACCGAATCGTCGTTCCCGGGCAAGTGGAAGATCATCTATTTCTACCCGAAGGACTTCACGTTCGTTTGCCCGACGGAAATCGTCGAGTTCGGCAAGCTGGCCAAAGACTTCGAAGAGCGCGATGCCGTCCTGCTCGGCGGCAGCGTCGACAACGAATTCGTCAAGCTCGCATGGCGCCGTGAACACAAGGACCTGAACAAGCTGAACCACTACGCGTTCGGCGACGTCAAGGGCGAACTGATCGACCAGCTCGGCGTGCGCGACAAGGAAGCTGGCGTCGCACTGCGCGCCACGTTCATCGTCGATCCGGACAACACGATCCAGCACGTTTCGGTGAACAACCTGAACGTCGGCCGTAACCCGGAAGAAGTTCTGCGTATTCTGGACGGTCTGCAAACGGACGAACTGTGCCCGTGCAACCGCGCTGTCGGCGGCGCGACGCTGTAAGGACTCGCAGTTGAAAGCCCGCTAAGCTTGAAAAGGCCAGCGGGCTTTTTTATCGGCAATTTGATAGGAGATATCAATGGAATTCATCGCAGCGATTAAAGAGCTTATTCCTGATTACGCCAAAGACATTCGCCTGAATCTGGACGGCACGATTGCGCGTTCATCGCTGCAAGGCAACGATGCCGTTGGCGTCGCGCTGGCCGCCGCGTTCGCTGCGAAGAGCCCGAAGATCATCGCCGCGATCCGCGAAGCGGGCGTACTGTCGCCGGAAGAAGTCAATGGCGCGCTGACGGCCGCCGCGCTGATGGGCATGAACAACGTCTGGTATCCGTACGTCGAGATGACGGAAAACGCCGATCTGAAATCGCAGCCGGCTGGCTTGCGGATGAACGCGTACGCGTCGCATGGCGGCGTCGACAAGCGTCGCTTCGAAATGTACGCACTGGCCGCGTCGATCATCGGCAAGTGCCATTTTTGCGTGAAGTCGCACTTCGACACGCTGGTCAACGAAGGCATGAGTTCGACGCAACTGCGCGACGTGGGTCGCATTGCAGCTGTCGTCAATGCGGCTGCACAAGTGATCGTGGCTGAAGGCAAGTAAGCCGCTCGCACTTCGCGCCTGAAGAGAAACGCCACGCCGAATGCGTGGCGTTTTTGCTTTCGCGATTCACATGTCAG
Organism: Paraburkholderia steynii; assembly: GCF_900100565.1. Taxonomy (NCBI): domain Bacteria; kingdom Pseudomonadati; phylum Pseudomonadota; class Betaproteobacteria; order Burkholderiales; family Burkholderiaceae; genus Paraburkholderia; species Paraburkholderia steynii. Next base: position 21,866 of record NZ_FNDI01000015.1, on the reverse strand, counting down.
CGCGGTTGCGTTTGGGTGCGCAGACGGCGCGCCGGCAATCTGCGCCCTATCGCGGCCTCGAAAGGCTTCTTTAGTTCGAGCAGCCGCTTCTCGATCAGATGCCACGACAGATGCGCGAGCAGCACGGCAAGCGCGAATTGCAGCGTGAGCGCGCACAGTACGTGAATCCATGTCGGCGCGGCAAACCAGGCCGGAGCGAAGCCGAGCTTCGACGGAATCAGGTTGTGGAACAGATAGAAGCCGTAGCTTATCGTGCCGAGATAGTCGAGCGGTTTGAGTTCGAGCGCCGACACGACGATGCTGCCCGGACGGTGTACGATCCACGCGAACAGCACGCAGAGCGAGAGCGCAAGGCCGATGTCGATCCACGGGGAACTGGCGGCTGAAAACGGTAAGGCCCAATTGCTCCATGCCGGCTGCGTCGCGAATATCAGCACACCGAGTGCGCCGGCCATGCCCGTTGAAAAATGCCCCGCCGCGCGCGCAAGACCAGTCTCCTGCCCCAACATCCCGCACAGTCCACCGAGCGCGAGCAGCGCGAAATTCAACGGCGATAACGCGTAGATCAACGGCTCGCTGGCGCCCGCAGCATGCATCGCGAGATGACCAGCGACGCCCGTCAGCACCACAAGCGCGCACACCATCCGATGCCGCGACGCCGGCGTCAGCACAAGCAGAAACGGCGCGACGAGATAGAACTGCTGCTCGACGGCGAGACTCCAGAAGTGCGACACCGTCCCCGGCCAGCCGTCCTTCACCACGCCGATCCAGTAGTCCGACAGAAAAAAGTAATGCCACGCCAGACCGAGATCCACATCGCGCTGATAGAACAGCGCATGCGCGATCGTCAGCGCGAGCAGCAACAAGTAGTAGATCGGGAAGATGCGCAATGCGCGCTTCATGAAGAACACGCACATCACGGCTTCGCGGCGCGCGTTGCCCGCTTCGATACGCACGCGATTGCGATGCAGTTCCCCGATGATCAGAAAACCGCTAATGAGAAAGAAGATCCAGACGCCGAGCTTGCCGACGTCGACGGTCTCGACGTGCGCCTTGTGCGACAGGAACACCAGCACGACGGCCAGCGCTCTCAGCCCGTTGAGACCTCGTACGTACTCTTTCGCGTGTCCTGAATGTTTGACGTGCGTGTCGACCGCCGTCATTGTCCGTCCGCTTGACTTCATGCGGACCACTCTAAGCGGACAAATATCGACAAAAATGCGCGACGGCGACTATCGATTTTTTTAATGCACGTTAGCGCGCGAAACCGGCAAATGATGCACGTTCATGCAAACGCACACGCGCGGATCAGGCAAATCTGACCCGCTCTACACAACTACGCAGCAACGTTCAGGCGCGCAGCAACAGCGCAGCCGCCTGCGCTTCAATGCCCTCGCCACGACCCAGATAGCCGAGCTTTTCGTTGGTCTTCGCTTTCACGTTGACGCGGTCGATGGGCAGATTCAGGTCTTCGGCGATATTCGCGCGCATCCCGTCGATATGCGGCGCGAGCTTCGGCGCCTGTGCAATCACGGTGCTGTCGACGTTCTGAATCGTGAAGCCCGCCTTCGCGATACGTGCCGCACATTCGCGCAGCAGCACGCGGCTGTTCGCGCCCTTGAACTCGGTCGCGGTATCCGGGAAATGACGGCCGATATCGCCGAGCGCGGCCGCGCCGAACAGCGCGTCGGTGATTGCGTGCAGCAGCACGTCGGCATCCGAATGGCCGAGCAGCCCGCGCTCGTACGGAATCGTCACGCCGCCGATGATGAGCGGGCGTCCCGGTACCAATGCGTGAACGTCGTAGCCTTGTCCGATTCTCAAATCCATATGCGTGGGGTTCCGTTGTTTCGTGAAAGCGTTGTGATGATGCTTAAGCCATGACGGCCGCGCGCCCACGTCCGGAGAACGCAGGCCAGGCGCCCGTCAGCCCGTCGTGCCGCGCCCGAGTATCGCTTCGGCCAGATCGAAATCTTCCGGATACGTGACCTTGAAATTACGCAAGCTGCCCTGAACCAGTTTCGGCGCGTGCCCCGACCATTCGATCGCGCTCGCTTCGTCGGTGAGATCGTGGCCGTCGCCTTGCGCGCGCAGAATCGCTTCGCGCAACATGCCGATCCGGAACATCTGCGGCGTCTGCGCCTGCCACAGGCCGTCACGCGGTTCGGTGTGGTCAATGCGGTTGTCTGTATTGGGCGTCACCCGCTTGAGCGTATCCGCGACGGGCAGCGCCATGATGCCGCCCACGGCGTCGTCCTTGAGCGTGCCGACCAGCGCGCGGATCAGCGCGGGCGTGATGCCGGGGCGCGCCGCGTCGTGTACCAGCACCCAGTCGTCGTCGCGCGCGCCGAACTCGGCTAGCGCATGCAGCCCGTTGAGCACGGAAGCCTGCCGCGACGCCCCGCCGCAACGCCGCACGGCGAAGCGCAGGCCCGCGAAGCGGCGCGCGTCGAAGTGCTGGTCGTCGGGCGCGATCACGACAAGCGTCTGCGCGAACTCGCTGCAGGCGTCGAACGCTGCAAGCGAGTAGTACAGCATGTCGCGTCCCGCGACGGTTCGATATTGCTTGGGCATCGACGCGCCCGAACGGCTGCCGGTACCGGCGCAAGGAATCAGTGCAAAGAGGCGGGAAGTCACGGAGCGGACGCGTTGCAGGTGAAAGTGAAGGACGGATTTTATAATAGGTCTTCGGCACGCATGCCCCGGCACGCGTAAACTTGCCGCTCACGCGCCGCCAGCGACGCGCCCACAAGGCGTCCGCTGGGGGGTTCCATTGGTTCGCGTCTTGCGGGCTGGTGGTGTTTTTAGCCGTTTGCAGCCCAGTTTGCGGTTCCGTTTGCCGTCATCCATTTGCCGTCATCCGTTTGCAGTCGATCGTTGAACCGTTGTTCATTGGCGTCACCCAAAGGCCGTTTCCCTTTTATGCCCGACATCGCCGCATCCACGCAGTCCTCCTCAACGCCCGTCGCGCTGGTCAAGGCCGGCCAGCGTTTCGTGTTCGACGGCACGCACGGCTCGTCCGACGCGCTGCTGATAGCGCGCTACCACCTCGCGCACAAGACGCAGATGCCGCTGCTGGCCGTCGTCTGCGCGAGCGCCGTCGACGCGCAGCGGCTGACACAGGAACTCGCGTTCTTCGCGCCTGAAGCGCGCGTGCGCCTGCTGCCCGACTGGGAAACACTGCCGTACGACTCGTTCTCGCCGCACCAGGATCTCGTCTCCGAGCGTCTCGCGACGCTGCACGACCTGGGCGAAGCACGCTGCGACATCCTGCTCGTACCGGCGACGACTGCGCTGTACCGGATGCCGCCCGCCTCCTTCATGGCGGCCTACACCTTTTCGTTCTCGCAGGGAGAACGTCTCGACGAAGCGAAGCTGAAAGCCCAATTGACGCTGGCCGGCTACGAGCACGTGAGCCAGGTCGTGCGGCCCGGCGAATACTGCGTGCGCGGCTCGCTGATCGACCTGTTTCCGATGGGCTCGCCACTGCCGTACCGGATCGACCTGTTCGACGATCAGGTCGATTCGATCCGTGCGTTCGATCCCGATTCGCAGCGCAGCCTGTATCCCGTGAAGGACGTGCGGCTGTTGCCCGGCCGTGAGTTTCCGTTCGACGAAGCCGCGCGCACCGCGTTTCGCAGCCGCTGGCGCGAAGTGTTCGAGGGCGATCCGAGCCGTGCGTCGATCTACAAGGACATCGGCAACGGCGTGCCGTCGGCGGGTATCGAATACTATCTTCCGCTGTTCTTCGAAGAGACGGCGACGCTCTTTCACTACCTGCCTGAAGGCGCGCAACTCGCGTTCGTCGGTGATCTGGACGCGGCCATCCGGCGCTTCACCGCAGATACCAAGCAGCGCTACAACTTCCTGTCGCACGACCGCGACCGGCCGATTCTCGAACCGCAGCGCCTGTTCCTGTCGGACGAAGATTTCTTCACGTTCGCCAAGCCGTTCGCGCGGCTGTCGCTGCCCGGCAATGCGGGCGGCGGCTGGGCCGTGCCGCTGCCCAATCTCGCGATCGACCGCCACGCCGACGATCCCGTCGCCGCCTTGCGCGCGTGGCTCGCCACGACGCCGAACCGCGTGCTGTTTGCCGCGGAATCGGCGGGCCGCCGCGAGACGATCGCGCAACTGCTCGCGGACAACGCGCTGCGCCCCACTTCCGCCGACAGCTACGGCGACTGGCTGACCTCCGACGCGCGCTTCGCGCTCGGCGTTGCGCCGCTCGCGAACGGCTTCGCGATTCCGGGCGAAGGCGTCGCGATCCTCACTGAGACGGAACTGTACGGCCCGCTCGCAAGACGCGCGGGACGCCGTCGCCAGGAACAGGCGAGCAATGTCGATTCGATGGTGCGCGACCTGTCGGAGCTGAAGGTCGGCGACCCGGTCGTGCATTCGCAGCATGGTATCGGCCGCTATATGGGCCTCGTGACGATGGATCTCGGCGAAGGCGAAACCGAGTTCCTGCACCTCGAATACCAGGGCGACAGCAAGCTCTACGTGCCCGTCGCGCAACTGCATGTGATCTCGCGCTACAGCGGCGCCGATCCCGAAAGCGCACCGCTGCACGCGCTCGGTTCGGGCCAGTGGGAAAAGGCCAAGCGCAAGGCCGCGCAGCAGATCCGCGACACGGCCGCCGAACTGCTGAACCTCTATGCGCGCCGCGCCGCGCGCGAAGGCCACGCGTTCGCGCTCGAACCGCGCGATTACGTGAAGTTCGCCGAGAGCTTCGGTTTCGAGGAAACGCCCGACCAGGCCGCTGCCATTGCCGCCGTGATCGGCGACATGACGAGCGGCAAGCCGATGGACCGCCTCGTCTGCGGCGACGTCGGTTTCGGCAAGACGGAAGTCGCGCTGCGCGCGGCGTTCATCGCGGTGATGGGCGGCAAGCAGGTCGCGCTGCTTTCACCCACCACGCTGCTCGCCGAACAGCACACGCAGACCTTCACCGACCGCTTCTCCGACTGGCCCGTGCGCATCGCCGAACTGTCGCGCTTCAAGAGCACGAAGGAAGTCAGCGCGTCGATCCAGCAGATCAACGAAGGCACTGTCGATATTGTGATCGGCACGCACAAGCTGCTGTCGTCGGATGTGCAGTTCAAGCGGCTGGGGCTCGTCATCATCGACGAGGAACACCGTTTCGGCGTGCGCCAGAAGGAAGCGCTGAAAGCGCTGCGCGCCGAAGTCGACGTGCTCACGCTCACCGCGACGCCGATTCCGCGTACGCTCGGCATGGCGCTGGAAGGCTTGCGCGATTTCTCGGTGATCGCGACGGCGCCGCAAAAGCGCCTCGCGATCAAGACCTTCGTGCGTCGCGAAGAAGACGGCGTGATCCGCGAAGCCATGCTGCGTGAACTGAAGCGCGGCGGCCAGGTGTACTTCCTGCACAACGAAGTCGAGACGATTGAAAACCGCCGGCAGATGCTCGAAGCACTCGTGCCCGAAGCGCGCATCGCGGTGGCGCACGGCCAGATGCACGAGCGCGAACTCGAACGCGTGATGCGCGATTTCGTCGCGCAGCGCGCGAACGTGCTGCTCTGCACGACGATCATCGAAACGGGCATCGACGTGCCGAGCGCGAACACGATCCTGATTCACCGCTCCGATAAATTCGGTCTCGCGCAGTTGCACCAGTTGCGCGGACGCGTCGGCCGTTCGCATCACCAGGCGTATTCGTATCTGCTCGTGCATGATCCGCAAGGGCTGACGAAGCAGGCGCAACGGCGTCTGGAAGCCATTCAGCAGATGGAAGAACTCGGCGCGGGCTTCTATCTCGCGATGCACGACCTCGAAATTCGCGGCACGGGCGAAGTGCTTGGCGACAAGCAGTCGGGCGAAATTCACGAGATCGGCTTCCAGCTCTACACCGACATGCTGAACGACGCCGTCAAGGCGCTGAAGAACGGCAAGGAGCCGGACCTCACCGCACCGCTGGCGGCGACGACCGAGATCAATCTGCACACGCCCGCCATCCTGCCCGCCGACTATTGCGGCGACGTGCAGGAGCGTCTGTCGCTGTACAAGCGGCTGGCGAACTGCGAGCACAACGATTCCATCGACGGCATTCAGGAAGAGCTGATCGACCGCTTCGGCAAGATGCCGCCGCAGGCGCATGCGCTCGTCGAAACGCACCGCTTGCGCCTCGCCGCGAAGCCGCTCGGCATCTCGAAGATCGACGCGGGCGAAGCGGTGATCGGCCTGCAGTTCATTCCGAATCCGCCCATCGACGCGATGCGGATCATCGAGATGGTGCAGAAACACAAGCACATCAAGCTCGCGGGTCAGGACAAGCTGCGTATCGAAAGCCGGAGTCCCGATTTCACCGTGCGCGTCGCGACCGTGAAGGAAACGTTGCGCGCGCTAGGCGCGCCGGTGAAGGGCGCGGCGGACCGGCGTGTCGCTTCATAAGGCCAGCAGATGACGGACGCTGTCGACACGGCATCGATCGTTGAACTGTTGACGGCGCTCGTGCGCGTGCCTAGCCGCGGCGGCATCGATGCGTGCGCGCCCGTGCTCGAATGCATCGAGGCGTGGTTTGACGCGCGTGGTGTGCGCACGCGCCGCCTCGTTGCCGACGATGGACAGCCGCTCGCGCTTCACGTGGAAATACGCGGCTCGGATCACGGCCCGCATTACCTGCTCAACGCGACGCTCGACACCGCAAGCTTCGGCGACGAATCCACGTGGACTTATCCGCCGCTCGCTGCGCACGTTGAAAACGGCTGGCTCTACGGACGCGGCAGCGCCGACAGCAAAGCCGCAGTCGCAATCTTCGCGCACCTCGCCACTGCGTTCGCCCAGCGCATCGATGCGCTCGCGGGCACGCTCGGCGTGCTCTACGATCTCGACGAGCATACGGGCCGTTTCGGCGGTGCCCACGCGTTCTTCGATGCGCCTGATGCGGTGAAACCTGATGGCGTATTGATCGGCTATCCGGGCATCGACCGCATCATCGTCGGCGCGCGCGGGTTCATTCGCGCGAAGCTCGTCGTGCGCGGCGTCGCTGCGCACTCCGGCGCGAGCAGCACGCGCGGACTCAATGCGGCGATACGCGGCGCGCACCTTGCCGCTGCTTTAAACGAAGTCGCGCTGCCCGTGGACGACGCATTCGATCGCCCCGCGCAGTTGACCGTCACCGGCATCCGCGCGGGCGACGGCACATTCACCAGCGTGCCGGATCATTGCGAACTCACCGTCGATTGCCGCCTCACGCCGGGCTTCGATGCCGCAGAAGCGCGGCGCGTGATCGAAGGCATCGTTCGCGATCAGGACTCACAACACGATCCGTCGCTTGCGACGTCGATCGAATGGATCGCGGGCTGGCCCGCGTATCGCGTACCGGATTCGCATCCGATGACGCAATCGCTGTATCACGCGGTACGCAACGAAGTTGACGCTGGTGTCACGCTGGCCGTCGCGGGACCGTCGAACATCGGCAATTACCTCGCGTCGCTCGGCGTGCCTGCGTTGTGCGGCTTTGGCGTGCAATGCGAAGGCATTCATGCGGCGAACGAGCGCATCGAACTCGCCAGCATCGCGCCCGTCTATCGCGCGTACGAAAGCGCGTTGCTCACGCTGCTCGCTCCTGACGCGCAACGAGCCTGACCCGTCGCCGATAACGATTTCAGCGCGCGCCATCAATTGCTGCATCGCGCAAAGCCCCGTCCCGCAAGCAACCGGGCTTTATGAGCTTTGGCTAATTAAGCGTTTTTTGGGTATCATCAAAACACACCCAAGCTGGAGCCCAAGTCATGTCACAGGTCGCTGACAAAGCGCTGTCCGCCCAAACGTCGTCCTCTTCCGCTGCATCCGCCGAGTCCCCTTCCCCCGCTTCGCTTCCCTGGGTCACACGCCTCGTGTCGATGGACACGGTCAGCCGCAATCCGAATCTCGGCCTGATCGAAACGGTGCGCGACGCGCTGCGCGAACGCGGTGTCGAAGCCACCCTCACGCACGACGAAAGCGGCAAATGGGCCAACCTGTTCGCGACGATTCCGGCGCATGACGGCGAGACCAATGGCGGGATCGTGCTATCGGGGCACACGGACGTCGTGCCCGTCGACGGCCAGAAATGGGACAGCGATCCGTTCAAGCCTGAAATACGCGGCGACAAGCTTTATGGGCGCGGTACCTGCGACATGAAAGGCTTTATCGGCGCGGCGTTGACGCTTGTGCCGCAAATGCAGCAGACCAAGCTCGCCAAACCGATCCATCTGGCGTTCTCGTTCGACGAAGAAGTGGGTTGCGTCGGCGCGCCGCTGATGATCGCCGACCTGATGAAGCGCGGCGTCAAGCCGGACGGTTGTATCGTCGGCGAGCCGACCAGCATGCGGCCCATCATCGCGCACAAGGGCATCAACGCTTACCAGTGCTGCGTGCGCGGCTTCGCGGCGCATTCGTCGCTCACGCCCAACGGCCTGAACGCGATCGAATACGCGGCGCGCCTGATCTGCTACATCCGCGACATGGCCGACCAGTTCCGCGAACAAGGCCCGTTCGATCAGCTCTACGACGTGCCGTTCACGACGGCGCAGACCAGCACGATCAAAGGCGGCAACGCGATCAACACCGTGCCCGCCGAATGCAGCTTCGAGTTCGAATTCCGCAATCTGCCGACGCTCGATCCCGAGCCGATCTTCGCGCGCATCGATCAATACGCGCGTGAAACGCTGCTGCCGAAGATGAAGCGCGAGCACGAAGCGGCCGCGATCGAGATCACGAAAATCGCCGCGGCGCCCGGGCTCGACTCGACGGAACAGGCGGCCATCACGCAACTCGTGCGCGCGCTCACGGGCGATCAGGACAAGCGCAAGGTCGCGTACGGCACGGAAGCGGGGTTGTTCTCGCTGGCGGGCATTCCGAGCATCGTGTGCGGCCCCGGCGACATCGTGCAGGCGCACAAGGCAAACGAATTCGTCACGCTCGATCAACTGGCTCAGTGCGAGCGGTTCCTCGGCAAGTTCATTCACAGCATGTCGGTCGATGCGCACGCGCACTGACGCAAGCAGCAGATAACAACAAACACAACAACAAGGCACAAAACGCGGACCTCACCCACAAGACGACGCACGCCATGTCCACCGCCACGCCGCAGCACACCGACCGCACGATCGACGGCGAACCGATACCGACGCTCGACGACATTGCTTCGCAGCACTTCGCGCTGACACCGTGGGTCGTGCGAACGCCCGTGTTCGACCGGATGGATTTTCCGACGCTCGAAGGCACGCTCGTCAACTTCAAGTTCGAGCTGCTGCAGGCGGGCGGCAGCTTCAAGGCGCGCGGCGCGTTCTCGAACCTGCTCGCACTCGACGCAGCCCAGCGCAGCGCGGGCGTGACCTGCGTGTCGGGCGGCAATCACGCGGTCGCCGTCGCTTATGCGGCGATGCGCACGGGCATCAGCGCGAAGGTCGTCGTGATGCACGCGGCGAATCCGGCGCGCATTGCGCTGTGCCGGCAATATCGCGCGGAAGTCGTGATGGCCGACAACGTGAATGAAGCGTTCGAGATCGTGCGACGCATCGAGGCCGAAGAAGGCCGCTATTTCGTGCATCCGTTCAACGGTTACCGGACGGTGCTCGGCACCGCGACGCTCGGCTACGAATGGGCGACGCAATCGCCCGATCTCGACGCCGTGATCGTGCCCATCGGCGGCGGCGGGCTCGCGGCGGGCATTTCGACGGCGCTGCGCCTGGCCAATCCGCGTGTGCATGTGTACGGCGTCGAGCCGGAAGGCGCGGACGTGATGAACCGCAGCTTCGCCGCGAATCACACGGTCAAGATGACCCACATGCATTCGATCGCCGATTCGCTGATGGCGCCGCACACTGAGCAATACAGCTACGAGCTGTGCCGCCGGCATGTCGACCGTCTCGTCACCGTCACCGACGACGCCTTGCGTGCCGCGATGCTCACACTCTTCACACAACTGAAGCTGGCCGTCGAACCTGCGTGCGCAGCCGCAACGGCCGCCCTGCTCGGCCCGTTGCGCGAGCAACTGCAAGGCAAGCGCGTCGGCGTGCTGCTATGCGGGACGAATACCGATCCAGTCACGTTCGCCGCGCATATCGAACAGGCGCGGGCAGCAGAGATTTAAGCGGCTCGCTTCACGTTCTTTTCGCGTTCTTTGGCGTCGCTCGATTCGAGCTTGGCGATTGCAGGCGCATCGTTTGCAAGCGTCGACGGTTCCTCGTCACTTCTGCGACATATCGGCTGAACGAGCGTGGCGTGTCGAAGGTTCGTTGCGATCGGGCGCTAAATCATTTCACGCTGCGCCGATCGTTGGCTATCATGTCGCCATCGACTTCAAGGAGAACTGCCCGATGAGCATGATTACTGAATTCAAGGAATTTGCCCTCAAAGGCAACGTGATGGACCTCGCGGTTGGTGTGATCATCGGCGGAGCGTTTTCGACTATCGTCAACTCCGTCGTGAAGGATCTGATCATGCCTGTCGTCGGCGTCGCGACGGGCGGCCTCGATTTCTCCAACAAGTTCGTCCTGCTCGGACACATCCCCGAGAATTTCAAGGGCAATCCCGAGTCTTACAAGGACTTGCAGACGGCAGGCGTCGCCGCGTTCGGTTATGGCTCGTTCATCACCGTAGCGATCAACTTCGTGATTCTCGCGTTCATCATCTTCATGATGGTGAAGTCCATCAACAAGCTGCGTGCGCCCGCCCCGGCCGCGCCCGAAGCACCGGCGCCCACGCCCGAAGACGTGCTGCTGCTGCGTGAAATCCGCGATTCGCTGAAGAATTCGCCACGAATCTGAACCTGACGACGACGGTTCATCGAAGCGCCACGAAAGCGGTGCCTGCATAAACTCAAGGGCGTGTTGCGCTTCGCGCGCAACACGCCCTTCTCTTTTCACCAGACTCACATGTGGCACGCGGGCTTAACCCGCTCTCGCCTCGCCCGCGTTTTTCTGCGTCTTCACGGCTGCCGCGCTCTCGATCACCTGCTCGAGCTGCGAGAAATTGACGGGCTTGGTCAGATGCGACGTGAAGCCCGCTTCGAGGCAGCGCCGGATATCCTCGTCGCTCCCGAAACCCGTCAATGCAACGGCAGGCGCATCGTCGCGCTCGCGGAACGCCTTGACGAAGTCGAGGCCCGTACCGTCGGGCAGGCCTACGTCGCTGACGATCAGATCGAAGGTGGCGCTTTGCGTCGCGGCGAGCGCATCGGCCACACGCCCGACCACGGTCACCTCGTGGCCGAGCGTGCGCATCAGTTGCGCCATCACTTCGGCCGTGTCTGCGTGGTCCTCGATCAGCAAGATCCCCAGCCCGCCCGCCGGCTGCACGCTCGCTGCCTCGGGCACGACGGGCTCGGCGTGCGGCTCCGCGGCCGTGGGCAGCGTAATCGTGAAAGTCGCGCCGCAGTGCGCGCCTGGGCTTCGTGCCGTCACCGTGCCGCCATGCGCGTCCGTCAGCGCCTTGGTGATCGCGAGTCCCAGCCCCAGCCCGCCGAACTGCCGCGACATGTTCTGGCTGCCCTGTTCGAACGCGTTGAAGAGCTTGCCGATCTGCTCGGGCTCGATACCGACGCCCGTGTCTTCCACGGATATCTGCACGTGCATCCGTTCGTCGCGCGTGCGCACGTAGATATGGCCGCCGTCCGGCGTGAACTTCGCGGCATTGCGGATCAGGTTCCACAGCATCTGCTGCAGACGCGCGCGGTCGGCGAGCACGAAATGATGATGCGCATCCGTGCTGATGTGTACGTCCTGCTGCTTGGTCTGGATCTCGCTACGGAACAGTTCGAGCACGCTGTCGATGACTTCATGCACGTCGACCGTTTCCAGCGAGAGCCGCAGCTTGCCATTCGCGACCCGCGTCAGATCGAGCAGATCGTCGATCAGGCGCGCTTCCAGCTCGACGTTGCGGCGAATCATCACGACGCCCGCGCGCACCGCGTCCGGCACGTCCTGCATCATTTCGAGCATGCGCGCGCCCGCCAGCACGGGCGTGAGCGGCGTGCGCAATTCGTGCGACAGCATCGCCAGAAAACGGTCCTTCGCGCGGTTCGCTTCTTCCGCCGCCTGGCGCGCGCCCTGCTCGGACGCAAGCAGACGCTCGCGCTCCTCGATGGCTTCGCGTTGCGAATGGATGTCGGTGCAACTGCCGAACCATTTACTGACGACGCCGCCCGCGTCGCGCATCGCGGCAATGCGCGCGTCGAACCAGCGATACGCGCCGTCGTGGCGGCGGATGCGGAATTCGCTGCGATAGTCGGCGCCGTCGCCGCGCACCGTTCTGAGCCAGCTGCGGCGCGTCTCTTCGCGGTCGTCGGGATGCACGGCGTCGATCCACGCAAGACCCAGCGAACGCGCGCCGTCGAGGCCCGTGTATTCGACCCATTGCTTCGACACGAAATCGCAGTCGCCATGGGCATTGCACGTGAACACCAGGTGCGGCAGCGCCTCCGACAGCATCCGGTAATGCGCCTCGCGCTCGCGCAGCAGCAGCGCTTCCGCCGATGCGCGCTGCATCCGCATCTGCGATAGCACGCGTTCGACCGCTTCGGGCAGATAGTCGAGATAGTCGCCCGCTTTCGGCACGACGTCGGAGACGCCCGAACGCAGCGCTTCGATTACGCGGGATTCATCCGTGAAGCCCGTGACGAGAATGGCGGGTATGCGTACGCCTTCGTTGCGCAGGCGCCGGAAAAAGTCGAGCCCCGTCTCCGCGCCGTCGAGCTGATAGTCGAGCACGATCAGATCGGGCGGATTCGCAACGATCGCGCGATGCGCAACCTCGACGCTGCTGCTCAGTTCGACCCGGCAGCCGGCGCGCTCCAGCGACTTGCGCGCAAGGCGCAAGATGCCTTCGTCGTCGTCGACGACGAGCACGAGGGCTGCAGGTAGCGTGGTTACGTCTTCTGTCATGCCAGATGATTCAGTTCAAGGAACGAACGAGGCCGCGATGGTGCAGCGTGAATGTTGCGTGAATACTTCGTGAATGCTTCAACCCATCGGAATTATGCTGCGGGCGCATAGCGCTGTCCCGGCGGCAGCTTCACGACCTGCAGGAAAAAGCCCAGCCGCCGCACGGCTTCGATGAACGCATCGTATTCGACCGGCTTCGTGATGTAGACGTTGCAGCCCAGTTCGTAGCAGCGTTCGATTTCGCGTGGATCGTCGGTGGTCGTGAGCACGATGACGGGCATCGACGACGTCGACGGCGATTCCTTCAGCCGCCGCAACACCTCGAAGCCATCGACGCGCGGCATCTTCAGGTCCAGCAGCACCACGTAATTCGCGAGTTCGTCGCGTGTCGGGCGGCCATTGGCGCGGTCGCCGGCGCGCGGCTCGCCGAAGAAATAGTCGAGCGCCTCCTGGCCATCGCCGAAACGGACAAAACCGTTTGAAATCCCCGCGCGCCGCAGATTGCGCTCGACGAGCGTGGCATGCCCGTCATCGTCCTCGACCAGCACGATGCCGACCGACTTACCGACCGCTTCCCCGTGTGACATGTTCCCTCCGAAGCCCTTGCGCCGCATCTGTTTGATGCGTTGCGCGTGAGCTGCGACTGCGTGAATGGTATGACGCACCGCCGCTATTATGCGGCCGTTGGCTTACGGCTTGCTGCGCCTTTGCGCATGAGCGGCGCTGGGTTTTATGCGCATCAATAGCGCATCGGCTGATCGGGCAGCGTGATGAAGAATGTCGACCCCGCCCCCTCCGCCGATTCGACCCACACACGCCCGCCATGCCGCTCGACTGTGCGTCGCACGAGCGCAAGGCCGATGCCGTCGCCTTGCGCGACATCGCCGTGCAGCCGCTGGAACGCGCGAAATACTTTCGACATGTAGGCGGCGGGAATGCCCATTCCATTGTCGCGCACAAAGTAAGTGCGCGTCCTTGGCGCCGACGCGAGCGCGCTCTCTGCAAGCGCGCCATCCAGCGCCCCGACTTCGATGCGCCCCGGCCGCGACGAATCGAGAAAATTGATTGCGTTCGAGAGCAACTGGCTGAACACCTGTTCGATTGCGGACGGATCGCCCCATGCCGTGGGCAGATCGCGCACGACGACTGCGATCTTGCGCTCGTCGATCCGCTTTTGAAGCGCGTCGACGGCACGCGCGACTGCGCGGCCGACGCTCACGCGCTGCCATTGATATTCGAGCCGCCCCGCGCGCGAAATGCGCAACAGCGCTTCGATAATGGCCGCGGCGCGCGTCACCGACGAGCGCACATAGCGCAGCGATTCCTGCACGTCGCCATCGAGCACGTGCGCGAGGCGCTTGTGTTCGACCTCGGGCAGCCGCGCATCGTCGATGGTCGCGCGCAGTTCGTCGCACGAAACCTGCAGTTCCTTCGAGAAACCCTGCATGTTCACCAGCGGCGAACGCAGATCGTGCGACACGCTGTAGATGAACATCTCGTTGTCCTGCGTCTCCTGACGCAGGGTCTCATTGACGCTCGCCAGTTCCGCCGCGCGCAGTTGCAGCGATGTCTTGAGCGCGGCCTGTTTCTCGTCTGCCTCGCGCAACAGCGCGCTCGTGCGATTCAACGCGGAATCGAGCGCGGCGATTTCGTCATTGCCCGACAGCGGCGTGGGCAGCGGCTGCCCGCTGGCGAGCCGCTGCGCGTTTTCCGCGAGTACGTCCAGCCGCCGGCCGATGCTGCGCGCGAATCCAAATGCCGTGCCCGCCCACAGCAGCATCGAGCCGATCACGGCGCCCACCAACGTCCATTGCTGGCGCTGGCGCGTTTTCGCGAGCGTCGCGTTGCGCTCGACTTCGAGCCGCGATGCTTCGTCGATGAATTCTTTCAACTGCTCGCGAAAGCGCATCACCTGCGCAGGCAACTCGCCGCCTTCGAGCGTGACGAATGGTTTCATCGTTGCGCCCGTACGCATCGACTGCGCGACGGACAGCGCCTGCTGCCGGTAGCTGTCCACTTCGTCACGCATGCGCAGCACGCGCGCGCGCTGCGCGGGCGTATCGGCGACGGCCGTTTCAAGCCGCGCGAGCCGGTCGCCGATATCGACCCATGCCGCATGGCGGTCCATGAAAGAAGCGTCGCCCGCGACGATGCCCGTACGCACGCGCGCGACTTGCCGAAGCACGGGGTTTTCGAGCGCTGTCGCCTGATACAGGATCTGCTTGCTGTCCGACGAGCGCTCGACGGCCCGCGTGGTTTGCGCCTGCATGTCGAAGACGACGCCGAGCAGCGCCAGTTCAATGGCGCTCGGCAACGCGATCAGCAATAGACCTTTGGTGAACAGTTTCATCGATGGCTGGCGCAATGCGGCATGAACGTGCGAGGCAACTGCTTCCGCTTCCCGACATGTGGAACTGACGCGCGCAATCATGAGCGGCGCGCATGCATCATGGTTGTGCGCCGCGCCTTTAACGTCGCTGCGCGGCGAGCGCCATTGATATTTTCACTCATGCGCCGCGCCCGTCGACTCGCCAGATCGGCGCAATGTGCGTGAAAGCCGCGCCGCAACTGGGACGCGGCCATTATCGGCGGGCCCAACGGATATTTCAATGCACGCCGAGGAGGGCTTGGCGCACATAAAAATGTCTTTTTTTACGGTGCCGGAAACACGCGCAGCGCGGGTGAGTCTATTATTGAGACCAGATGCACAGGGGATGCGAAAGCGCACGGCGACGCGATTCGGCCTGGTTCGCACGGAACGTTGGAGTGAGACAGACGAATCACCGTGTATCCGGCATTTTCGTATGCTATAAAAGATCGACGTGCGGCGCGCGAAGCCGGGAGTGGTCGCATGAGGACGCTGCGTTTCTTGCAATTCTTTTTCAGGCGAGTTTTTATGTCCTTCCCGAAAAAGCGCAGGCGCGCGAAGGTGGACGGCGACGAGTCGTTCCTCGCTGTGCTGCGACACTTCAAGCCCTTCGGTCAGCTCGACACCAAGATTGCGCGCGCCCGCGCGCAAGATGAGCCTGTGCTCTACGCGCATGTGCTGCCGGGACTTGATGTCCTGCTATGCAGCGTGCGCGGCGCGCATCCACCGTATCCCGCCGTCGCGGAGTTGCGCAGGCGCTGCATCGAGTCCATTGCGAATGCGCTCGAGCAGCCGCTCGACGGACTGGAAAACGGCGGCTACTGGTACGAGGCCGACGGTTTCGGCTTCCTCGTGTTCGCGAGCCGCGCGAGAGCGCGCATCCTGCCCGAGTTCGGCGCGACGCGTACGGCCGCCAGCACGCGGCGCGGCGTGCGTCGCCAGGATGCGGCGGGCGACGCGACACCGCGCTCGCTGCGTTGAATCCCACAGATTACGCGTAGCAATTCACACGAAACACGGCCGCGAAGATTCGCGGCCGTGGTGTTTTTGCGAAGCAATCATTGCGGGTGATGCATCCGCGCCCGCGCGCTCAACTTCCCTCTCAACTTCCCTCTCAACTTCCCTTATAGTCCGCCGCGTTCGCCGGTCCCGGCAGTGCCGCGCCATTGTTCGGCTTTGCAGGCTGCTTCGACGGCGCTGTTGACGGCGAGACGGCCGACGCGCCCGGCGTTCCCGGCGGCAGCGCCAGTGCTTTGGCCTTTTCGCGCTGTCCCGGCGGCGGCGCCGTCGGATGCTGCGCCTCCATGGCCGCCATCAGTTGCTGACACGGCAAAGGCTTGTTGTTGCTCGGCGCAATCAACGGGATCAGCGCGGCGAACGGATTGATCAGACCGAGCCCGACCATCGCACCGCCGCGCACCGCGAGCGCCGCTGCGTTCACGCCGACGTGCGGGTCCTTGAACGTGCCCTTCACGTAGAGCGGCGAGCGCAGCGAGAAGACCCGGAAGCCCTTCGTGTGCGGATGCACGCCGAGGTCCATCGACTCGTTCTTCAGGTTCACCGTGCCGTCCACGTTGATCACGGCGTCTTGCGTGTCGAGTGCGAACACGCGTGAATCGAGCACGCCGTCCGTCACGACGAAGTCGCCTGCCGCGCAGTTGATCTGCACATCGCGATTGCCGAACAGCTTTTCATAGACGACATTCGCCACGTTCAGCCCGGCCGCTTCCATCAGCAAACGGCTCACAGCGCCATCGGTGACGAGCAGTTTCACTTCGCCGTTCGACGAAGCCGCGAGCGCCGCGGGCGAATTGCCCGTCGCCGACAGCGCGGCGTCGCCGTTGACCTCGCCGAGCGCGTTCTGCATCGTCTTCGCGGTCGGCAGCAACTGCTTGAGCTTCAGATGCCGTGCCTCCGTCGAAACACGCCCCTTGAGCGGCGTGGCGCTGCCGTCGAGATGAATGTTCGACGCGAGCGACCCGCCCGCGACGCCGAACTTCAGCGGCTCGAACGACAGCACGCCGTCCGTCATCACGACGTGTGTGTAGAGATCGGTGATGGGCAGCGCCGGGTCCTTGATGATGCGGCGGCCCGTGAACTTCACGTTCGCGTCGATCGCCTTCCAGCGGTCGGTCTTGAACTCTTCGGTCGGCAGCGCCTTGTCGGATGGCTGGCGCGCGGTGTCGCCGCGTTTCGCCTTGCTCGCGTTGCTGTCCGCGCCGATGATCGGCGCGAGGTCCTTGAACTGCAACAGATTCGAGACAAGCGTGCCTTCGAGCAACGGACGTGTCGCGCGTTGCGTATAGACGACCGTGCCGTTCACATCGCTGCCACCCACGCGGCCTGTAAAATTTTCATACCGGAACACGCTGGCGCCCTGCTTGAAATTGCCGACCAGATGGCCTTCCGTCGCGTACGGCGGCGTCTCGGGCAGCGTGATGCCCGTCAGGTCATACAGATGATCGAGGCTCGTGCCCTGCAGCCACAGACGCAGATCGACGGCGGCGAGATGCGCCGGATCGGTGACGGTGCCGACCAGCGCGATACGCAGATCGCCCGCCTTCACGTCGGCCTGCACGGGAAACGGCCGGGATGTGTCCTGCAACGCAAGCACGCCGCCGAGCTTGCCGCTGCCCGATATGGGCGAGCGGTTGTAGGTGCCCTTCACGGTCCAGCCGATGCCGTATTGCGGTGAGTTCGTGCTCTGCGCGACGGGCGTGCCTGTCGCGCTCGCGGGCACTCCGGACGCGGCCACTACGCTCGATGCGCCCACGCCAGCCGTCGCCGCCGGTACGGACGCGCCCGACGCAACAGGCACGCCAGGCGCCACCGCGGATGCACCCGACGCCTCGGAAGCGGCGACCGCCTTCGCCTGCGCGGTCAGTTGCTTCGCGCCCTGCTTGCCGACGACTTCCGCCGACGACCTGCGCGACGCCTCTTCCTGTTGCTTCATCGCTTCGCCGATCGGAATTGGCTGGCCGAGCGTATCGACGACGGCCTGCATGTCGAGTTTCTTCTGCTGGTCCGAAAGCGCGATATTGCCTTTGTTCAGCTGGATGTCGTGCAGATCGAGCTTCCACTCGGACGGTCCCGCCGACGATTTCAGCTTGAACGTCCAGTTGTTGCGTCCGTCGAGGAGCCGTTCGAGATCGACGGATGGATTCACGACATTGATCGCCGGGATCACGATGTCATGCGCGAGCAGCGGCAGCACTTTCACCTGGAAGTCGATTTCATCGAGCGTCGCGAAGTGCTTCTGTTTGGTCCAGTCGGGATTGGCAATCGTGATGTTCTGCGCCGAGAAGCGCGGCCACGGCACCCACGAGCGCCAGCCCGTCTCGCCAACGGGATGGCGCCAACCCACCTTCAGATCGCCTTCGATGGCAAACGGCCGGCCGATTGCTTCACTGACCTTGTCGTTCACATAGGGCCGCGCGCGGTTCCAGTCGAACGTCAGAATGAAAACCGCCAGCGCAACGATCAGGATCGCCAGCACCGCGAACAGCCACGCGAGGGTCTTGCCGATTGTCTTGCGGACGGATATGCCAGTCGAGTGCAGCACAGCCATGAGCGCTCCGAAAAATACCTGCGTCATTCGTTTGCGCAGCACGTGCTGTGCCCGCGTGTACGCTTCGTTATGATGATGCGCTGCGACACATTCGAATATGCCATGCCCCACGACACGAATATAGCGGACGCACCCCTCGTCCACGCGCAAGAGCTTGTGCGGCGCGACGCGACGCGCGGCCAGACGCTGCTGCACGCCACCAGCATCGCCATCCACGCGGGCGAGCGGATTTCGATCACCGGCCCGTCCGGGTCGGGCAAAAGCGTGTTCATGCGCGCGCTCGCGCTGCTCGATCCACTCGATAGCGGCGAGGTGCTGTGGCGCGGCAAGCGCATCGCGCGAGCGACGATCCCGCGCTACCGTCGCCACGTCGCCTACATTCGTCAGCGGCCCGCGTTGCTCGACGGCACCGTCGAAGACAATCTGCGTTATCCGTACACGCTGCGCGCGTATCGCGACGTCCGCTTCGACCGCGCGCAGGCTGCGGCGCTCGCGTCGCAGGCGGGACGTGCGAGCGACTTTCTCGAGCGTTTTGCGAGCGAGCTGTCGGGCGGCGAAGCGCAGATCGCCGCGTTGATCCGCGTCCTGCAGCTCGCGCCGGACGTGCTGCTGCTCGACGAACCGACGGCATCGCTCGATCCCGAATCGGCGCTGGCGATCGAAGGCCTGGTGCGCGCATGGTTCGACGCCGCGCCGCAGGTGCGCGCATGGCTGTGGGTGTCGCACGATCCGGCGCAAGCGGCGCGCGTGAGCAACCGTCATCTGACGATGCGCGCCGGCGTGCTCGACGACGCACAGCGCAATATGCCGGATACGCCCGATACGTCCGCGCACACCGGGGAGACGCCGCGATGACCTTGCAGAACCTGAGCCTCTGGGACGTCGCGCTCGCGGCGCTGCTGATCGTGGTGAACGGCGCGGTATCCGTTCTGCTCAAGCTCGATCTCGAACGCAAGCTCGCGTGGGCGGCAGTGCGCACCGTCGTCCAGTTGCTCGCGATCGGCTATGTGCTTGCGTGGGTGTTCGCGTACGCCCGCTGGTACGTGGTGCTGCCGTTGATGATCGCGATGACGCTGATCGCGGGCTTCGCGGGCGCGGGACGCGGTTCGCGCACGTATGCCGGGCAGCGCGTCGACAGCATCCTGTCGATCTGGGCGAGCGCGTGGCTGGTCGCCGCCGTTGGACTGTTTGCCGTGATCCGCATTCGACCGTGGTACGAGCCGCAATATGCGATTCCGATTCTCGGGATGATTCTCGGCAATACGCTGACGGGCGTGTCGCTAGGCATTGAACGGATGACGGAGGAACTGACGGCGCGCCGCGACCGCGTCGACATGGCGCTCGCGCTTGGCGCGACGCGCTGGGAAGCCGCGCAGGGACCGGCCCGTCAGGCGGTGCGTGCCGGCATGATTCCGACGCTGAACCAGATGGCCGTGGTCGGCGTCGTGAGTCTGCCGGGGATGATGACGGGCCAGGTGCTCGCCGGGCAATCGCCGCTGCAGGCCGTGCGCTACCAGATCGTGATCATGTTTCTGATCGCGGCATCGTCGGCGCTGGGAACGGTGGGTGCCGTGCTGCTTACGTATCGGCGGCTGTTTTCGCCGGAGCATCGGTTTCTGGCATCGCGGCTCGTCGAGCGGCGCTCGAAACGCTGACGTGCAGCGCCAGGCGCGCGCCGTGATCGATGCATGCACATCGTATGCAATTCAGTCGATACGCATGGCTTGCGATACCGACTCCGATGCTCAAACGCTAGCGTCACCGTTTGGCCGAGACGGCCACCTGCGAGCCGTCGGTGAGTGTTAGCGTCTTCGTGGTGCCGTTGGTCGGCATGGTGAAGCGCAGCACCTGACTGACGCTCGCGTAGTTCGGGCACTTGAGCGACTTGCCGTTGTTCGACACGGCCTTCGTTCCCTTCGGCGTTTGCGCCTGGAAGTTCATCTGCACGGTCGCGGTGCCGTCTTTGGCGACCACAGGTGCGAAGCGGATCTGCGTCTGACGGATCATGGCGCCGTTCGTATCGAGCGGCAGCGACGACAGGCCCGGGCAGTCGCCATCGGCTGCGACGGGGCCGCCGGGCGGCACGGTTTTCCAGGTGAAGTCGTCCGATTCGCCGGAGCGGATGGTGCGGGTTTCCTGCGAGTTGCCGAACTGCTTCGACGTGACCTTGACCGTATAGCGGATGGGGCCGTCCGTGGCCGCCTGCGACGTCACGGTGATGGGTGTCGCCGCGTGCGCCGGTGCCGGCAATGCGGCGAGCGCAAGCGTTGCGCATGCGATAGAAGCGACAACAGAAACGGCGGGAAGTTTGACGCTGATGCTCATACTGTCACCTCGTTGTTGTGCTGCCGCGCGGTGCCATGCAGGTGCGATCGCGCTGGCCGCGCGTGGCGGTTTTTTTGCATGTTGCACGGAAAGTCTAACGCCAAGTGGTTGGCGTGGAGTTTGGTTTGGGCTGGGATTAACCCGGGGATGGGGTGGATTTTTTTTGCGCTGCCGCGCGGTGGGGTGTTTGGCTGCGCATGCCTTGTCGGTGTGGTTTAGCTTTTGTGCTGGCATTTCTCGCGTTGGCGCCTGCGCGGCGTGGGCGGTTTTTTTGAGTTTGCGATGGGGTTTGCAGGGCGGTGTTTTGCTGCGCAAGCTGTTTGGTTTATTTGGCTTTGCGCTGGCATCCGCGATTTGTTAGCGCGCTTCACGCGTCGCCCCTGTGCGGGGCGGCATGAAGTGGTCAAGTAATCCTGGACACTTTTTCTGCTTTCCCTCTTTTCTTGCTGGTTACTTCATATTCGGCGGGCGGCATGTTGCCGGCCGCCGAATGTAGCCGCTCGTGGTTGTAGAACGTCACGATGTAATCGGTGACATCGGACTTTGCAGTGAGATAGTCAGGGTATGGACGTAGTCTCACGCGCTCCGTCTTCAGGCTTCGAAAGAAGCGTTCTACCACTGCGTTGTCCCAGCAGTTGCCCTTGCGGCTCATGCTCTGTGTGATGCGGTTCTTGCCGAGGAAGGCCCGGAAAGCGTTGCTGGTGTACTGGCATCCCTG